>NZ_JALPRH010000003.1:0-468402 GCF_030464795.1 Paraburkholderia sp. SECH2
AGCCAGTTTGCTGCAGGCGTAGGCATCATCCACCGGTTCTAATTGCCGGGTGGCGTGGCGGCGTCTGTCGACGCCGCCACCGCAACACAGAAGTGCAGGTGGCTAAGGGTTTTTCCTGGGTCAAGAGGCTTGAAGAAGTATGTCGTGAATGCCGTTAAATGTACTAGATAGTTACAAATTGGGGCGGTCACATGAAGTTGTCCACCAAGTTGCTGGCTCTGGTCGTCGCGGCCTTGCTCGGCGTCGTACTCGTGGCGGCAACTGCCGTTCAGACTGTACGCAGCTCGCTTGTCGACAGTCGGCGGGAGCAGATCGTTATTCTTCTCACGAAAGCCGAGCATCTTGTCAATCACTACCACGACCTGCAGTCGCGTGGCGTGATGACGCGCGACCAGGCCCAACAGGCCGCCAAAGACGCCGTCTCCCAGCTTAATGCGAACACGAAGAGCTACTACTGGGTCACCACGGCCGATGGCGTGAACCTGGTCCACCCGAATGCCAAGTTCATCGGGACCAAGGCTAAGGGCAATAAAACCACGACCGGATTGACCGACAGCGAGGCTTACCGTCAGGGCATGGCGGCTTCGCATATCGCGCTCGTCGACGTACTCGTGAAGCGCACGCCGGATGCGGACCCGGAGCCAAAGTTGCAAGGCGTGGTCGCGATACCCGATTGGGACTGGTGGATCGGCACCGGATTTTTCTATGACGACATCAACGCCGCGTTTATCAAGCTCGTCATCGTTCTGGGGTCCATTGCAGCCGTCATCTTCACCGCGGTTGGTGTGATCGCATGGACCGTGACGCGCAGCGTGAAGCGGGCGCTCGGCGGGGAGCCTGCTTACGCGGCTCATATCGCCACGCAAATCGCGGACGGCAATTTGGGCATCGAGGTTGAAGTGGGTCGGGCGTTACCGGGCAGCCTGCTGTACGTGCTGAACGACATGAAGTCAAAGCTCGCGGCCGTCGTGTCGGAGATTCAGTCGGCGAGTCATTCGATCGCGACCGGTTCAGGCGAAATCGCACAAGGTAACCTCGATCTGTCGCAACGCACTGAAGAGCAGGCGGCGTCATTGCAGGAAACGGCTGCCAGCATGGAGCAGATTACGGCGACCGTTAAGCAGAACGCAGACAACGCAAGACAGGCAAACGGGCTCGCCAATGCCGCGACCGAGGCCACAGCGCGTGGGGGTTCCGCGGTGCAGGAAGTGGTCGGCACGATGAAGCAGATCGAGAGCGAGTCGAAGAAGATCGCCGAGATCACCGCGGTCATCGAAGGCATTGCCTTTCAAACCAACATCCTCGCGCTCAACGCCGCTGTCGAGGCAGCGCGGGCAGGCGAGGAAGGGCGCGGTTTTGCTGTCGTGGCCGGCGAGGTCCGCGCCCTTGCTCAACGTAGCGCTGCAGCGGCGAAAGATATCAAGAGCCTGATCCAGGCGTCGGTGGCGAATGTCAGCGGCGGCACGCGGCTCGTCGAGGTAGCAGGTGGCCGGATGGCCGAGATCGAGCAGTCGATTCGCCGGGTAACCGACATCATGGGCGAGATTTCCTCCGCGTCGGACGAGCAGAGCACTGGCATTGAGCAGGTCAGCCGGGCCGTGTCGCAGATGGATGAAGTGACGCAGCAGAATGCTGCGCTGGTGGAAGAGGCGGCCGCGGCTGCGGCGTCGCTCGACGAACAGGCGGCGCGCCTGCGTTCTGTGGTGGCGGTATTTCGGGTGGCTGGGCAATAGGTTGTTGTCAACGGATGCATCGTGAATCCCCGTTGCCCAGATTGTTGATCTGTATGTCTAAATATATTGTTGTTTTTTAGAAAATCAATTTTCGACAGGGATCCCCATCGAGTTCTGAAACGAGAGGCTGCGCTCAGGATTGCGTGTCAGTGCGATAGCCATGGCCGCGACGAGCGCCGATCCCGCGAAGGCGAAGAAATTCCACTTGACGTCGACACCTTGTGCCACCAGATAGGCGCCCACCATCGGACCGCTCATCGCGCCGAAGCGGCCGATGCCCACGGCCCAACCCGTTGCGCTCGCCCTTGCATGGGCGCGGTAGTAGTTGGCGATGAAGCCGAGTTGAACCATCGCGACACCGATGCTTCCGAAACCAGCCAGCGCGACCAGGATGTAGTTGACGACGAGACTGCTCTTGATCGCGAGCCCCGAGATTGCCAGGGCGCCGATCACGTATCCGCCACAGATGGTTTTGCGTACGCCCAGGCGGTCGCTGATTCGGCCGATCAGGATTCCGCCAATGGCGGACGACAGCATGAAGACTGCGAGAAACGAAAGGCTTGAGCCGAGGTCGTAGCCCAGTTTGCGCATCAACTGCGGCAGCCATGTCCCCAATCCATAGATCACGAGGACGGCAGCGATCTGCGCGATCCAGAGACTGATCGTCGCCCATCGATTCTGTTTTGAGAACACTTCGCCAAACACGGCGCCGATCGAAGGTTTGGGCAGTGCGTCTTTCGGGAGGTGTTCCGGGCCGAACATCCTGATGCCGAGTTTGGCGGCGAGAACTTGCGCCTGTGCCTGTTTTCCACGAGCGATCAGAAAATCGAGTGATTCTGGCAACAGGTACAGCAGAAGCGGAAGCGCGATGAGCGGACTTGCGCCGAGCGCGACGACGAACCGCCATCCATGCGAACTGAGAAAAGCGATCCCGATCAATGCCGACAGCAGCGCACCAATCGAATAGCCCGAGTACATCAGCGCAAAGTTCAGATTGCGTTTCCCGGATGGCGAATACTCGACTGTTAGCGCGGCAGCGGCGGAAATGACACCACCCAGACCGAGTCCACCAGCAAAACGCGCGACTGAAAATGCAAAGGGCGTTGGCGACCAGGCTGCGCCGAGCATCGATACCGAAAACAACGCGACACATCCAACTAACAGCCGCTTGCGACCCACCAGGTCGCTGACGACGCTGATGAAATATGACCCGAACAGCGTGCCGAAGAGCGCGGCGCTGCCCATTGCGCCAATTTCGATCGGCGTCAGCTTCCAGGCCTGATCGGCGAGCAGAGACGGCACGATCGTGCCCATCACGCCGATGTCGTAGCCTTCCGCGACAATCGTCAGGAAACAGAGGATCAGAACCAGATAGGTGGTTCGCGCAGGTGGATCGAACGGGTGGCTTGCTGAACTATCGGATAGTGCGGCCATTGAAGACACCTCAGGTGGTGAGCAACACAGATCATGGGTAGGAGCGTTATGGCTTCCCGCTCGTGACCAGGCTTGTGTGCAAAGCCATCCGTCCACACAGGGCGGCCGGACGCGACGCCAGGACCGATGCACCCGGCGGCCGTTGCGTCGCTTCGAATCCGGATACGCGCGGAAAGCAGCCGACGTTGCGGCCTAAATACAGAATGACATTCTTTATTGTGGCGTGTCAAAGAATTTCAAAATTGTCTTTTTATTTTTTCTTCTGACAACCGGCGAGCGGCACCGGCGGGAACCGGCGCGGCAGTGTTCAGCGGGCCTTCGGACCCGTGTCGCCCAGCAACAGATCAGTCATCAATGCGGCGATTCGTTCGATATCCCGCACGTCGCCGATGCGATGGTTGATGACGAAGCCGTCGAACGCCATCCAGATCACATGCGAGATCAGATCGTCGCGTGCGACTTCCGCGCGCTCGGGCGGCAACGATTCGCGCAGCAGCCTGGTCAGAAATCCCTCCACCGAATCGAGCAGTTTCACGGGCTTTCCCATGTTCGGCGGCGCGCTTGCCAACGCGTCGATCAGTGCATTCGCGAATGCCTGGTCGGAGGCTGGAATGTCAGCCCATAGGCCCGTCAGGATTCGTCGGATCTTTTTCTTCGGATTGGACAACAGCACCACTTCCGCTCGAAGCGCGTCGAGCTGCTTCATCAGCCATGGCTGGTAGAGCTCGTACAGGATAATGAGCTTCGAATCGAAATAGACGTAGAGATTGGCCACGGTCGTGCCGGCCTGGCGCGCGATTTCGGTCATCGTGGTCGCGGAATAGCCCTTCTCGCTGAACGCCGAAAATGCGGCGGCCAGAATCGCCTCCCGTACTTCTGCTTTTTTTACCTGCGGCACTGGATCCCCTGGATCGGTTGGTTTTCGCATTCTGGCGGAGAGGGCCGGAGCGATATCCCCGCCTGCACGCCCGTCATTCTAGCAACCGTCCTCGCGGCGTGAGCGATCGAGTCGCACATCGGCGCTCAACACCTTTGGCCGGAAAGACTTGACAGCATAATTTTTCAAAAACAGAATGACATTCGTTATTCGACGAATTGCATGTTCCTGTTGAGGATTTTTGCTGATGAACGAGATACCCGCCCCGGAAGGCACGCTCACTGCGCGGTATGCGCATCTCGGCTCGGGCTTGATCCCGGTCGAACCTTACATCTCGGCCGAGTACTACGAGCGGGAAAAGGCCCATATCTTCAAGAAGACCTGGCTGCAGGTCGGCCGGGTGGAGGAGATTCCCGCTGCCGGTGACTACTTCGTTAAAAAACTGGACGCTTGCGACACGGAAGTCATCGTGGTGCGCAACAAGCAGGGCCAGATTCGCGCGATGCACAACGTGTGTTCGCATCGGCTCAACCAGATTGCGTATGACAAGACCGGCCACACGCGCAAGTTCTTCTGCAAGTTTCACGGCTGGGCATACGACCTCGACGGCAAGCTGACGGGTGTGCCAGATGAAAAGTGTTTCTTCGGAATCGATTTCAAGGATTACGCGCTGACCCGCGTTGCTTGCGACGTGTGGCAGGGCTTCATTTTCGTCAACATGGATCCGGACCCGAAGATGTCGCTGGACGACTTCATGAAGCCGATGTACGGCGACATCGAAGGCTATCCGTTCGACAAGATGACGGTTGGTTTTGCATGGGAGACGGTGGTCGATTGCAACTGGAAGCTGGCGCTCGACGCATTCCAGGAGGCGTATCACGTCGCCTACGTGCACGGCAATTCGATCGCCGATGCAATCGACAGGAGCGAGGGTGGAAGCATGCCGCCGCTCGACGCGTTGTGCGGCGACTTGCATCGACGGCTGTCTCTCGCGGGCAACCAGAAGTCGGTCTACGGTAATCCGAAAGCTGTTACGTCAGGCGGCGTGGCCGCCAGCGAGGCGCTGTCCGATGCCGGTTCCAAACGGCCGATTGCCGCGTCGGCCTTGCGTGCGGGCATCGGCAGCGCGCGCCACGCGTTTCCGCTCGACGCACTGCCCAAAGGCGTGAACTGGACCCAAAGCGCGAACTGGCTGTTCGATATCAACGTCGTGTTTCCGGACTTCTATCTGTCGCTGCGGCCCAACTATTGCCAGGCATACAACTTCCGGCCGATCGCGCACAACAGGACGCTGCTCGAAGCGCGCGTGTACTACCCGGAAATGACGACGCCGGGTGGCCGCTTCTTCCTCGAGTACATGAAGGTGGCGCTGCGCGACGTGCTCCTCGAAGACCTGAGCACGCTCGAACGTACGCAGCGTGCTGCGGAAACGGGCGTGAAGAAATTCATGGTGCTGCAGGACAACGAACTGCTGGTTCGTCACAGCTATCACGTCATCGAACGCCTGCTGGCCGAAGCGGAAGCGGACGCGGAAGGTAAAGCGGCCGTCAGCAAAGCCGAAGTGGTTACGGAGTAAAGATCATGGAACAGAAAATCATCGTCATGCCAAAGCGTGAGGCGCGAACCGTGCCGGTTGCACTGCCCGAAGTGTTCAGCGATCTGGCTTGTTTTGTCGGAATCTGGGCGCTGCCCACCGAGACCCAGCGCAACACGCAACGCCATACCGTCGGCATGGACGCGATCGTCGAGTTCAAGGACGCGATGCTGCCGAAGGTCGACGAGATCGTTGTATGGCTGAACCAGTACGAACTCGCCAGCCTGCCGGAAGAAGCGAAAACGCTGATGTACCTGTTGCTTTCGTTTGCGGAGATCGCGCCGGCCGTCGAGTTTTACCAGCAGCCGGCGGTGATCGACGGATACGATCCGCGCCGGTTCGTCGCCGATGAAACGTTCACGATGCGTCCGGCCATCTGAAACTGCCGCGACGTGCTAATTCGGATCAGGAGAGCGTTATGCCGAAGTGTCGGATATTTGGAATCGACGATGGCCTCAAGCAGGTCGTCGCCGACGGACTCTATATGAAGACGATGATCGGCCAAACGATAAGCGTTGCCGTTATCAAGTTTGTGGAAGCCGCCGGGCGCGGGCTGCCCGCGAAGGCGCACGATCACGGCGAGGAAGCATCGTTGCAGGTGCGCGGTGCGTGTTCGATCTTCGAGGTGCACGCCGGCGGCCCGGAGATCGAGCGACCGATGAATGCCGGCGAGGCGATGATCATCCCCGCCGGGTTGAGCCATTACGGTGTGAATCGCTTCGAAGGCGCGGGCGTCAGCATGAGGCTCAACGTGGTGACACCGCCGCGCGCCGAATACGGCAGCGGTGACGAAACCCCGTATTACCCGCTCGCCGATCGGGAGAACGCATCGTGACCCGCATCGAGCAGTGCCTGCTGGTTTCCGAGCCGGCTGCATCGTCAGCCATGCAGACCGCGGACGGCGATGCGCTGGCCGCCACAACACAATTGCTGTCACGCGACGAAACCGTCGAGTTCGGCGAAGACGTGCTGGGCGAAGAGGTCGGTGCGGTGCTCGAAGGACGCGTCGACATTGTCGCGGCACACGAGCATTACATCCTGTCTGAAGGCGAGGCGATCCTTATTCCGCCCAACGAACCGCGCCGCTATACGTGCGTGTCGGACCGCTGCGTGCTGTACCGCGTGACGGTGCGTATCGCTGCGGATCAGGAGCGTCAGCCATGACTGCGTCGCATATCGCGATTGTCGGCGCTGGGCACGCTGGCGGACGTGTCGCGCAGCATCTGCGCGCGCTCGGGCACGCCGGCCGAGTCACGCTGATTGGCGCGGAAGCGCATGCGCCTTATGAGCGCCCGGCGCTGTCCAAGGATTTGCTACTCGGCACGAGTGCCCAGGAAAGCCTCGCGCTGGCGCCTGCGGAATTCTGGTCGGTAGACGCGTTGACGGCTGCGCGTATCGAACGGATTCACGCGTGCGCCGATTCGCTCGATATCGACGCACGGCGCGTGCAACTGGACAACGGACGCAGCGTCGATTTCGACCTGATGGTGGTTGCCACGGGCGGCGAGGCGCGACGTCCCGCTTTCATGACCGCGGCAATGCCCGGCGTACACGTGCTCAGAACACTTGATGACTGCCTTGCGTTGAAAGAGTCGCTCGTGGGGTGCAGACGGCTTGCGATTATCGGGGCGGGCGTGATCGGAATGGAAGTCGCGTCGACTGCGATCGCGCTCGGCGTGCCCGTTACCGTACTCGAAGCGGGCAACGGCATCATGAATCGCTGTCTGCCGCCTCTCGTGGCCGGTTGGTTGGCGCAGCAGCACACCGCGCGAGGCGTCGAGTTGCATACGGGCGTCAGTGTCGAGCGGATCGTGGCGGCGGAGAGGCAACAGACGAATGTGCTCCGGCTGCGAGTCGATGCCACACGCAATGGCGTGCCGTTTGGCGTCGACGCGGATTGCGTGCTGGTTGCGATCGGCGTCGATTGCAATCCGCGTTTTCTGAAGCACACGGGCCTGTCTGATGCGCGCGGTATCACCGTGGATGCGTTCTGCCGAAGCCCGCAATTGCCATGGCTTTACGCGGCTGGCGACGTCGCCTGCACGCTCGACAGTGACGCCGGTTTTCATTTGCGCCAGGAAACCTGGCGCAACGCGGAGAACCAGGCACGCGCCGTCGCGGAAATCATTATGGGGTGCACGCAACCGTATCGGGAAACGCCGTGGATGTGGACCGATCAGCTCGGCCACGCGATTCAGGTAACCGGTCTGCCTGAGGCTACCGATGCAACCGTTGTGCGCGGCGATCTGAATGCGGCGAACGCGACCGTTATATCGCTGCGTGACGGCTGCGTGAGCGCCGGCGTCACGATCAACCAGAGCCGCGACCGGCGCTATCTGGAAGCGCTTGTCAAATCACGCAAGCGGATCGATCCGCAACAGCTTGGCAACGCGCTGGTTTCACTGAAGGAGCTGGTTTGACGATGAACAGCCCAATCGAGAAAACCGTGGCGGGAGATGCCGCTTCGCTCGAAGCGCGCGTGGCGCGGCTCGAAGCGGTCGATGCGATACGCGCCCTGAAAGCGCGTTACGCGGCGTTGGCCGACGCCAAATACACCGCCGACTATCAGCGCCAACCCGAGGGCGTGATGCGCGAGATCGCGCGTCAACAGGCGGAATGCTTCACCGAAACGGCGGTGTGGGTCGGTGGCTCCGGATTCGGTGACAACCTGGTGGGCCGCGAGAAATTGGCCGACTGGTTTCAACGATCGCCGTGGCTATTCGCGATGCACTACTACGTCAGCGAAACGCTCACCTTCATCGACACTCACAACGCAGTCGGCACATGGCGCTTGTGGCAACTGGCCCTGCGCGACGATGACGCACGCGCCGTGATGCTTGGCGCCGTCACCGAAGAGAAGTACGTGTGCGAAGCGTCGGGTGACTGGCTGGTGCGGGAAATGCGATTTACGCAGCTTCACATGCTAGAGCCCGGCGCCCAACCGTTCCCGCTCGCGAGCGATTTCGCCTCGCTGAATGCGAAGCGTGTGAGCGAGCAAAGGACATTGATTCGACAGGATACGACGGAAGAAACATGACAAGCTTACAGACAGACGCCTGCGCGGCGGAGAGCCTCGCATCGGACAACGACGCGCAAACAACGGGCGGCCGTTGCAGCAGCGAAACGCGAGCAACAGGCAAGGTGGTTCCGCTGTGTGCACATCGCGACGACGCAGCATCCGCTGCGGATCTAACGTACAGCCGGATACCGTCGATCGCGGAGAACCAGTGTGTCGTGCGTTCGAACGAATGGGTGAATCCGGAATACAAGCATCTCGTGTTGAGCGCACCAGACCTCGCGTTGACCGTACGCGCCGGACAGTTTTTCCATCTGGCGTGTCCGCCTTCGAACGATGAAGTGCCGTATTTGCGCCGGCCGATGAGCATCTACCGCGTAGCACCAGAGAATCAGCGCATCGAGTTTCTTTACAAGGTGCAGGGCGTCGGCACGCGCGGCCTCGCGCAACTGAACAGGGGCGACACGCTCGACGCGCTCGGACCGCTAGGCAAAGGCTTCGATCTTCCTGCGACGACCGGCGCGGCTCACGTGCTGCTGCTGGCGCGCGGCGTCGGCCTCGCGACGATGGCGCCGCTTGCGCAAGAAGCGATTGCGGCAGGCGCCCGCGTGACAGCCGTGCTGAGTACGCGCAGTCCTTCGCTGGTGATGTCGGCGGACTATTTGCGCGACGCAGGGGCCGACATCGTCATCGTCACCGACGACGACCAGACCAGCGACGTGGTTCAGGTCGAGCACCTGATCCGTCGCCTCCACGCGTCCCGGCCTGTCACTTTTGCAACGACGTGCGGGTCGAACCGGTTGCTGTCGATGCTTCAACGCGTTGCTGCGGAATTGCAGATTCCCGGCCAGATCGCACTTGAGCAGCACATGGGCTGCGCGATCGGCGCGTGCTATGCGTGCGTGCGCCCGTTCCGCAAGTCCGCCGGTTCCGACGAACTGACCTATCGCCGCGTGTGCTGGGACGGTCCCGTCTTCGATCTTCAGGAAACGACATCATGGTAGACCTCAGCGTCAAGATCGGCTCGCTCACGCTTGCCAATCCGGTCATGCCCGCGTCCGGCACCTTCGCGGAAGGCACGTCTCGGGTGTTCGACCTCGACTGCCTCGGCGCGATCGTCACGAAGACGATCACGCAGGATATCCGCGAAGGCGTGCCGCCGCCGCGCGTCGCCGAGTTTCGCGACGCCACGCTGTTTTCGATCGGCATTCCGAGCAAGGGCAGTGATTACTACATCGAGCAGACTGTGCCGTTCTATCGCCGCTACACCCCACCGCTGGTCGCAAGCATCTCGGCGAACACGATCGAGGAGTTCGGCACGCTGGCCGCGAAAATCGCGGTGCCGGGCGTGGCCGCGATCGAGGCGAATGTGTCGTGCCCGAATCTGAAAAAGGATGGCCGCGCGTTCGGCATGGATCCGGAGGCGACGTATCAGGTCGTCAAGGCAATGAAGGAAGCGTGCGGCCTGCCGGTCTGGGCCAAGATGACGCCGAACGCGGGCAATGTGGTCGAAGTCGCGCTGGCCGCGGAAGAGGCGGGCGCGGATGCGCTTGTCGTCAGCAACGCGATTTTGGCGATGGCGATCGACGTCGAGACGTTCCGGCCGCGCGTCGCGAACGTGATGGGTGGACTGACCGGCGCGGCAACCCGCCCGATCATGCTGCGCATCGCGTACCAGTGCGTGCAGGCCGTCAAGATTCCGGTGATCGGATGCGGTGGCATCGGCACGGCAGCCGATGCGCTGGAATTCCTGCTGGCCGGTTGCCGCGCCGTGCAGGTCGGCACGGCCAACTTCGTGTCCCCCACCGCGATGCCGCGCCTGATCCACGATCTCACTGCTTATTGCGAGCGGCACGGCGTATCGAAACTGTCCGACCTGATCGGCGCTGTACGGATGCACGAACCTGTCAAACTTCAACAGAAGGCGGCCCTATGAACGCGATTCACGAAATCAAGGCGGCGTCCGCAGGCGACTACGTCCGTGAGGACGACGGCTGGTATCGGTTGGGGGCGATGGAGCAGGTGTTCGGCTCGCGCGCGTGTCGCGGGATCGAACTGGAGGGTGTCAAGGTCGGGCTGTTTCTGATCGATGGCGATGTGCACGCGCTCGACGATATCTGTACGCATGGCGCGGCGCTGCTGAGCGACGGCGAATTCGACGGGCATGAAATTGAATGTCCGCTGCATGCAGGTCTTGTCGACGTGCGCACGGGCAAGGCGTTGTCGGCGCCGATCACGCGGGATACGCGCCGCCACGAGGCAAAAATCGTCGGAGACGAACTGTTCGTTCGTCTGCAAGCATGAAGCACGATGACATGGAAACGCGGATTGCGTCGCGCGATCTTGTGCGTCCGCGAATCGCGGTGATAGGCACGGGCGGCACCTTTGCCATGCATGGCCGCCACCGCTTCGACTGGATTGAATATGCCGACAGCGGCGTGATTCATCCGATCGACGATCTGTTGGCGCGGCTCGGTGAACTCGCGCCGGACGTCGACGTCGTGCCGATTCCGTTCCGCAGTCTGGGCAGTGTAGCGATTACGCCGAAGGACTGGCTGGAGCTCGCCGCGCTGATTCGCGATACAGCCGCGGCCGATCCGTTGCTGACAGGCTTTGTCGTCACGCATGGCACGGCGACGCTTGAGGAGACGGCCTGGTTTCTCGACCTCGTGCTGGCCGTGGAGCAACCCGTTGTGCTGACCGGCGCGCAGCGCCCCGCGAACACAGACGGCAGCGACGCCGCGGCGAATTTGCGCGGCGCGGTCGCGCTCGCGGCGGCCTCGGCCTCGCGCGGCGCCGGCGTGCTGGTGACAATGGGCGGATTGTTTTTCGCGGCACGAGACGTGACGAAGGCGGCCAGTTTCGAGCTCGCTGCATTCGAAGCGCCCCCATACGGACCGCTTGGCCGGATCGACGCCGACGCCAGCGTGGTGTGGCGTCGTCGCGCGTTTCGTGATGGGCAACGGGGTTCGGCATTTTCTGCGGTGCTCGATCACGCCTCCATGCGTGCGTTCACGCTGCCGAGGGTCGATATCGTGACATCCTACGCAGGTGCCGACGGCACGGCGATCGACGCTTTCGTTTCGGCGGGCGCCCGTGGCATCGTCTGCGCGGGGCTTGCGCCTGGGCGGCCGGCCGCCGGCGAAATGCGCGCGCTCCGGGACGCTGTGCAGGCGGGCGTGGTGGTCGTTCAGGCGACGCGCGCGCCGCGCGGCGTGGTACCGGTGCAGCGTTTTCTCACGGTTGACGGAATACTGGTCGGCGGCGATCTGGCGCCCGCGAAGCTGCGCATTGCGCTGATGCTTGCGCTGGCCGCGGATCATTCGGGCGGGGCTGTGCCTGACCGGGTTGCGAGCGTCGATGTCGAGCGCTTGCAGGCATGTCTGCTCGACCTATGATGACGCGTTCTCTTTCCTACGTACAACACCTACGTTCAGGCAATCATGCAATTCTCCTACCTCGTAACGTTTACACATCCAGATGCGAACGCGCGCATTAGTGACGCGGATTTACAAGCCATCACCGATTGCATTCGGACCACGCCTGCCATGAGCCGCGCGCGCTTATATACGCCGCAGAGCGCGAAAGACTTCTACACGAACGACGGCCCGTCGCCGATTTTCGCGTTCCAGCTCGACTTCGAAAAGCTCGCGGCGCTCGAAGCCGCAATATCCGCCGACGGGCACCTCCAGCAGATCGCTCGCACGGAATTCGAAAGTCTGAAGCCGTCTGCAGTCGAACAACAGGTCATGGCGCGCCGGCCCTATCCGGTGCTTGACCCTGAGGCCAAGGTGCCGGATGGGGCGCTTCCCTGCCAGTTCCTGGTTCACTATCCGGGGCACGCTGAAAACTTCGACGAGTGGCTTACTTACTATCTGGCGCACCACCCGCAAATCATGAAGTTCTTCGACGGTGTGCGTGAGATCGAGATTTTCACGCGGGTCGATTGGGTCGATGCTATGCCGTGGCGCAAGGTTCACTACATGCAACGCAACAAGCTGATGTTCGATAGCGCCGAGGCGATTACCCGTGCTATGAATTCGCCGGTAAGACATCAGATGCGTGCGGATTTCGAGAAATTCCCGCCGTTCGAAGGGAGCAATATCCATCATCCCATGTCGGCGAGAACCTTCTTTGGTGAGACCCGCTAAGGCGACACCGTGAGCGCCGTTGAAAACGCGTGCGATGCATTATTTCAGGTCGTACCGCGAGGTGTGCCGCCGGAATGCGCTTCGATCAGTTCGCGCATCCTCCAGCACACATTGCCGTTGTTTCGAAACCAGGGTTCCTAGAACTTCTTCCGGATCCCGACCAGGGCCATGAACTGGCTGTCGTTGCTGGACATTGCCGTTCCATTGAGAATCCACGCATGAGCCGTACCTGCGGCCCGCTGGTAGACAAGGTTGCTGTACAGGTCAACTGTCTTCGACAGGAAGTAGTTGACCCCCAATGCGCCCTGGTTGTAGTGCGTATTCCCACCTGCGGCAACGGTACTTCTCTGTGTGGTGTAGAGATAGGCTGCAGTTAACACCGTAGCGGGCGTGAGCTGATAGCGTAGGCTCGTTTCGTAGTTGCTGAACTTCAGTGTGCCGCCGACGGTCGCGTCGAAGTCCGCATGCGTATAGATGATGCTCGCGAGCAGCGCGCCGAACGTATACGTGCCGCCGGCGCCCCATACCGTGTGCTTCGCAATGCCGCCGGCAGCAATCGTCGGAAGCGCGCCATACGTGTTGTCCGACGCTTCCGCACCGGCTGTGCCGTAGCCTGGTTGATTGACCGTAAAGAAGCCCGCATCGAGGTGGACCGGACCGTTCACATAGTCGGCGCTGCCGCTCCATAGGCGGTTGGTATTGATCTGGCCGGCGAGGTTCGAAAACGCATACAGGACCTTCGCGGTGAAACCGGCGATGGTAGGTGTCGTGTACTTGACCGCATTGTTGGGCCTGAACGTGCAGTTCATGTCGTCGTTGTCATACGGATGGAACGTATAACCCGACATGTAGAGGGCGGCCATTTCGTTGCCCACGTCTTCCTGGAACGGCATGTATTGGCGGCCGGCTGTCACGGCTCCCCAACTGTTGTTGACGAGGCCCACGTACGCGCTGCGGCCGAACATCCGGCCGCCTTGTCCGAGCGCACCGTTCTGAATGTTGAAGCCGTTTTCGAGCCTGAAGGTGGCTTGCGTACCGCCGCCGAGGTCTTCGAAGCCGAGCAGGCCCCACCGGTTCGCCGACATGGCGCCGGGCAACGCCTGAATGCCGTGATTGATGTGGCCGTTGGTCGAACCCTGGTTGCTCGTGTAGCCAATTGCCGAATCGACGAGCCCGTACAGGGTCACACTGCTTTGCGCGTGTGCGGTGCCTGCGATGGAGCCGAGCAGGGTAGCGGTGACTAGAACTTTCCTACACATTTTAAACATCCTCTTAAAGTGCTGCGTAGATCGCTCGAAATGTTGTTAGTGGTATTCGATTTTTCGAGGCGATTCGTTGACGAAGTTGATTTCCAAACGCAATTGGTTATTTTTTAATAAGTATTACTAATATTGAAGCGTGTGATACGAGACAGCGAATGAAAACTTATCTGGTTTGTCTTTCTCCTTTGGTTTCGGCTAAGACTTCTTGTTGTCCGGAGCGATTACGTTGGTGAGCATCGGGTAGTGGCAAGCTCGTCCCGAGAACGCCGGAAACCGTCCATTGTCTTCCCGCATTCGCGCACGAACGGGCGACGTCAGCGCCTCGGCGAGCAGTTGCGACGAAGGGAAGGTCAGCATGTTTCGCTGCATGTAGTTCACGCGCGTCCATGGCATCGACTCACACCAGTCGACCCGGGTGAATACGTTGACCTGCCGTACATGCGGGTAGTCGAGCATGATCTGAGGGTGATGGGCGACGTAGTAGGAAAGCCAGTCGTTGAAATTTTCCGCAGCGCCCGGGTAATGCACGAGATAGCTGCACAACGCCGGTTCCGCGGGCGTCGTCGTGAGAGGCATAAACGTACGGGTGAGCATGGCTTGATGCGTGACCAGGCTTGCGCACGGCGCGAGCCAGTCATCCGACTGCGCAAGCCGCCAGAGATGTCCGCCCTCGGTGACTTGTGACTCGAGTGCCTCGAGGCTGGTGAACTCGAGCCGCAGCGCGAGCAGGGGCGAAGGGCCGTCGTCGTGATAAGTCGTGATCTGGGCGGGCGTATAAAGCTCGGCCTTCATCAAGTCAGGCGTCGCGCGGATGGCTTCCTGAATGAACTGACAATGTGCCGCGCTTACCCGCGCATGCGGATCGTGCTCGTTAGTCGCCGTGATGAAGTAGGAAAATGTCATGGATCAGGTCAGGTCAAGTGCGTAAAAGGAGTGCGGTTGGGCGCTAGGTTAGGTGTCCCTTTTCCGTCCTTTTCTTTTCCGTCCTTTTACGCAGCGGTGGCGCGAGTACCGATTCGGGAATTGGACAGACATAGGGACGTCCGCCAGTGAGGCACGCATGTTCTGCCTGAGCTGCGTCGATATGTGACGGCTCCGTCAGCAGATCCAGCGCGGTCGCCGCGAGTACCTTTGCCGCGTGCAGCATTCCTTTATGTGCAGCGGGCAGTTTTCCCTGCGACACCAGTTGCCACGTGTGCATGTTGGTCCCCACCGCGTAGCAAGCGCCGAGGTACTGGGTTGTCGGCACGACCCAGCTCACGTCTCCCACATCGCTCGATCCAGTCAACGAGCCCGGTTCCTCGTTCAATGGAAGCGGCGTGTCGGCGAGTCCATGGGCACCAGCGGGCCCGCGATAGGCGTCGAGACATTCCTGCAAATCACCCGCGCTGATGTTTCCGGCGAGCCGCGTGACGAAATCGCGATCGGACTGGTCGAAGGGAGGAGGGCCGAAACGCTCGAGGTTATCCATGATCAAGGCTTCAATCGTTTCGTTGCGCAGCACGTCCGAGCATGCGCGATCGACTTCGACCTCAACGGTTGTTTCGGTCATCAGCGCAGCGCCCGCGCCGATTCGTCGAACGCGCTCGAATAGCGCCCACGCCTGCTCGATGTTCGGCGCGCGGACCACGTACAGCACTTCGGCACGGGCCTGAACAACGTTTGCAGCGAGGCCGCCGGCATCGATGATCGCGTAATGGACGCGAGCCTCGGCGGGCATATGCTCGCGCAGGAAATTCACCCCGACGTTCATCAGTTCAACCGCATCGAGCGCGCTGCGTCCGAGATGGGGTGAAGCCGCCGCGTGCGAGGCCACGCCGGAGAAGCGGAAAAATGCCTGCATCACCGCCAGCGATTTGTACTTGAAAATCCCCGAGAACGGGCCAGGGTGCCAGGTCAATGCGAAGTCGATATCATCGAATACACCTTCGCGAGCCATGTAGGTCTTGCCGGCGCCACCTTCCTCGGCGGGGCATCCGAAGTAACGGACGATCCCAGGCAAATCCTGGGAAACGAGGTAGTCGCGCGTGGCAACTGCGGCCAGCATCGCACCGACACCAAGCAGATGATGACCGCATCCGTGTCCGCTACCTCCGGCACATACCGGGCACGCTTCTACGGCCGCGGCTTGCTGGCTCATGTTCGACAACGCGTCGTATTCGCCCAGAAACCCGGCGACGGGTCCTTCATTTCCGGCTTCCGCAACGAATGCCGTGGGCAGACCACCCAGGTTTCTCGTGATTCGAAATCCTTCGCGCTCAAGTAACTCGATCTGCGCTTCGACTGATCGAAATTCTTCCCAACGGGTCTCGGCAAGATCCCAGATCCGATCCGCAAGATCAATGAAGTCGTCACGCTTTGCTTCGACGAACTGCTCGACGAGTCCGATCCGTTGGTTATCTTCGCGCTTCATCACGCGTTACCCCCGGCGTATTGGTGCGGAAACGCCCCCCGAACCGAGCCTCTTTGCGTTCGGCCGTCTTTAGCGACGGGAGGAAGCACGTCGTCCGGAATGGGGCAGATGTAGGTTTCACCGGCCGATTGCTCACGCAATTCCGCCTTGGCCTGTTCAAGCAATGAAGGACTCGTGTAGAGCGCTGCGGCGGTGGCAGCCATCACCTTCGCGATCTGCAGCATGCCTTTGTGCGCGATCGACGATTTGCCTTGGGCGACCAACTGCCACGAATGGAACGGCGTGCCCAGCGCGAAGCAGGCGCCGAGACAGCGGGCTGTCGGCACGACCCAACTGACATCGCCTACGTCGGTCGACGCGGGCAACAACGATGGCATCGATGCAGCGGGTAGGACCCCGTCATGCAGAACTCCCGTGAGCCGATGGGCGCCGAAAATCGACAAGCTGCCCAGTGCTTCGGCGGGTGAAATGGCGGCGTGCATGCGCGCGGCAAAATCGTGATCGACGGTGTCGAACGGCGTCGGACCGATTGCGAGCATGCGCTCGTACATCAGATCGGACAGGACCTTGTTGGGCCTCATATTCGACATGGCCTTTTCCACCCGGCATACGACGGTGGTGTCGGTCATCATCGCGGCGCCGTCCGCGATCTTGCGCAGCCGGTCGAGTAGCGAATGGATCGTGGAGAGTTCAGGTGCGCGCAATTGATAGACGACCTCGGCACGAGCTTGAACGACGTTGGGCGCCGCCCCACCCGTATCGTGCAGCGCGTAGTGAAGGCGGGCATCGCTCGGAATGTGCTCGCGCAGATAGTTGGCGGCGACATTCATCAGCGTGACCGCGTCGAGTGCGCTGCGCCCCAGGTGAGGCGCGGCCGCCGCGTGTGCGGCGACGCCGCTGAACGTGAAGCGCGCGTGAAGCGTCGCAAGGGTTGTCATCGCATCGATTGCGAGGATGCTGGCAGGATGCCAGGTGAGCGCGGTGTCGAGATCGGCAAATGCGCCGGCTCGCGTCATGAACGTCTTGCCGGCTCCGCCTTCCTCAGCGGGGCAGCCGTAATAGCGAACCCGGCCCGCGCGCCCGGACGCGTGAAGCCAATCCTTGATGGCGAAAGCGGACATCAGCGCCGCGCCGCCAAGCAGGTTGTGACCGCAACCGTGTCCGCCGCCGGCATCTGGTGCCGGTTGCCGGGTGGCGGAGTTGGCGACCTGGCTGAGGTGAGGCAACGCGTCGTACTCGCCGAGAAAGCCGATGACCGGGCCGCCGTCGCCGGCTTCGGCGACAAACGCAGTAGGGATACCCGCAACGTCTCGCGTGATCCGGAAGCCATGCCGCTCGAGCTCGCGAATTTGCAATTCCGCCGACTCGTACTCCGCATAGGCCGTTTCAGCGAGATCCCACAGCCGGTCGCTCAGGTGCACGCACACATCACGGTACGATTCGATCCGCGCGGCAATCTCTTGATCGAGTTGATCGAAATTCACGTGCTCTCCGGTTCGATTGACGCACGAAACCCGTTGCCGTTCGACCCGTAATCGAAATGACATGCCAGGCCTCGCAGTCGAATGACGAACATGAATAAATAATTCGGCTGGATCGACGGACTGCTAGATTCCCGCTTTGGCGCGGAATACGCTGTTGCGTCCCATCGTTGCGCGATGTCGCATGTAAAGCGTCAGCACGGCGAGCAGCGAAATAGAGTTTGCGGCGAGCAGATACCAGGCCGGCGACATCGGGTCGGCCGTCCTCGCGGCGAGCCATGCCACTACCACCTGCGCGCTGCCGCCGAAAATCGTGGTCGGCACGCTGAAGCAGACGGACACGCACGTGCTGCGAATCGCGTTAGGAAATATCTCTGGAATGAAGCACAGTTGAAACGGCGCCATCAGCACGCGCAACAACGTCAGCAGCGCAACCATCGAAAGAAAGGTGACGGCCGTGCCGTTCTGGGTGACCCACACGAATGCCGGCACGATCGCCAGTACCGTCAAAACCTGCGGCAGTACCATCCACTTCGTATTGGGAAACCGGTCGTAGATCAGGCCGGCGGCCAGGGATGCGAAAATTCCCACGCCGCCAGTGATGAGCCCGACCAGCATCGAGGTCGACGTGGGCAGGTGCAGCACGCGCAGGCCGTAGGTCGTCATGTAGTACCCGACGACATATACCGTGATCGTCGGTCCGATTATTACGGCACACGAAAGCAGCAAATCGGAAAGGTGCTTGCTGACAATGGTGGATACGAGCTCACCCGTACCTTTGACCGCAGACTCGGTATTGAGGGTTTCGCTCAACTGCTTCCGGATATACAGTCCGATCGGCGCGATCAACAGACCGATGACAAACGGTACGCGCCACCCCCACTCCTCGAGCGCCGCCGGCGGCAGCATCGATGACACGACGTAGCCGACCAGCCCACCCAGCAGCGAAGCCACACCTTGGGTCGCAAGCTGCCAGCTCGTATAGAAGCCGCGCCGGTTCGACGAAGCCATTTCGAGCATGTACGTTGTCGCGGGTCCCATTTCGCCGCCGGCCGAAAACCCTTGCAGCAGACGGCCGATGACGACGAGTATGGGCGCCACCACGCCGATCGTCGCATACGAGGGTGTGAACGCGAGGATCGCGGTGCCGAGTGCCATCAAACCGATCGTTAAAGACAGCGCCGCCTTGCGTCCCGAACGGTCCGCATAGGCGCCGATCACCAGGCCGCCGATCGGGCGCGCGACGAAGCCGACGCCGAACACCGCGACCGATGCGATCACCTGGCTCGCCGGAGAAAACGCGGGGAAAAAAGCCTTGCCGATGAATACCGCAAAAAAGGCGTAGACCGTGAAGTCGAAGAATTCCAGGGCGTTGCCCACGACCACCGCAATGAAGTCGAGGGTCGATGCTGTGCGGACTGTCGGGTGCTCACACCCGTTTGCTTGATTTGACACACCCGTCTCCGAATTGGGTTAGCGCCGGCACGCTTGCCGTGCGATTGAAAAAATAATGACGTTCTTTTTTGGCATCGTCAACGTGTCAAAAATTTGCTTTGCTTTCCTGAACGATTGATGATTCGGAAAGCACACACGAAGCAATCTGGCGTCATGCTGTCCGGCATGGCGAGAATGGATTGCGTCAAGGAGAAACCACTCGCTGCGCAGCGAGTGATTGCTGCCTACAGCAGGCACTCGACAGAGTGAAAGAGCCGGCGCTTGAAAGGATCTTCGGATGCCATGGAGGTGCGGATCACGCTGGTCAGACACTCCACAAAGTATTTGGCGGCATTGCTGAGTGGTGCGGCGCGCCGGTATATAAGACTGATCTCGGCTTCGGCAATGGAGTCGACCAGCGGAAGGACCGTCAATCGTTCCTTGCTCACGAGCAGTTCAGCGAGCGGCCATGGCATCAGCGTCAACATGTCGGTGCTTGCTACCAGCCCAAGCGCGATCGCGCTGGAATGCGATATATGAATGCGTGGTTCGTAGACGCGGCAATATTCGGTGAACGCATTGGTCGCGGCGAGTTCGTCGACGGAGGAGTCGCGGTTCAGAATCCACTCGGCGTCCTTCAATTCATGCAGCGATCGACACCCTGCCAGACGATGTTCCGTCCGGCCGACTACCGCGTAACCGGTGCGAAACAACGGGACATGGGTGAACTCCTCCGTTTGCGTAACAGAGCTAGCCCTTCCAATCGAGATATCGAGCGTTCCGTCACGCAATCTTGGTATCGACACGGTTGCCAATCCTTCGAAGAATTCGATCTTTACCTCGGGCATACGCGTCTGGAACAGGCCGACAACCTCTCCAAGCAACGTTAGACCGACCCACGACACTGCTGCAATCGACAGGGTGCCGTCCCTCTTACCGGATAGCCGCTCCATTTCCTGCCGCGCTCGCGCCAACTGTCCGACTGTCAGCCTTGCATGCCCGAGCAGCGTCTGACCTGCTTCAGTCAGCGTCACACCCGTAGCCTCGCGGACGATCAGCGTGACATTCAGGTCTTCCTCAAGCTCACGTATCGCCTTGGTAATGGCGGCCGGCGAGAGGTCCGTGGCGCGGGCTGCGTTCCGGATGCTGCCGGTGTCGGCGATCGCAACAAGTGCGCGGAGTTGATGTAGCTTCATGGTCAATGTATGACACCAAATTTTTTCAGGAGGAGACAACCGGGAGTCAACGGCAACACTTTCATTGAGTTGTTGGCCGCTTATCTGTCGACATACTCTACGCCAGCAGAAAGTGGAAAAATTTGCGCCGGCTTACCGGCGCGAATCTTTCGAAACGACTACCGATCCTGAGAGAATGGAGGCTATGTGGAGCACGCAGCACAGGTGAAGCGTCTCGTCGAGGCAAAGCAGCAGCGATACGTTGAGCTGGCAAATGAAATCTGGTCGTACGCCGAGATGCGCTACAGCGAATATCGCTCTGCCGAACTGCACGCGGCGCTACTTGAGGAAGAAGGGTTTCGCGTGACGCGTGGCGTGGCCGGACTGCCGACGGCGTTTGTGGCGGAGGCGGGCAGCGGCGGCCCGCTGGTCGGATTTCTGGGCGAGTACGATGCGTTGGCCGGGCTGAGCCAGGAAAGCGGCGCGCTGGTCTGCGTACCGGCCGCTGACGGCGTCAACACCAATGGGCACGGCTGCGGCCATCACCTGCTCGGCGCGGGCGCACATCTCGCGGCACTTGCCGCGAGAGACTATTTTGCTGCCAACAATATCGACGCCACGGTCAGATTCTACGGTTGCCCCGCCGAAGAAGCTGCTGCCGGCAAGACCTTTATGGCGCGCGCCGGATTGTTCGACGACCTCGACGTCGCGTTGAGCTGGCATCCGTCGGTGGCAAATTCGGTGTTCATGAACGCCACGCTCGCGAACGTACAGGCGTATTTCCGCTTTCACGGCAAGGCCGCGCACGCGGCTCTCGCGCCGCATCTTGGGCGCAGCGCGCTGGACGCCGCTGAACTGATGAACATCGGTGTCAACTATCTGCGCGAGCACATGCCGGATCAGGCACGTGTACATTTCGCTTACATCAATTCCGGTGGCATTTCGACCAACGTGGTGCCGGTACTCGCCGAACTGCTTTATACGGTGCGCGCACCGCGCAGCGAAGAAGCGCGGGATCTGTTCGAGCGTGTCAAACAGATCGCGGCCGGTGCCGCATTGATGACCGGCACGCGTCTCGAGATCGTTTTCGACAAGGCGTGCTCGAACGTGCTGCATAACGACACGCTCGATCAGGTTCTCGACCGGAACATGCGGGCGCTCGGCGGCTTCGACGTCAGCGATCGCGACGTCGAATTCGCGAGGCAGATTCAGCAGACCATTTCGTCTGATGATTTCGAGAACAGCGCTCGTCACTTCGCGGCGGCGCTGCGTGACCCGCGTCCGATCGTTACGGACATCCAGCCGTATCGTGCCGACATGGCGCGCCCGGTGACAGGCTCGACCGATGTTGGCGATGTCACCTGGGTCGTTCCGACCACGCAATGCCTGACGTCCTGCTTCGCATGGGGAACAGGTTTTCATTCGTGGCAAATGGTCTCGCAGGGCAAGGCGACGCTGGCTCACCGAGGCATGTTGCTGGCCGCGCAGACACTGGCTGCCACGGCCGTCGATCTGGTCGGCCAACCGGATGTGCTGCGCGCAGCAAAAGTGGAGCTTGACGAAAAGCGCGGGCGCAAGCCTTATGATTGCCCGATTCCGCCGGAAGTCTTGCCCCCGCCGGCGCGTACCCAAGCGACCGCCTGAACACCGCAGGCCCGGCATATCGACCCAGGATCATCCGTGCGCACTCTCAAGCTTTCCGGGCAAAGCGGGACGCTGCGATTCCATGACATTCCAGGGGTAGGCACGCCGCTAGTGTTTATCCACGGACTTGGCTGCGCGTCCTCGTGCGACTACCCGCAAGTGATCTCGGATCCGGCATTGACGAGGCGGCGCAGCATTCTGGTCGATTTGCTGGGATCCGGGTATAGCGACCGGCCTGAGTGCTTCGGATATCGTGTCGAAGACCATGCTCGAATCGTCGTCGAACTCATTCGGAGTCTCGACACAGACGTCGATCTCTTCGGTCACAGCATGGGTGGGGCGGTCGCGATCGTTGCGGCTACGATGGCGCCTCGCCGGGTACGCCGTCTGGTTCTCGCAGAGCCGAATCTTGACGCGGGCGGAGGATTGTTCAGTCGCGAGATTGCGGCCTACTCTGAATCTGACTATTGGTTGTACGGCCACGCGCAAACGGTCGCGACCGCGTCGAGAGAGGGCGATCCCGTTTGGGCGGGCGCTCTCGCGATCTCCTGTGCCAGAGCAGTCCATCGTGCGGCGACATCGTTGGTAGAAGGCGATTCAGTGGCGTGGCGTGAATTGCTGTTGCGGCTGGAAATGCCGCGTTCAGTGATTTTCGGCGAGCGCTCGCTGCCGCATCCCGACGCGGTTAGCTTATCGAGGATGGGTATCGTGGTCAGTATCGTGCAGAACGCGGGGCACTTCATGATGCGGGACAATCCGGCGGGCCTGGCGTTTGCCATCAATGAGGGCTTGTCTGCCGGGGATTCGGACGATCCTTGCGAATAGCTTTCGAGAGTTTGACGCATTTCTGTCGTTGCAGATTCGCACCTATACTTGGCTGAGCGAGGCTGACGCAACCTCCTTTAGCGCCTCGCCAGGAGTGTGGATCATGAACATGCCTCGGATTGTGGTGTCGGTTGCCGCTGCGCTGGTTCTTCTCCCTGGGGGCGCGTTCGCGCAAACATCGAGCGATAGCGCTGTGGCCCGGACGAAGGTGACGCAGGAACTCAGGGAACTGGTCGCGATTGGATATCAGCCCGACGCAGTACGGTATGACTATCCAAACGACCTCATTGCCGCAGAAAAGCGTCTCGACGCCAAACGCGCAACCCGGGGTATTTCCACCGTTCCAGCGCAGTAGTGGGAATACAGGGTTCGGCACGCATGCGGTGCTTTTGGCGATTGTTTATAAGGATTACAGATTGAATTGGCGAGCTGGAAAATCGGACTTTAATCTGATCGGTTGGACGAGCTGAGCGTGCCA
This sequence comes from Paraburkholderia sp. SECH2, assembly GCF_030464795.1. NCBI lineage: Bacteria > Pseudomonadati > Pseudomonadota > Betaproteobacteria > Burkholderiales > Burkholderiaceae > Paraburkholderia > Paraburkholderia sp. SECH2. Next base: position 23,518 of record NZ_JALPRH010000003.1, read on the forward strand.
CCCAAAATCCGCCAGATTGATAGCGAGAGCAAAATTGATGAATTTGACACATGTCCGTCGCGAAACCTAGACTCGCCTGCATACATTTCAGGCGGGGACGACATGGGCAACATCCACAAGCCAGCTGCGATTTGCAGCCAGGCGCCGGGGAGTAACACCACGAGACTTACCCTGCCGGAAATGCTGGCTGCTCGTGCAGCCCGAAACCCGCACGCACCGCTTTTCTCTGATCGCTCGACGCAATGGACCGGCGCCGAGGCACTCGATATCGCTACGCGCCGTGCAGGTTCGCTGGCCGTTCAAGGCGTGGGACGCGGTGACCGTGTGGCGCTGCTTTGCACGAATCGCAGCGAGTTCATGGAAATCATTCTGGGCTGCGCGTGGCTCGGCGCGATCGCAGTTCCGATCAATACGGCTTCGCGCGGCTTGCAACTCGAACACATTCTGCGCAACTCTGGCGCACGGCTGGTCGTTGCCGAAACTCATCTCGTCGACGCCGTTTACGCACTCGATCCCGGCGACCTGGCAGTCGAATCTGTATGGCTGATTGGGCAAGAGCCGAGCGCAGCGCCGGCATACAGCGTTCGGTCTGTGCCGTTGCCGCTGCGGAGTGAACCGGTCGCAGCCGCAGAGCTTGCCGATAGCGATCCGCTCGCGATTTTGTACACGTCGGGGACGTCGGGATTGTCAAAGGGCGTGATCTGTTCGCACGCGCAGTTTTATTGGTGGGGCAGGCACACGGCAGATTATCTCGGCGTCACGGCCGGCGATGTGCTCTATACGTGCCTGCCACTCTTCCATACGAATGCACTGAACTTCTTCTTTCAGGCGCTCACGCACGATGCCGAGCTTGTCGTCGATCGTCGCTTTTCGGCGAGTGGTTTCTTCGACGCGCTCGTTGAGACCAAAGCGACCATCACATCCGTGCTGGGTGCGATGGTGCCGATTCTGCTCAGCCGCGCTGTGTCTCCGAACGAACGCGCACATAGGGTGCGCATTGCGCTAGCGCCGGGCGTGCCGGGCCAGTTCCAGCATGAGTTCACCGAGCGTTGTGGAATTGCATTGCTGGACGGTTACGGTTCGACGGAAACGAACTTTGTGATCGGCGCCCACATCGACGCACAGCGTCCCGGCTTCATGGGCAAACTTACGGAGGGTTTCGATGCGCGCGTCGTCGACGAGCACGACCATCCTGTCCCGGACGGCGAGGCTGGCGAGCTGATTGTCCGGGCGGACGAGCCATGCGCGCTCGCGAGTGGCTACTTCGGCATGCCGGAGAAGACAGTCGAAGCGTGGCGCAATCTGTGGTTTCACACCGGGGATCGCGTGGTACGCGAAGCAGACGGCTACTACCGTTTCATCGACCGGCAGAAGGACGCGATCCGGCGGCGTGGTGAGAACATTTCGTCCTATGAAGTTGAGCAGGCTCTGCTGAGCCATCCATCGGTTGAAATCGCCGCGGTATTCGCTGTGCGCTCCGAACTCGCCGAAGATGAAGTGATGGCCTCACTCGTGCTGTGCGATAACGCGACGCTGGAGCCACTGGACCTGATCCAGTACTGCGAGCCACGTCTGCCGTACTTCGCCGTGCCGCGCTTTCTTGACTTCGTGCGCGAGCTGCCGAGAACGGAAAACGGCAAGATCCAGAAATACAAACTGCGCGAGGCCGGTGTGACAGAGAGCACGTGGGACCTCGAAAAATCCGGCTACCGGCTCAAGCGTTCCTAGCGGCATAGCCTGGCGAGCTACTCATCTGCACCATCAGCCTGGCGCGTTCACGCTCAGCCGTTTCGCAGTCGATAAGTCGTCGCACCAGCCCAATATCGTGCCGCGCTGCGGCATACCGGAGGCAGTATGGCAAGCACGCAAACCTTTCCCGCGCCTGACGTACAAGCCGTCAGCGGTGGGATCGATCAGAAGTCGTTGCGGCGCATAGTCATGGCGTCGGTCGCAGGCAACGCGCTCGAATGGTATGACTTCTTTCTCTACAGTACTGCGGCCGCGCTGGTGTTCGGCGAACTGTTTTTTCCGAAAGGAACCGACCCGTTGATCGGAACGCTTGCCGCGTTCGCAGGCTTTGCCGTCGGTTTTGCCGCGCGGCCGTTCGGCGGCGTACTGTTCGGCCACATCGGCGATCGCTACGGACGCAAGGGCGCTCTCGTGTGGACGCTATCGATCATGGGCGGCGCGACGTTTTTGATCGGCCTGTTGCCGACCTATGCCCAGGCCGGGCTGTGGGCGCCGGCGCTCCTTCTCGTGCTGCGCGTGCTGCAAGGTGTCGCGTCAGGCGGTGAATGGGGCGGTGGTGTATTGATGATCAGCGAGTCGGCGCCGCCAGAAAAGCGCGGCATGTACGCCTCCTGGAGCCAGATCGGTGTGGGCGGCGGCTTTGTGTTGTCGGCCGCGGTTTTCTTTCTCGTGCAAAAGCTGCCACACGACACGTTCATGAGCTGGGGCTGGCGCGTGCCGTTTCTGCTATCGATTGTGATCTTCGGTGTCGGCGTCTACATCCGCTCGAGGTTGCCGGAAAGCACTGAATTCGCGAAGGCAGCGGCGGCGGGCAAGACGACGCACACGCCCGTGCTCGAAGCGATCCGCCGCCACCCGAAGGAGTTGCTGATCGCAATGGGCCTGCGCGTGGCCGAGAACGGCGGCTCTTATATCTTCCTTGCTTTCTCACTTGTGTATGGGAAGTTCATCGGCGTGCCGAGTTCGGTCATGCTCGCGGGGGTGATGGTGTCGATGACCGTCGAGCTGGGCATGATGCTGGTGTGGGGCCGGTTATCCGATCGCATCGGCCGCAAGCCCGTGTACATGATCGGCGCGGTGGGGCTAATCGTCATTGCGCTGCCGTTCTTCTGGCTGATCGACACGAAGGTGCCGGGGCTCATCTGGCTTGCTTTCCTGCTGGCCAATGGCGTGTGTCATGGTGCGATGATCGGGACCCAGCCGAGCCTGATGGGCGAACTGTTCAGCACGGAGGTCCGTTATTCAGGCATGGCGCTGGGCCACGAGATCGCCTCCGTATTCGCGGGCGGCCTCTCGCCGCTCGTGGCCACCGCGCTGCTCGCGAAGTACCACGCGGCGTGGCCGGTTGCGCTGATGCTCATGGCGATGGGTGCGATTACCGTCGTGGCGCTTCTCTGTGCGCGGGAAACAGCGCAACGCTCCGCACGCTAAAGGGGAAATCGATCATGCAGTCACGCGACCATGCCGGGGTATTGCTTTGCGGCGGGGTGGAAGTTCCCTATCGCCGCCAGGCGCCGGAAGGCACGACAGGCGATCTGCTCGCGGAGGCGTTCTCCGCGGCGCTGGCGCAATCAGGCTTTGCCGCCCATGAAGTAGACGGGCTGGGAGTGGCATCGTTCACCCTTGCTCCGGATCACGCGATCGACGTTGCCTGGCGCCTTGGGTTCTCGCCACGCTGGTGCATGGACGACTGTCACGGCGGCGCCAGCGCAATCAACCTGCTGCAACATGCAGTGCGCGCGATCCAGTGCGGCGACGCCAACGTGATCGTGCTCGTATCGGGGGATCGCTTCGAGCCGGCAGATTTCAAGCAACTCGTCGACCATTACAACCTGACGACGCGCACCTGGCTGCGGCCCCTCGAAAGCGGTGGGCCGAACGCGCTGTTCGCGATGATGACGCAGTTGCATGCGCAACGTTACGACCTGTCGCGCGCGGATTATGGTGCGCTGTGTGTCGCGCAGCGGGCGTGGGCGTCGCGCAACCCGCAAGCTGTCTATCGTGCACCGCTGACCGTCGAGGCGTATCTGGATGCGCCGCTTATAGCTGAACCGCTAGGACGCTTCGACTGCGTGCCGGTCGTCAGCGGCGCGAACGCGATCGTTATCGCGCGAGCCGACCTCGCGAAGCACGACCGGCACGTCGCGGTGCGTGCGCTGCGCTGCAGCTATAACCCCGATCACCAGATGGGCGATGGATTGCAGACGTCGCTTGCCGCACTTGCACCGACTCTGTGGCGCGACGCAGGCATGACGCCCGCCGACATGGATCTCGTGTCCGTGTACGACGATTATCCGGTGATGGTGCTCGTTCAATTGGCGGACCTCGGCTTCGCGCCGGACGGCGACATGCGTGCGCTGATCGCGCGCATTGCGTCGGAAGAATTGCCGGTCAATACGTCGGGTGGACAACTTTCGGCAGGGCAGGCGGGCGCGGCTGGTGGAATGCACGGGCTTGTCGAAGCCCTGACACAGTTGCGCGGTGAGGCCGGCGAGCGGCAGGTAGCGGGTGCCCGGCGGGCGCTCGTCAGCGGCTATGGCATGGTCGAGTATCGCTACGGTATGTGTGCGAATGCGGTGGTGCTTGAAGCTTTCGATCGAGGCGCGCAATGAGCATAAAAGTTTTCCGCTGTACGCACTGCGGCACCACGCTATTTCCGGCTCGCTACCTGTGCCCGTCTTGTGGGGGCGCCGAGTGGTCGGCGCTCGACGCAGAGGGCGGCACCGTGAAGGCGGCGACCGCCGTCCGGCATCGAGTGGGCGCGGATAACAGCGTTGACATCCACCTGGCGAGCGTTGCCACAGAAGCGGGACCGATTGTCATCGCGCGTCTCGACTCTCCTGTGGAAACCGGTGATGCAGTCAGTCTCGCGCTGGATGCACAACACCGGATCGTTGCCCGACGCGGTTGACATGCCGCCGCGCGGCCGCTTTCGCGAGGCGGCGCGGCGTTACTAGCCGTTCAGTTACACCACCCTAAAAAACGCTCACCGGGAATTGGAGAATTCATGAAAAAGCTGCTTGCCTGTTCATTCGGTATCCTATCAATTTGTCAGGTGGCGCATGCGCAGAGCAGCGTCACCATCTACGGCATCATTGACGATGGTCTCACCTGGTCCAGCAACCAGGGCGGGCACAGCGCGTGGCAAATGCAAGGCAGTATCTCGCAAGGCAATCGGTGGGGGATGAAAGGCGTCGAGGACCTCGGCGGCGGCACTTCCGCGCTGTTCCGGCTGGAGAACGGCTTTAACGTCAACAACGGCGCGCTCAGCCAGGGCGGGCGCGAGTTCGGCCGCCTCGCTTACGTGGGGCTGTCGAACGACCGTTACGGTACGCTGACGCTCGGTCGCCAGGGTGAGGCGATTGGCGACTATATCGGCGCGCTGTCGGCTAACGGAACCTTGCCCGGCGGGATACTGTTCCCGCATCCGGGGGATCTCGACAACAACGGCATCGACTTTCGTCTGCAAAACGCGGTTAAGTACGTGTCGCCGACCTTCGCGGGTCTCACAGGTGTCGGCATCTACAGTTTCGGCGGCGCGCCGGGCAACTTCGCCAGCAACAGCGCGAAGTCGTTTGCACTGCAATACGCGACCGGCAATCTCCAGCTCGTCGGCGCGTATACGTCGATCGATCATCCGGCTACGGCAGTGCCGGACGGCGTCTGGACAGCCGGGAACACAGTGGATGGTAACTACGGTCTCGCGGCGGGCAGCTACAAGGTGTTCGGTGTCGCGGCGTCCTATGGGATGGGACCCGCGCGCATCACGGCGGACTGGACCCACACACAGTTCGGCAATCTCGACCCCAGTCTGGGTGCGAAGATCGGTGGGCACGTGACCTTCAACATCGCTGAAATCGTGGGCAGCTATATGATCACCCCCGCGTTGCAGCTCGGCGTCGCGTATAGCTATACAGAAGGCAACGTGTCCGCAACCGGGCAAGCCCCGCACTATCACGAGGCAGACGCCAGCGCGGACTATTTCCTGTCGAAGTCGACCGATGTCTACGCGAGTGCGACTTACATGCGAGCGGGGGGCGGCGCGGTTGCCGATCTCGCTCCCGTGCTGGCGGCGTCGAGCTCGGCCAACCAGGTGGCATTGCGGCTCGGGATTCGAAAGAAATTCTGAGTTTCGGGCGGGACTGTATCCGCTCTAGCGGTAACCACGACCGAACGCATATCTTCGGTTGAATGAGCACGAAGCTGGCCTGCGCTTCCAGGTCAGCTCACAATGAAAAAGACAGTGCGACCAGAGCCACAACTCGTCAAGCGTCTGTTTGCAAACAGCGCTCTCGTCGCCCGATCATACGACCCCACCATCACTTGACGCGTCTACAATAATGACCGGCGCCGCCGTTCCGCATTGGCGTGGACGGCGTGGCCCCTGCGCGCGCCAGGCCGCTATTTTCATTTCAGACAGTTCCTGATCGGCGACCGCCCCATGCGTTTGCAAGAAGTACGGGCGTGTAATCGTCACGCCGGTGATCTTTAAGAGCAAGGAATCCATTGTGGTGGACTTCAACGACGTTGACCTGAACCTCCTGCGTGTCTTTCAGGCAATTCTGGAGGAGCGCAGCCTGACGCGTGCCGGGCAGCGGCTGGGTCTGTCACAGCCCGCGGTCAGTTACTCGCTCGGGAGGCTTCGCTCGCTCTTCGACGATCCGCTCTTTGTGCGCACCACCGGGGAGATGCTGCCCACCCCAACCGCGACGGAGCTGTCTGCACCTGTCAATCGGGCGATCTCTTCGCTACGCGAAGTATTCCGTCATGGCGACCGCTTTGACCCGGCTGCCAGCAGCCGGGAATTTCATCTCTCGATGTCCGACGTTGGCGAGCAGGTTTTTCTGCCGATTCTGTGCACCAAGCTTCAGCAAACCGCGCCGTTCGTCAGGCTCTCGGTGCAGCAGATTCCCATCGCTGACGCTGAAGAAAGGCTCAGGCTCGGGCAACTGGATTTTGCAGTCGGCAATATGCCGGCCCTCAAGCTGACGACACAATACGCGCTGCTGTTTCATGAGCCTTATGTTTGCATGACGCGTAAGCGCACAGGCTTGCCTGCCAGACAGATCTCCCGTGAGAAATTTCTTTCCCTGTCGCACATTTCCGTTGGATCGAGCGAGAGCAGCCATCGCAACATAGAACACCTGCTGCAGGCGGAAGGTTTGCACCGGAGAATCGCGTTACGTGTGCCTCACTTCACGGTTGTCCCGCAGATCATCCGGCGCACGGATTGGATGGTCACGTTGCCGCTGAGGGTGGCGCGCCTGTTCAACGAGCGAGGCGAGTTTGTTATCTATCCACTCCCAGTCCAAATCCCGGAAGTGGAAGTTACCGTGCATTGGCACGATGCATTCGAGTCGGAGGAGGGCAATCGCTGGCTCCGCTCGGTGATTATCGATAGCCTTCACGAAGATTGATAGCACACGGTCGTCATAAACGATTTTATGCACGGTTCGAATTTGATTGATTAGGCTGACTCTCCTTCGCCACCTATACTGGGCTGCATTGAAAGACGCACTTCGGTGTCGACTAATCCACGAGTCTGGATGAGTCCACACATGAAGGATTGGGCTGAAAGTCCTTGCGGGCATCTGCATTGCATAAATCTGGAAGGTAGAGAGACGCCATGGCTGAGCGGTCGTTTGTCGAAGAGGTGAAGAAGCTGCGTCTGGGTGCAGGCGAACTATTCAGCGGCGAGGGCATCCTGGCCGTGACCAAGGCGCTGCTGGAATCCGGAGTCGCGTACGTGGGCGGCTATCAGGGGGCGCCCATTTCACACCTGATGGACGTGCTGGCTGACGCGCAAGACATCCTCAGCGATCACGGCATCCGCTTCGAGAATAGTGCGAGCGAGGCCACGGCTGCCGCGTCGCTGGCCGCGTCGGTCAACTATCCGTTGCGCGGGGCCGTGACGTTCAAGGCGACGGTTGGCACCAACGTCGCCTCTGACGCGCTTGCGAACCTGGCGTCGGGTGGCGTGACGGGCGGCGCGCTCATCATCGTTGGCGAAGACTACGGCGAAGGTTCATCGATCATGCAGGAGCGCAGTCACGCGTTCGCGATGAAGTCGCAGATCTGGCTGCTGGACCCGCGGCCGAACTTGCCTTGCATCGTGCAGGCGGTGAAAGACGGTTTTGATTTGTCGGAGGCGAGTCATACGCCGGTCATGCTGCAACTGCGCATCCGCGCTTGCCATGTGCATGGCCAGTTCATTGCCTCGGACAATCGCCGCGCGGCGTTCTCGATCAAGGACGCACTCGAAAACCCGAGCCGCGATGTTAACCGTATCGTGCTGCCTCCCGCGAGTTTTATGCATGAACGCGAGAAAATTCATGAGCGCTGGCCGGCCGCGGTCAAGTTCATCGAAGAGCGGCAACTCAACGAGTTCTTCTCGGCGGACGCTGGCGAGATTGGCATCGCAATGCAGGGTGGCAGCTACAACACGGTTATGCGCGCGTTAGAACGCCTCGGCCTCGCTGACGTGTACGGCGATTCGGAAATCCCGCTGTACGTGATGAACGTTGCGTATCCGCTCATCGATTCCGAATGGGAGCGCTTTTGCGAAGGCAAGCGTGCCGTGCTGGTGATCGAAGAAGGCCAGCCGAATTTCGTCGAGCAGAATGCCAGTTCGATTCTGCGGCAGTGCGGTTCGACCGTGGCGTTGCACGGCAAGGACATGCTGCCGCTTGCTGGTGAGTACAACACTGCGACCGTGCTCAAGGGCTTGCGTGCATTCTTCGAGCGCTATGGCGTGCTCGAACCGCAACCTGTTCCCCGGAAAGTCATTCCGGTATTGGCCGTCTCTTCCACGCCTCTCGCGATGGCGGAGCCCGCTGAAGCGGTGGAAGCTGAGCTCACTCTGCTCGATCCCGTCGCGGCGCTCGACGCTAATGTGCATGCGCGTCCACCCGGGTTCTGCACCGGCTGTCCGGAGCGCCCGATCTTTACGGCGATGAAGCTCGTCGAACGTGAACTCGGCGCGCATCATGTGAGCGCCGACATCGGTTGCCATCTGTTTTCGATTCTGCCTCCGTTTAACCTGGGCGCGACGACCATGGGCTATGGTCTCGGCAGCGCGAGTGCTTCCGCGCTCAACGCGAGCGCTGACAAGCGCGCGATCTCTGTGATGGGGGACGGTGGTTTCTGGCATAACGGGCTCACGAGCGGTATTGCGAACGCGGTGTTCAACAGGAGTGACAACCTGACGATTGTGGTCGACAACAGCTACACGTCGGCCACGGGCGGCCAGGACATTCTGTCGTCGACAGCACTCAATCCGACGCGCAGCACCGGTCACGAGATAGAGCAGGCGGTACGCGGGGTCGGCGTGAAGTGGGTGAAGACGGTGCGTCGTACTTATGACCTGAAGACGATGATGGCGACGCTGAAGGAAGCGCTTACCACCAGCTCGAAAGGACCCAAGGTGCTGATCGCGCAGAGCGAATGCATGCTGAACAAGCAGCGCCGTGAAAAACCGAAGACCCGCAAGGCGATTGCCGCGGGCGAGCGCGTAGTGCGCGAGCGCTTCGGTGTCGACTCTGACACCTGTACTGGCGACCACTCGTGCATCCGCTTATCCGGCTGTCCGTCGCTGTCGATCAAGCCGAATCCCGATCCGCTTCGTACCGATCCGGTTGCGAGCGTGCTTGACAGTTGCGTCGGTTGCGGGCTATGCGGTGAGGTATCGCATGCAGCTGTCTTGTGCCCCTCGTTCTATCGCGCGCAGATCGTCAGCAATCCGACGCGTGTCGACAAGCTGCGTCAACGAGTACGCAATGTGGTGATCGGCTGGCTGCAACGTCGTGATGCTCAGCGTCGCGCACGCCTCGCGTTCTGATTCAGGAAGGAAATAGATGAGCAACGCTCAGCCCATCAAGGTTGCCGTTCTCGCCATGGGTGGCGAAGGCGGCGGGGTGCTGGCCGACTGGATTGTCGATCTCGGCGAGCACAACGGTTACTACGCGCAGACCACGTCGGTGCCGGGCGTCGCGCAACGGACCGGTGCAACGATCTATTATGTCGAACTGTTCCCGCGCGACTTGACCGACTCGAACAGCCGCACGCCGGTACTCGCGCTGATGCCGTTGCCCGGAGATGTTGACGTCGTGCTCGCGTCTGAGCTTATGGAGGCTGGGCGCGCAGTGCAGCGTGGTCTCGTAACGGCGGACCGCACGACGCTGGTGACGTCCACGCACCGCGTCTATTCGATCGCTGAAAAGGCTGCAATGGGCGATGGCCGCGTGGACAGCGATACGTTGATCGCCCACGCGAAGCAGGCGGCAAAGCGCTTCGTCCGCTTCGACATGGCAGAGGCCGCCGAGACGACTGGCAGTTTGATCAGCGCGGTGCTGTTCGGCGCGCTGGCCGGAACGGGCGTGCTGCCCTTTAGCCGCAAGCAGTTCGAGGAAACGATCGAGCGTGGCGGTGTCGGTGTGAAGCCGAGTTTGCGCGCGTTCGACCTGGCCTATCTTCGCGGTGGGGCTGATGAAGCAACAGAAGGCGCGAAGGCCGAGGTTGTACCGCCGGCTGTGCCCAGCCATCCGGTGGCCGTGAAACTGCTCGCACGCGTGCTGGCCGAATTGCCGCCCGAGGCGCAGACCTTCGCGATCGAAGGGGTGCGTCGCCTGATCGACTACCAGGACTCCACTTACGCAGCGTTCTATCTGGATCGTCTCTCCGAACTGCGCCGTGCGCTGCCCGTCGACGACGCGACGCTGCTGCGCGAAACCGCGCGTTATCTCGCGCTGTGGATGTCGTACGAAGACACCATCCGTGTCGCTGACCTCAAGACGCGCGGCTCGCGCTTCGAACGGGTGCGCGGCGAAGTGCGCGCCGGGGAGAATCAGCTGCTCGCGATCAACGAGTTCATGCACCCGCGTATCGAGGAAATCTGCGAAACGCTGCCGGCTGCGCTTGGCCGTTGGCTCACCCGGCCGCATTGGGTACATCGTTTGGTGCGACGGTTTGCACGGTCGGGACGCGTCGTGACAACGAGTTCGTTGCGCGGCTATCTGACGCTGTATGCGGTTTCGCGTCTGCGCGGCATGCGCCGCAGCACGCTACGCTACCAGCTGGAGAACGCGCGCATTGAAGATTGGCTGGAGCGAATCATCGAGGCAGCGAAGCTGAATCCGGCGCTCGCCATCGAGGTCGCGCAGTGCCAGCGTCTCGTGAAGGGCTACAGCGACACGCACGCGCGCGGCCTGAAGAACTACCAGACGGTGATGGCGGCGGTCGTCAAGGCGGGCGCGAGAATTGCGCCTGCCACGCTGCGCGAATTGCGCGACGCCGCTCTCGCCGATGAACACGGCAACCGGCTGCGTGAAACGCTGCGCCGGTACGCTCTTGCATAAGTGCGACTGGAACGAGCGAAGTGCTTGCTCCGTATGCGTGTAATAGCTTCTCAGCCAAGGAGATTAACCGATGCATTCCGCTCTTAGTGAACTAGCTTCCGGCCTTGCTCGTGGAGATGTGCGAGTGGTCGACCTCACGCAGATACTGTCACCGGAGTTTCCCGCGCTTCAACTCCCTCCGCAGTTCGGGCAGGTGTGGGCGTTCAAGATGGAAACGATCAGCCACTATGACGAGAAGGGGCCGGGCTGGTACTGGAACAATTTCTCCTGTGGCGAGCATACGGGAACGCATTTCGATGCGCCTGTGCACTGGGTAACTGGAAAGGATCATCCGCATAACTCGGTCGATACGATCGATGCACACAACTTCGTGGCGCCGGCGGTCGTAGTCGATGCGAGCGCGGAGGTCGCTGGGAATTCGGACTGGCTGCTGACTTCCGACTATCTCAGGAGGTGGGAAGAGCAACACGGCCGGATACCTGCGGGCGCGTGGGTTCTATTCCGTACCGACTGGTCAAAGCGTACCGATCCGGCTGAATTTCTAAGTCTGAGAGACGATGGGGCGCACACGCCGGGTCCAACGCAGGAAGCGGTGGAGTGGATGATTCACGAACGCGACGTTCATGGTTTTGGCGTGGAGACAATCAACACCGACGCGGGGCAGGCTTATGCCTGGCCAATCCCTTACCCGTGCCATACGTTAATGCACGGCGCAAATCGCTACGGTCTTCAATGCTTGACCAACCTCGATCTTCTGCCGCCGGTCGGCGCGATCATCGTTTCGGCTCCGCTTAAGATTAAGGATGGCTCAGGCAGTCCGCTTCGAGTACTTGCTTTGGTGGCGAGTTAGGTTGATGAGGTAAATCCGTTCCGAACGGCGACGCGGTTGCTGCCTTCCCGCGTCACGCATCGTTCAGTGAAGTAACCGTCGGCCTTTGTAACGGAGCGCTCCGCTGTACCACCGGTTGCGGGCCCGCAGCGTCAATCGCGATCGCGTTCCGCCTGCAGCATCTTGAGTCGCGTCTGCCCGTCCGGCGTGAAGTGCGTGCCGAAGCGCACCAGTCCGCTCTGACGCAACTGGCAACCCAACGTGAAGCTGAGCAGCATGCCGGGTTCGGTATCCTCGATATCGATAGTGATCGATTCAAGGCGCGGTTCGTATTTCAACAGCGTCACTTCGATGGCATGTTTGAGCTTGTGCGCGGACGATGGCAGATGCCGATAGATCTCCGACAGATCGTCGAGTCCGTAATCGGGTAAGTGTGCGAGTCCATTGCGACGGCTGTTCAGGATGCGTTGGATGTTGTCCTGTACGGAGAAGAAGGTCTGTGTTTGCGCATCGAAGTCGTCGACGACCGTGCCGTTTGCGAAGTGCCCGGTCACCAACTCGAAGAGCCCTGGTCCCCCACGCGTCATGTCAGCGCCTCCGCTGCGTCATCGAACTCCACGGTGATGCCGTCGTCATCCGAGAGCGACAGCCGGATCGCCCGCGGAAGCTTCCCACCAGATGTCGCGCGCGGCAGACGATGTCTTGCGATCCGCACCAGCAATTCCCGCGAGAGCACAGGCAGGATCTGCTGATCGAGCAGGCTGTCGATGTTGCGTGCGCCGGAGTCAGGCAACTGGCACGCGTGCGCGAGTTCGCTCACCAGTGCATCGTTGCAGACGAGTGGCACGCCGAAGCGGCGCTCGATGCGCCGTGCTACCTTGTCGAGTTTCATCCGCACGATTGACGCTAACGCCGCGTCCGACAGCGGCCGGTACACGACCGTCTGGAAGCGCGCGAGCAGTGCCGGCTGGAAGTGCTCGATCAGCAGCGGGCGGATTGCTTCCATCAACATGCCGGTGCTCAGTTCGCCGCCGGCTTCGGCGACAGCGTCTCTGGCCGCCATGATCTGCTCGCTGCCGAGATTCGACGTCATCAGGATCACCGTATTGCGGAAGTCGATGATGCGGCCTTCACCGTCGCGCATGAAGCCGCGGTCGAACACCTGATAAAAGAGGTTCAACACGTCGCGATGGGCTTTCTCGACTTCATCGAGCAGGATCACGCTATATGGGCGTTGTCGGACGGCTTCCGTGAGTACGCCACCCTGGCCATACCCGACGTATCCCGGCGGAGAGCCTTTGAGCTGTGAGACGGTATGGGCTTCCTGGTATCGCGTTCACTCGATCGAGCAGCATGGGGACAATGTCGACGTGTATTCGGTCGATACCGTTCAGGGCTTCGAGGCGGGATCGGGCCAGCGCTTCGAGTACGCGCCGTTCGCTTCGTTCCGTCATCGCGGCGGCATGCTGCGCCACGAAATGCCCGAACGGTATTTCCATACGCGTGTGCGACGCGGGCCATCGGGACGGTTCGACACATGGGTGGTCCTCGGCGGCCACGCCTGGGAGAATCAGGTGACGTTGCCGAAGGAAACGCTGTCACTGTCGGTGACGGGCACTAACGGGCTGTTGCCGCGCAAGGGCCTTCGCGAAGCGGGTATCACCCGCATGCGCAGCGGCTTCACGAACATTGGCTCGGTGCGCAATCTGACTGCGCCGACGTTACCGGTGTACCCGCCAACCGGCGACCGCTTCCAGTGGCGCGTGCTGTCGCATCTCGCGCCGAACTACCTGTCGCTGCTGAACCCGGAAATTCTGCGCGGCGCGCTCGCGTTGTACGACTGGACCGAGGGCGAGATGAACAAACGCCGCATCGATGCCATCACCGACGTGCAGCACCGGCTGTTGCAGAAGCTCGTGAAGGGCGGGCTGCAGCGTGGCGTTGAAATCGAGGTGACGCTCGACAGCAACCGGTTTGCCGGCGAGGGCGACATCGAACTGTTTGGTGGGATGCTCAACCGTTTTCTTGGGCTGTACGCGACGTTGAACCTGTTCACAAAGCTCGTGATTGTGTCGCAGCCCACTGGCCGCCGCATTGAATGGCCGGATACGAAGGGCGAAGGAGCACCGTTTTGAACGCACCGAGCAAGGAGTTTCCGTCATACGCGGACCGGCAGTTGCTGCCGGCGCTGCTCGACGATGCGACGCGGATGAACTTCTTCCGCTTCTGCGAGCTGATCGAACTTGCCGCTCCCGACAAGCCGCCGCTGGGTGCGAGCGATTCGCCCGCTACAGAGCCAGTGCGGTTTCGATCGCGGGCGCGGATCGGATTTCCGAACCGTGAAATCGACGCGGTCGAATACGATCTGGACAACCCGTCGGCGCCACCGGCCGTTCGCACGACGTTTCTTGGCCTGTACGGGGTCGACGCGCGCATGCCGTCGTATTTCGTCGAAGAAGTCGCGCAGAACCGCGACGGCGCCGACCCGATGTCGAGTTTTCTTGACCTTTTCCATCACCGGGTCGTTACGCAGTACTACCGCGTGTGGCGAAAGTATCGTTACCCGGCCGGCTTCAGGAGCGGGGGCACCGACGAGATTTCGCGCTATCTGCTGAGCTTCCCGGGACTCGGCATTGGCACATCGGAGATCGCACAGGCGGTCGGCCCGCGCAAGCTGTTGTCGATGCTCGGGCTTGCGGGTCAGAAGACGCGCACGGCTGAAGGACTGAAGGGTGTGCTGCAGCATGCCGTGCCTGATGCACGCATCACGGTGGAGGAGTTCCATCCTGTATGGATCCGCGTAGACGATTACTCGCCGGGAGCGTTGGGTGAGGGCTGTCTGCTTGGCCGCGGTTTTTATGACCGGGCCAATGCTGTGCGCGTGATCATTACACCCCAGACGCGTGAATCGGTGCTCGGACTGATGCCGGGGCGGACCCATCATCATGAACTCATGGCGCTGCTGCGCTTTTACCTGGGCTATGAGGCGAGGGCGCACCTGGAAATGCACGTCAGTGCGGAGCTCATGCCGGCCCAGCAACTGAATTCAGATCAGGTCAGCTTGGGTTACACCACCCAGTTGGCGCAGCCCCGCAGGCACGATTCTGTCGCTGCAGTCACGCGCGTGCAGCTTGGCGAATGGACAGGGGGCAGCGAACGACGTGCCAACGAGGAGCGTGCGACGCACGGGCGCGGTATTTAACGGATATGGAACACAAAAGGATCAACAGAATGAAGCGACAGCTTCGAATCGGCGCAGCGGCGTTAGCCGTGCTTGCCGTCGCAGGCTGCGGCGTAGGGCAGGCAGTGAAGGACAGTACAGTGGACGCAGCGAAATGGGCGTTCACGACGCAGGTCAAGACCATGAACATGGATCTCGTCAGCCGGTCGTCACTAAACGCAAACGGCGCGGGGCAATCATTGTCGACGGTGGTGCGGATCTATCAACTGAAAACACCGCAGGCCTTCCAGCAACTCGACTACACGCAGTTGCAGACAAATGACCTTGCGGCGCTGAAGGCCGATCTGCTCGCGACCAAAGATGTCGTCCTGCGTCCGGAGGCGAGCGCGAGCATCAGTGAGCCAATGAGCAGTGATGCGGCGTACGTCGGCGTGGTCGCGTTCTTCCGCGACGCCGGCAAAGACTCGTCGTGGAAGCTGGTGATTCCGAAAAAGCAGTGGAAGAAGACGGACCCGGTGAAGATCGAGGCGCGCGACAACACGCTAAATCTCGTTGGTGCGACGGATGACACGATCAAGCGTAACGCGCCGCAGCAGAGCGTGCCGAATCCACCGAAGCCGAAACCGGCGGTAATCACGGAGTATGGAACGCAGGCGGGGTGAGCGAACACATGCCGTTTGTGTTAGTGCGGAGCGTACGCGACGGCAGGCTACCTGTTCAACCTGGGCGGCGCGCATCGGCGCACGGTCGAGGGTAAATCCAGCCATCACCCCTATGCCCAGCAGGAATGACAGTTATGCATCCGCGCTGTCTTCTCCACCGGTTTGCATTGCCGGACGATCCCTCCTACGCACTGTGCGTTAAACATCATCAGGAAGGAGATTGTCATGTCACTTCAAGCCAGGCTCGACGCATTCAAGGCCGATTTCAAAGGCGGCAAAGCCCCATTCTTTGCACCGCCGGAAATCCATCCGATCATGGAACGTGCGACGGCCGAACTCGTGGCGTCCGGACAGGCCGCACGCGCTCTCAAAGCAGGCGACGTAGCACCGGAATTCATCCTCAATGATCCTGACGGCAAACCGGTGTCGTCTGTCGACCTGCTGAAGCAGGGGCCACTCGTGATCAGCTTCTACCGTGGCGTATGGTGTCCGTATTGCAATCTTGAACTGACGGCCCTTGAAGAAGCGCTGCCGTCGTTCAAGGCCGAGGGTGCAAGCCTGGTTGCGATCTCACCGCAGAATGCCGTGAACAGCCGCAAATCTGTCCGCACCAACAAGCTGAATTTCCCGATCCTGAGCGACACGCACAACGATGTGGCTGCCGCATTCGGCATCCGCTTTGCTTTGCCCGACTATCTCGTGGATCTGTACAAGAACCTCAAGAACGATCTGCCAGCGTTCAACGGGGACGACAGTTGGACGTTGCCGATGCCGGCGCGCTACGTGGTCGGGCAAGACGGAACGATCCTGTACTCGGAAGTCAACCCTGACTATACGCATCGTCCTGAGCCTCAGGATATGTTGCCGGTTCTCCGCAAGAAGGTTGTTTCGGCATCCTGATTCGGTCCTGCTTCGTTCCCGGCCGGATAACCGCCGGGAACGATTGAACAGGCAAGCCGGACCATCAACATCGAGGCAATATGAAATCACGCACTTTTCTTGTAACCGGTGCCAGCAAAGGCATCGGCAGAGCCGTCGCAGCGCGGCTGAACGCAGACGGGCACCGGGTTGTGGGACTGGCGCGTCAGGCAGACGACCCTGGCTTCCCAGGAACGCTCGTGTCTGTCGACCTGTCCGACCGCGTGAAAACGCAGGCTGTGCTCGATAGGCTTGTGGCGGAATACAAGTTCGACGGCCTGGTCAATAACGTTGGCCTCGTCAAACCGCAGAGGCTGGGCGCCATCGATCTGGACACGCTCGACTCCGTTATGTCGCTCAATCTTCATCCCGCTATACAAGCGGCGCAAGCACTCCTGCCCAATATGAGCAACCAAGGCTGGGGGCGGATCATCAACATTACGAGCCTCACTGTTCTTGGCATCGTGGAACGTACGGCTTATGCGGCCGCCAAGTCCGCCCTGGTGAGTTTTTCGCGCTCCTGGGCGCTTGAGCTGGCGACCACCGGCATCACGGTCAATTCCGTCGCGCCCGGTCCCACGGAAACCGAACTGTTCAGAGCCAACAACGCGCCAGGCAGCGAAGGGGAGCAGCGCTATCTCTCCGCCGTCCCAATGAAACGCTTCGGCAAGCCAGACGAGATTGCCGCAGCGATCACTTTCCTGCTGTCCGACGATGCTGCTTTCATTACGGGTCAAACGTTGTTTGTCGACGGCGGCGCCTCGATCGGCAAGGCTTCAATCTGAGGGCCGAATATCTCCTCGATCCAGGCGACGAAAGCGCGTGCCTTTGCACTGACCATGCGCCCACTGGGAAAAACTGCCCACAGGTCGATACCCGGCAATTCCCAGTCGGGCAGCACGCGTTTGACGGCACCACTTGCGAGTTCCGGCGTGAACATCCATTCCGAAGCGATCGCGACGCCCATGTCGGCGAGCACGGCCGCGCGTACGCCTTCCGCGGCGTTCACGCGAACGCGCCCGGTCACGACAATGGCCGTTTCCGAATTGCCTTGCCTGAACGACCACACGCTTCCGCCGCCGCCTTGCTCATACACGATCGCCTGATGCGATAGCAGATCCGCAGGAGCCCGCGGTTCGCCGGCCTTTGCGAACCATGCCGGCGTGCCGACGACGCAACGCCGACCGTGACTGACCTTGCGTGCAGTCATGTTCGAGTCGCCAAGCACCCCCATCCTGAGTGCAACGTCGATGCCGCGTTCCAGCAGATCGATGTTCTCGTCGTCGAGCACAATGTCGATGTTGAGTTCAGGGTGTCGATCAAGAAATGTCTGGAGCTGCGGAAGGATATGAATCCGCGCAAAGGTCACCGCTGCTGAAATCCTGAGACGACCCGAAATGGCGCCGGCCGATCCTCTTGCCGCAACCTCGGCCTCGTCCGCCTCTTCGATCGCCCGTTTTGCGCGCTCGTAAAATGCGTGGCCCGCTTCGGTCGGCGTCAACCCGCGCGTCGAGCGGAGCAGTAGTCGAACCGCAAGCCGCTCTTCGAGTTGCGCGATGGACTTGGAAACGGCGGGCTGCCCAACATCCAGCAGCCGCGCTGCCGCTGAAAAAGAGCCGGACTCCACCACACACACAAACGTTTCCATAGCTGTCAGTCGGTCCACGGTCGTCCCTCCTGGAACAGATGTTTGGGGTTCGTTCGTCGCACCGTCGAACACGCGCGACGAAACCTGTTTGCCGGAAGATACACCACCTCGTCACGCTGTTTTCAGTAGCGCCGGCATAGCACTCATTCCGCACAGGCATACGGTAACGCGTTCTTATCCTCAGCGCCTTCCCTTGCGCGGTAGGTCGTTCATCGATCGAGACGAAGTTCACCCGATATGCCCCAAGGGAATGACTGTTATGCGGTCGCGCTGCCTACCCTGGCTCGTTCAATTCAACGACGATGCTTCTGTGTCTGGCGAACCGCTACCAGGAGCTCGTCTGACAGCAAATCGCCGTTGTGGCTCGCTGCCGCAGTTGCAAGAGCCATCGAACGTGTTACCGCACTCGTACCGCAAGCCGGTGCTAACTGATTCGCAAGGAGTAACTCCATGAGCAAGCTGTTTTCAGCCGTCAAAGTAGGTCCTTACACGCTTTCCCATCGCGTCGCGATGGCGCCATTGACACGCATGCGTTCGGAGCCCGGCGACGTGCCGGGCGATCTGATGGTTGAGTACTACACGCAGCGCGCAACCAAAGGTGGTCTCATCGTCACGGAGGCAACCCCCGTCTCGGTGCAGGGCTACGGCTATGCAATGGCCCCGGGAATTTACTCCGACGATCAGATCGCAGGGTGGCGCCGGATCACGGATGCCGTACACGCCAAAGGCGCTCGCATCTTCCTCCAGTTGTGGCATGTAGGCCGTCAGTCTCACCCGGATCTTCAGCCAGGTGGCGCGGCGCCCGTCGCTCCGTCTGCGCTGAAAGCTGAAGGCCATGCGTATTCGGTGAACGGCGAAGTCGAATTCGCGATGCCCCGTGCGCTTGAACTGCACGAAATCCCCGCCATTATCGAGGACTTCCGCAGGGGTGCCGAGCGGGCACTGCGCGCGGGCTTCGACGGTGTCGAACTGCACGGCGCAAACGGCTACCTGCCGGACCAGTTTCTCCAGGACGGTTCGAATGCTCGCACCGACGAGTACGGTGGGCCGATTGAAAATCGCGCCCGCTTCTTCCTCGAAGTGACGGACGCACTGATTTCGGTGTGGGGCGCGAAGCGGGTTGGCGTGCGCATTGCACCGAGTGGCACCTATGGCTCGATGTATGACAGCGATCCGGAAACCACCTTCGGTTACGTGACCGAGCAGTTGGACAAGCGCGGCATCGGCTATCTCCACGTGGTCGAGCCACGCATCAAGGGCACGGAGACGATCGGCGAAGTTCATGACCCGGTCGCGTCGCGCCATCTGCGCCCGAAGTTCAGCGGCACGCTAATCGCTGCAGGCGGTTTCACGAAAGAGACTGCGGACGCGATCATCGAAGCGGGTCACGCGGACATCGTAGCGTTTGGTCGCCACTTCATCGCCAACCCCGATCTGCCCGAGCGTCTGCGGTTGAATCTGCCGCTCAACCGGTATGACCGCAGTACTTTTTATGGCGGCGACGCGCGCGGTTACACCGACTATCCGTTCCATGCTGAAACGCAGGCGGCGTAATTCTTCGCGCTACCATCTGGGTTCGAAAGGGTGGATTCCGGTACCTGACTCCCTTCACGCAAGTACGGCCTGAACGATGCAGCGACCGGCGCTAACGTAGTGCCGGTCGTTGTGCGATTCACTTAGCGCATGGCAAGGGGAAAGGTTCTAATCGACCTTGCGATTTTCATGAAAAGCTGACGGGCGTATTCTCCTGACGCGAAAGCGCGCACCCGGCGCTTTCACAATCGCGAAGCCGATTGCGTCGCCGCAGCGATATCCTTCGCTACGGACAACAGGGCTCGGCTGTGTGCCTTCACCAAACCATCGTAACCTGACCCGACGGCGCTCTGACGAACGACAGAACGTCCCGCAATCTGCTTTCCTCCGTTTGGAGGACGCACCGACCAGATGACGACCAGCGTCACCGTACCGTCCGCCAATGAATCGAAGTTCTGCACGTCAACCGTTATTCGGTAGGCGATGTCGTTTGCGCGCTGTGGAACAGTCGATACGATTGCTCCCGGAATGATCTCCGCCAGATCCGCGGCGAGTACGCGGGGAATCTGACTCTTCAATGGATCGGCCCAGCGCGCAAACTCGTCGATACGGACGCGGTTCGCATCGAGCCTCGTGACTATTTGCGACCGATCGACTAGTTCGGGAACCGTAACCAGATCAATCGCGATTGCAATCGGACTCGCGCCCGGCGGCTGCTCAATATGCTGGACAGCGCTCAATGTGTAGAACGCTGGCGTCGGTGACGTTGCGCATCCGGCGGCAAGAACAAGCGCGATCATCGATACAGGGAATGCTGAACGTAGGCTCATGGCTTGTCCTCGGTTTTGCCACGGATCAGCGCTTCGGGATGGCGTTCGAGATATTCCGCAAGCGAACGGATCGAGGCGGCAGCACGCGAGACTTCGCGCATGGTGTCGGCGGTGCTTTGCTGTAAGGGCGAATCGCTTTGCATCGTGCGATTCACAGACGCGAGTGCTTCACGGGCTGCAGCCATCGTCGTTTTTGCGTCTGGCGCAATATCCGTATTGATCGTATTCAACAGCGTGTCCGCATCGCCCAGTGTCTTGCGCAGGTCCGTGGCTATTCCTTCAAAAGGAATACGGTTCAGCTTCGCGACGAGATCGGTAATGGATTCCTGAAGTCCTTGCAGATTGCCTGGCACAGTGGGCAGTTGCGGCGTCTTTTTACTCCAGTCCATGGTCACTTTCGGTGCGGAGGGGAAGAAATCGATCGCGATGTACAGCTGTCCCGTCAGCAGGCTCGCTGTTCTCAGTTGTGCCCGTAGCCCCTTTGAGACCAGGTAGTCCGCAAACTCCTTTCGCGCGGAGGATATTTGACCACCTTGGTCTTTCCATTCGTCGCGTGGGATGAGGCGCTCCGGGAAAATGTTGACCTCGACCGGGATACTGAACTCCCGGGTAGCCGGATCGAAATGTGTGTTGATCGCCGATACCTCGCCGATGACGATCCCGCGAAAGTCGATGGGTGCGCCCACGGTAAGCCCACGCACAGACTCTTTGAAGTTCAACACGTACTTGTCGGTGATTGTGTCGTGCCGCTTCGTCGCCTCGGTTCGATTGAGGAAAAGCGGGTACTGGTGCAGGGCATCGGCTTCAACTCTACTATTTGTGTCGGGCGGACTCTCGAATGCAAGGCCACCAATCAGAATCGATACCAATGATTCGGTGTCCACCTTCACGCCCGTTGTATCCACGGTCACATCGACGCCGCTTGCATGCCAGAAGCGGGTGTCGTTCGTCACGTACTTGTCGTAAGGCGCATTGACAAAGACGTGGACGATCATGCCCGCGCCTTCGGGATCGAGTGCGTAGGAGACGATCTGGCCAACCTGAAGCCTTCTGAAGAACACCGGCGAACCGACATCGAGCGAGCCGAGGTTTTCACTCTTAAGCACGAACTCCCGCCCCGGTGCGCCGGAAGCGAGTACTGGCGGTGACTCGAGTCCGACAAAATCGCGTCGCGCCTTTTGCGATGTACCGATATCCATTCCGACGTGGGAGCCGGACAACAACGTGCCGATGCCCGATACCGTGCCGCCCGATATACGCGGCCGAACGACCCAGAAGCGGGTATCGTCGACGAGCATGCTGGAAGCGTTGCGGGACATTTCAGCGCTTGCCAGTACCGTCTTGTGATCGTCGGAGAGTTCAACGTTCCTGATTACGCCAACATCGACGTTCTTGAACTTGATCTTCGTCTTGCCGGCCTCAATACCCTCGCCAGTGGAAAACCTGATTGTGATAGTTGGGCCTGTTTGCATGACGGACTTCACGGTCAGCCAGCCGGCGATCAGCACGGCGACTATGGGCACCAGCCACACGAGCTGCATGCGCCACTTCGAATGTTTGACAGCAACGGCGCTCGGAAAACCGGACGTATCCTGGTCATCTTTCTGTCCGGACAATTCATTCACGTTCTGACTCCACTGCGTCCCAGATGAGCCGAGGATCGAATGACAACGCGGCGAACATGGTCAGCACGACTACCGCGCCGAAAGCGATCGATCCGGGACCTGCGTCGATTGTTGCGATCGAACCGAATTGCACGAAGGCGACAAGGATAGTGATCACGTAGATATCAAGCATCGACCAGCGACCGACAAACTCAATGACTCGATAAATACGCGTACGTTGGTGGGGAATTTGCGGAGAGCGCAACTGGGTACTCCAGGCGAGATAGGCTAACGAAAGAATTTTGAGCACGGGCACCACGATGCTTGCGATGAAAACGATTGTTGCCAGCAACCACGACCCGGAGGTCCAGAGCAACACGACGCCGCTCAGGATCGTGTCGGAGCGGGCGCCAAATAAGGTACCGGTGACCATCACCGGCAGCAGAATGGCGGGGATGTAAAGGACCATGGCGGCGAACAGGAATGCCCACGTGCGAACCAGGCTATTGGGCTTGCGCGAGTGCAGCACTGCGCCACAACGTGGGCAGATTCCGGCGTGGACATCGGGGAAAAGCGGCTTTGAGAGCAGGCCGCAATCGTGGCAGGCGAACAGGCCAGCACGTGCGGCAGTTGCTGCTGTGATGCGTGCATTCTGTGCGTGTGAGATGCCGACGTCGCGACGCAACGTGTCGATGCGAGCCCATAGTTCACGGGGGTCAAACGCAACCGTCGTAGCGGCAAGCAGAACCATCACGGCTCCGAACGCCCACGCGCCTACCCCGGGGACGACTGTCGCGATGTGCTGGAGTTTGACGAGCGCGATCAGCATCCCCACCATCAGCACCTCAATCATTCCCCATGGTGCAACGTGCCGCAGCACACGAAGAACAATTTCAGGCTTGTGGGGAAAGCCGCCTGTATGCAGCGGCAGGAGAAGATAGATCACCGCTGCTATGTTCAATGAAGGCATCAGAAGCGTGGTCACGAACACAAGGCCCGCAATCGGCCACATGCCATCGGCGTAAAGCGCGGACGCTGCGCCGAAAAGGGTGGTTTGGACAGATGCCCCATTGACCCAGAGTTCAAAGATCGGAAAGCGGTTGGCAACAGCGAAGAGGATCGCCGCGGCTAGGGTGAACGCCAGTGCCCAGTCGTGCGACATCGGCGCGCTTCGGTATCGGTAGAGCGCAGCACCACATCGTTGACATCGCGCAGTACCGCGTTCAACGAGCGGCGCTTCTCGCTGAAGGAAGTCACATTCGTGACAGGCGATCAAGTTGTCTCTGTTCATCTTCTGCATCCGCTCGTGGAAACACGATCGAGAAACGCCCCGGTCTGGCTTTCGGGGTGAGGGTCGTAAGGGAGTAGGCATCGGCTAACTCGACGGGGTTGGGGCCGATTGGCCGTTGCCTTCGAACGTGTCTTTCTGGGAGGTCCCAGAGCGGACGATTCAGGTGAGGCCTCAGCGTAGCACTGCAAATACTCGATGTAAACCGGATAGACGGTTTGTATTGTTCGCGGAGTTTCACTGCGATCAGGGCAATACGCACGTGTTAGAAGTGTTGCGCTCCCGACGTAAAGGGTCGAGGCAGCACACGACCTGGGGCGTGTGAAAACGCCCCGATCGCCTAAAGGGATTTAATGGCGGTTAGCGCGCCGACCGCTTACGAGGCTTGGGTTGTGGAACCTGCGCCGGCCAACTTTCTTCGTCAAGAAGACGGTCGAATAGTCTGTTCCGCGCCGAATTGCTCAATTGCGACAGTCCCATCAAGGAATGAAATGCGAGACCGCTAGCCGCAAAGTATCGCAACAATGACAAGTCGAGGTCAGGCGCCTCATCCTGCAACGCCTTCATTTTCGCCGTGTCAGACGCCTTGAGGCTTTCGAGCAATTCAGGACTCTCGACGAGCGCTGCGAGAATGGCCCGTGCCACGGAATGTGGCTGATTCGAAGATTCCCGATACATTGCAATCTGGGCTGCAAGCGTTGGCTCCGCCTTTGATGCGCCTTCCTTCGCGATATATTCGCGTCCGATTTGCTCGAACTGAATCTGATGCTGTTCCAGCAGCGCGCACAGCACGCCGTGCTTGGTGCGGAACTGGTGAAGCAGTCCACCCTTACTGATACCGCTTTCACGCGACAGCGAATCGAACGTAAGCCCACCCACACCGTCTCGGGTGAGGATGGTGAAAGCGGCAGCAATCGCTTTTTTGCGGGAAATCTCCGAGCGGGTCTGGTTATCCATTATCGATATTGATGACGTTGAGACGATTGCAGCGCGCACCGAATCCGCTGGCGCGCCTCTCTTCTGTTGGTGGACAAATAGCCGGCTGCGACACACTGCTGGCGAACGGCCTTATGTGCTGACCACGGAGCAGGCGGTCTCCTGACAAAGCGTAATTGTACGCGCTCATTTTTTTAATGTACAGACCGTCTGGACGGTTTACATCTTATTCTGCCGATGCTACTGTGGCGACCTGATCAGTTCTCGCCTGAACTGAGCGCCATCTGGCACTTAACTGGGCTTTCGAGGAAACCTAAATGTTCAAGAACAAACTAGTACCGCTTCTTTTCACCGGAGTCGCGGTGCTAACCCTGACAGCGTGTGCCGGCGTGCAACCGGTGGCCTACACGGGTATCGCATCGTCATCGCAGTTGAAGCAGAACCGCGATGACGACTCAGGCAAGGTTCCCTACAAGTACGCCACTTCAGTTGCCTGGCCCCAATACACGCAGGTGATAGTGGACCCGGTTACCGTGTACCAAGGCAACGACAACCAGTTCGGCGACCTGAAAGAGGCCGACAAGGCGGCGCTCGCCGATTACATGGGGAAGACGTTCTCGGAGAAACTCGCGAAACGGTTCAGCGTTGCGAACCAGGCCGGCCCGAATACGCTAAGGATCAAGCTGACACTCACTGGCGCCGAAAAAACGACGTTACTCGTCGGGCAGTTCATGCATTTCGACCTTGCAGGCAATCTTTATAACGGCGTACAGGCAGTCCGCGGGGGGCAGGGCGCATTCAGCGGCTCGGTGACCTACTCCGTGGAGGTCTTTGACGGCACCAGCGGCCGTCTGCTGAAGGCATACGTTTCGAAGCAGTATCCGAATGCCATGAATCTGCCGGCAGCTTTTGGTTCGTTGGGTGCCGCGAAGACCGGCCTCGACAAGGGCGCTGATGCGCTGGTGGAACAGCTTCGTTAACTGGTCCGTCTACCCGGGTACCGGAACTCGCCGCAGCGATAGCGCGGCCGTTTCGGACTTCTATGAGGTTTGCGAATGCGGCCCTTTGCCGAAGTGGTTGTTTCGTTCGCGCCGCCGCCCTTGATGGTTGCGATCGTTTTCTCAGTCGCGTACCTGCTAGTGGGGATTCCGGTCCATTTCACGCGTGGCGCGACCGCCAGGGACTGGCTCGGCACCCTGGCCGGCATTTTCGCTGCACTCGCATACATCGTGCTGGTTGTGGGTTTTTATCCGGGTGTTCAAACTGCGGCACGATAGACACGCTTCTCGGACGGCCGCGAGCGCTAGCGCGATTTTCGCAAATTGGCCATGATGGTATTGATCTGCGTGTCGAAGTGTTCGAACCACACCTGCGTCGCTTCCAACTGCGCGATGACCTCCCGAAAGTGGGCTTCACTCGCTTCGACGGCGCACTCGGCATCGGCAATGGTCTCGGGGGCAGTCTGCGTGCCAATCGCAAGCGCGGCGAGCGACTCGATCTCGCCTCGGGCGCTATGAGTCTGAGCCGTGAGTTCAGTCAGTAGCGTTCTCAACATTTGCAACTGATCGTGCCAACCGTTCTCTGAACGACGCAACTCTTCGATAAAAAGACCGATGTCGGCGCCAGGGGAAATGTTTGCCAGGGCGGCGGTGCTCTGTCGCAGATGATCCAGCACGGCGAGACAACCCTCAGCGCGCTCGATCAGCCCCTTCGCCTGATCATGCGCCTCAGTCATCCGCGCTTTAAGCGACGTGGCGCGAGCGCAAAGCCGCGCCTGTAGGACAAACGTCTGCGGATTCACCTGTAAGTGTCCATCTGAAGGAGTTCGTGGATCGCGATGGATGACGCGTCTATGGGGTTGCTCAACGCGCCGCCATCGCGAGATCGCGACGGACGGTCAACGCATTGTTTCCGACGGCGCGCGCAGGCGTTCGTGTGGACTCCGTGTCCGACGTACTGAACACCAGAACGGCGTCCAGCAGCTTCGAAGACTGCTCCTCGAGGGACTGCGCTGCTGCCGCGGCCTGCTCGACAAGTGCCGCGTTTTGCTGGGTCACGTCATCCATTTGTGTCACGGCCTGGTTGACCTGCTCGATGCCCCGGCTCTGTTCCTCCGAAGCGGCGGCGATTTCCCCCACGATGTCGGCGACTTGCCTGATCGCCTGCTTCACCTGTCCGATGGTGACGCCCACATCAGTTGCCTGCTTTGAGCCGCCCTGAATCATCGCAACGGACGTGCTGATCAACTCCTTGATTTCCCGCGCGGCAGTGGCCGAACGTTGCGCAAGACTGCGAACCTCGCTGGCGACGACCGCAAAACCACGGCCCTGCTCACCGGCACGCGCTGCCTCGACTGCCGCGTTCAGCGCGAGGATATTGGTCTGAAATGCGATCCCCTCGATGACGCTCGTGATATCGCGGATCTTGCTGGAGCTTTCGCTGATCCGGCCAATGCTTGCCACCATGTCCTGCACCGCCTGGTTGCCGGCGTGCGCCATGTCCGTTGCTCCCGAGGCCAGAGTATTCGCCTGGCGGGCATTGTCCGCGTTCTGTCTGACGGTCTCGGTCAACTGCGTCATGCTGGCTGCGGTTTCCTCCAGCGACGCTGCCTGCTCCTCCGTCCGCGCCGACAGATCGAGATTGCCACTCGCGATTTCGCGTGAAGCGACTGTGACCGACTCGGCCGAGGCCTTGATGCCGCGAACGGTATTGCTGAGTTTGCCGTCCATGGTTTTCAACGCGTCGAGCAGCAGCCCGAATTCGCCGCGTATATCGACGGTAATCCGGTTTTCGAGCTTGCCCTCAGCGATCCGGTTGGCGATGTTGACTGCCCGGTCAAGTGGCCGGGTAATCACGCGCATAAGGTAAATCGACATGCCGCCCGCAATCAGTACGCCCGTGCTGAGGAGCGCGACAGTCACCATGAGCAGCGTTTTGTAGGTCGATTCACCGTCGTCGGCAAACTGCTTTGCCTCGAGTACATTTATTTTCGTGTCGTCGCTCAATGCCAGATTCAATGCGTCGGAAAGACTCGCCGTGCTGTTGATCAGGTCCGATGCCGCATCGAATTTCCCGGCTTTCAGAAGCGTAATGATGTTGCCTGTCTGCGTCATTAACTCCTTGAGCGCGCGGTCAGCCCGGTCGGCGGCCTCCCGTTCGGTCGGGTTCGATACCGCTGCGGGATAGTATTGCGGCCAGACCTTATCGATTGTTGCGAGCTCGCTCTGAGCAATCGGCAACATTTTTTCGAGTGTGGCGGGCGTTTTTTCGATCTGAATGCGCCTGAGCTTGACCCTGATGTTCAGTTGCGCCGCACGTACCTCGGAGATCTGCGCAAGCGGAACTACGGTGCCCCCGTACGTCTCGCTCATGTTCGAGTTCAGTCTTGCGAGCCCGACAATCGCCATCACGCCCATCACAGCCATCAACGTGATGCATGCCCCGAGGACGACAATGATCTTGAACCGGATGGTGTAGATGAATTTATTCATTTTGTTATCCTTCAGGACGCTTTCAGGGGACATAGTGTTGCGCCAAAGGAATTGAGGGCGCCTCCTCAGTAGGTATACGGCGACGTTGAGATACGGCTTGATGTCAGGATTTCCTGATTTTTGCCTAGGCATATCCTGCAGGTCCGCGGCGCGGTTGGATCGCAGCGCGTTGACGTAAGAGTCTGTAATGTTTGGATTTTTCGTTCCAGGCTGCTTGCACAGCTAGCTGCCGATGGAAGCGATGGTGGTTGCCACATTGAAGGGATTCATTTCGTAAATCCTGGCACGCAAAACCCGATAGTAACTATCGGTTGTATTGATCAGTACATCGACATTTCGACCTCTATCGAGTGTGATCAGGCTGACTATAATCAGCTGGTCCAATAAGACGTCGAGACCCGCTGGCCGGACTGGTTGGTGCAGTGCATTCTCCGCTTACTTGACACGCGTGCACCGTTAGCCTTTCATGAATGGACAGCCAATGTTGGGCTGACAGAACAGGCAGGGAGCCAGCCGTGACATCCACCCGCCATACCATGATGTGGGAAGCCGCCGTCGATACGCTACGTGAGTTACTCGAGACCAAGGCGGTAAAGCGCTGATAGTGCCGCAGATTACTCACTCTTCAATGGGGACCCAATAATGAAACTCGAACATTTTCCCAATCAGCGACTCAAGGAACGCGAAAAAACTGGACCGCACCTGACCGCTCAGGAGCACTTAGGCCTGAACGGTAGGATCGCTCTCGTTATCACCAACGCGGTTGGCACGATGTGGTGTGCCTATGTCTTTGCGGCGATCGCGCTTATCAGCTTGCCATCCGCCGTTCAGGGCGGCGTGTCGACGCTGATCGCCTGGATCGCACAGACTTTTTTGCAGTTGGTGCTGCTGTCAGTCATCATGGTGGGCCAGAAGGTTGCGGCCGCAGCCTCAGACAAGCAGGCGCTACAGACCTACAAGGACGCTGAGGCGCTCCTGAATATCCAGGATGAGATGCACCGGCTCATCGAGATCAATAATTCGCTAACCGAAGCAATCCACCGCGCGGTGACGGCAAAGGGAGCATCGGCGGCCGAGCAGCCGAACGTTTCCGGCGACTCCAGCAAGCCAGCGTGATTCCAGGCGAACCGCGGCAGTGTGGGCGCGTGATGAGAAGCGCGTCAGCGCTTCTCATCCTCACATCGCATTCACCACGGCAGCGAGTAGGTCTTCGTATTGGTAAAGCTCTTCATGGCTTCCTGTACCCCTTCCTTGTAGCCGAGTCCCGAGTCCTTCACGCCGCCGAATGGCGTGAGTTCCAGCCGATACCCCGGCACTTCGCGCACATTCACGCTGCCCACTTCCAGTTCGGTAATGAACCGCGTGATGTAGTCGAAGCGGTTCGTGCAGACCGACGATGACAACGCATAGTCCGTGCAGTTCGACATGCGGATCGCTTCGTCGATGTTGGCAAAGCGCATGATCGGCGACACCGGTCCGAACGTCTCGTACTTGACGAGCGGCATGTCGGGCGTGACACGGTCGACCACCGTCGGCGAGTAAAGCGCGCCGTCGCGCAGATTGCCCGCAAGCAGACGGGCGCCGCGCGACAACGCGTCGTTGACCTGACGTTCGCAGAACTGCGCGGCCGCTTCGTCGATGACCGTTCCCATGTCGACCGAACTATCAGCCGGATTGCCGTACTTCCACGCGCGTGTCTTGTCCACGACGAGGTCCGTGAAGCGGTCGGCGACGGCCTCGTGTACCAGCATGCGCTTGATGGCGGTGCAACGCTGGCCCGAATTCTTGTACGAACCCGACACCGCGAGCGAACTGGCTTCGTCGAGATCGGCATCTTCCATCACGATGATCGGGTCATTGCCGCCCAGTTCGAGCACGGCGCGCCGGTAGCCCATGCGCGAGGCGATCGATTTTCCGATCGCGACGCCGCCGGTGAAGGTGATGAGATCGATCGCGGGGTTCGTAATCAGCTCGTCGGCAATCACGCTGGGATCGCCCGTCAACACCTGCAGCATCTGCACCGGCAAGCCTGCCTCATAGAGAATGTCGGCGAGCAGATAGCATGACAGCGGCACTTTCTCCGACGGTTTCACCACGATGCGATTGTTCGTGGCAATCGCCGGCACGATCTTGTGCGCGACCTGATTCATCGGATGGTTGAACGGCGTAATAGCGGAGATCACGCCCAGCAGCGGATCGCGTTGCGTATAGACACGCCGCTTCTTGCCGTGAGGCGTGAGGTCA
This sequence comes from Paraburkholderia sp. SECH2, assembly GCF_030464795.1. NCBI lineage: Bacteria > Pseudomonadati > Pseudomonadota > Betaproteobacteria > Burkholderiales > Burkholderiaceae > Paraburkholderia > Paraburkholderia sp. SECH2. The sequence goes on from NZ_JALPRH010000003.1 coordinate 53,784, forward strand.
CACGAGAAAATCTGGCCGTCGTCTTTCAGCACCTCGCCCGCGCCGAACACCAGCACGTCCGCGACGCGGCCGGCTTCATAGATCGAATCCTTCTTGCACAAGCCCGCTTCCGCCGTGATGACGGCGGCGATTTCCTCGGTGCGTGCCCGTACTGCGTCGGCCGCACGGCGCAGGATCGCGGCGCGTTCGTAGCGGGTGAGTGCCGGACGATACGCGCGTGCGAATTCGAACGCGCGGCGCACGTCTTCGAGCGTCGCTTTCGGCACGGTGCCGACGAGCGCGCCATCGTAAGGATTGCGCACTTCGATCACTTCGTCGCGGAAGATTTTTTCGCCGCCGATGCGCAGCGCTTCATGACGCACCTTCAATTGAGCCTTGATTTCAGCAACAGCGTTCATGTCTGATCCCCGATCATTGAAGATGGTTGAGTGCGATATCGATGATGTCGAAGTTGCGTAAGCGTGCCCGCTCGCCGACCGATTTCGCCACTGGCTGATTGAACAGAAGCGGCACGATCTGTTCAGCAAGACCACCATGCGAGCGCAGCGGCACGTCGAGGCCGGACAGATCGTGCTTGATCCGTCGCGTGCCGAGCACCACGTCTTGCGTTGAAATCACGATGAGGTCGCCCATGCGTGCAGGCGGAAGTTCGAAGCGCGCGCAGCCTTCGGCGCCCGTCAGCACCAGTTCGATGCCGGGTTCCGCGGCGAGCCGGCGGCGCGTTGCTTCGAGATCGGCCGAGGCGGGAAGATAGACCGTCGCGAACGATCCGAGCGCGCCGTGATGCACGACGTAGGGGTCCGTGATCGGCAGGATCACGCGGGCAGCGTCCTCGCCGAGCCACTCGTCGAAGCGTTCCTGCAGATAGATCACGTTGGGTTCACCGTCTTCGTTGTGCTTCGCATTCATGCCGTGATCGGCCGTGACCGCGACGATCGCACCCAGCTCGTCGAGCCGCTGCAGATAGCCGTCCATCATCTGATAGAACGCGTTGGCGCCAGGGGTGCCAGGGGCGCATTTGTGCTGTACGTAGTCGGTTGTCGACAGGTACATCAGGTCGATATCGCGGGTTTCGAGCAGGCGCACGCCGGCCGCGAATACGAACTCGGACAGCTCCGCGCTGTAGACGCTCGGCACCGGCTGACCGACCAGTTCGAGCAGGTTGTCGATGCCGTTCTCTTCGAGCGTTGCTTCGTCGGCTTTCTCCGCCGAGAAGCAGATGCCCTTCAGGCCTTTGCCGAGCAGCCGGCGCAGTTTGTCCTTTGCAGTGACCACCGCGACATGCGCGCCCTGTTCGGCGAAACCGGCGAGCACGGTAGGAGCGACCAGGTACTTCGGATCGTTCATCAGCACCTCGGTGCCGCTGTCGCGATCGAAAAAGTAGTTGCCGCTAATGCCGTGCACCGCGGGCGGCACGCCGGTCACGATCGACAGGTTGTTCGGGTTCGTGAAGCTCGGCACCACGCATTCGCCCTTGAGCGACGTGCCGGGACGCAGCAACTTGCCAAGAAAGGGCGCGACTCCCGCCGCGGCGGCCATCTCCAGATATTCATACGCGCAGCCGTCCACGCAAACCACGACGACGGGTCTGCGCATCCAGTTGTAGCTGCGGCCGTTCACTTCAATGGAAACCGGTGCTTCGCTCATGACATGTCCTCTTGGCTAGGGGTAAGTCGGGTAATGACGATGTGGCGTTATGTGGCAAAGTGAGGCAATACTTGACATTAAAATTGATGCTTTGTAGATTGTCAACAACAGACAACAAATCGCAAATCATCAACCGCAGTCATCAGCAGTTGCTTAAGAGGGTTGCAACACGCAGTCGTCCCGTAGCACCGGTCGTTTTCGTCGCTGGCCGCGACGCCACTTTCTCAAGGGGTCTGGAAATGAAGGAACAGTCGGGGTTTAAAGCTTGTAGAGGTCGTCTGAATATGGCGTTGCGCTGTCTGGTCGCCGCCACCGTCACGCTCGGCGCGGTCCAGTTCGCGCAGGCAAAAACGCAGTTGCTCGTCTACACGGCGCTCGAAGACGAAGCGATGAAGCCCTATAAAGACGCGTTCGAAAAGGCCAACCCGGATATCGAAATCCGCTGGGTGCGCGATTCGACTGGCGCAGTCACGGCCAAGCTGCTCGCCGAAAAGAACAATCCGCGTGCCGACGTGGTGCTCGGGCTCGCGGCCTCCAGCCTGACGCTGCTCGATCTGCAGGGCATGCTGATGCCGTACGCGCCGAAGGGCTTCGACAGCCTGACGCGCAAGTACAGCGACACGAACACGCCGCCGCATTGGGTCGGCATGGACGTGTGGGGTGCGACGGTCTGCTACAACCGCGTCGAAGCGGAGAAGCGTCATTTGCCTAAGCCCACGTCATGGGAAGACCTGACCAAGCCTGTCTATAAAGGCATGATCGTGATGCCGAGTCCGGTGTCGTCTGGTACCGGTTATCTGGACGTGACGTCCTGGCTGCAAACCTTCGGCAAGGACAAGGGCTGGCAGTACATGGACGCGTTGGACAAGAACGTCGCGCAATATGTGCACTCGGGTTCGAAGCCCTGCACGCTGGCGGGCACCGGCGAATTTCCGATCGGCATCTCATTCGAATTCCGTGGCCACGAGTTGCAGGCGCAAGGCGCGCCCATTGACCTGATCTTCCCGAAAGAAGGCTTGGGCTGGGACATGGAAGCGACCGGCATCATGAAAACGACAAAGCAGCCGGACGCGGCCAAAAAACTCGCGGACTTTATGGCCAGCAAGGAGGCCAATGAAATCACCGCGCAGTGGTGGGCGATCGTTGCGTACCCGGGTGTCGCGAAGAAACTCTCCGGTATCCCCGACAACTATTCGGAGCTGCTCGTGAAGAACGATTTCACATGGTCCGCAAAGAACCGCGACGCAATTCTCGAAGACTGGCAAAAGCGCTACGGCAACAAGGAACAAAAGTAAGGCCAGGTTCAACCAGGTCTTGACGAGGAGTGCCGGGGCGCGCGCTGCGTGACCCCCGAACGACGCAGCGACACAGCGCACGGCAGTGCGTCACGCCACGTCGACATGCAAGCGGAAGCGGAGGAGCAGATGACAACGTATTTGAGCGTAGAGCGGGTCTACAAGCGGTTCAACGACACGCCGGTTCTGGAGGACATCAATCTTGGCGTGAAGAAGGGAGAAATGCTCTGCTTCCTCGGCCCGTCGGGATGCGGCAAGACTACTTTGCTGCGCATCATTGCCGGGCTCGAAACACAGAGCGCCGGCCAGATCACGCAGGACGGCCGCGATATTTCGCGGCTGCCGCCTCAGCTTCGCGATTACGGCATCGTGTTCCAGTCGTACGCGCTGTTTCCGAATCTGACCATCTTCGACAACGTGGCCTATGGTCTCGTGAATCGCAAGATGAAGCGCGCGGCGATCGCCGATCGTGTGAACGAACTACTCGCCCTGGTCGGCTTGCCGGATGCGCAGAAGAAGCATCCGAACCAGTTATCCGGTGGGCAGCAGCAGCGTATCGCGCTGGCGCGTGCGCTCGCAACGTCGCCGGGTTTGCTGTTGCTCGATGAGCCGCTGTCTGCGCTGGATGCGCGTGTTCGTGTGCGGCTGCGCCAGGAAATCCGCCAGTTGCAGCAGCGCCTCGGCGTGACCACGATCATGGTGACGCATGACCAGGAAGAAGCGCTATCCATGGCCGACCGCATCGTGGTGATGAATCAGGGTGTGATCGAGCAGATCGGCACGCCGCACGAAATCTATCGCGAGCCGGCCTCGCCGTTCGTTGCGGATTTCATCGGCAAGGTCAATCTGATTCCGGCCGAGGTGGCACGCGACGGCAGTCTCAAGGCGGGCTCCATCGCGCTGCGCTACGGGTGCGGATCGGAGCGCGCGGCGCTGGGTTCAAAAGTGTCGGCGTTCGTGCGCCCGGAAGACATCCACCTCAGTGCGCCGGGCAACGAGGCGGACAACCTGCTGCCCGCGTCAGTCGAAAAGCTGGAATTCCTCGGCGCGTTCTGCCGGGTGAGCTTCAAGGTGGATGGGCTCGGCGAGCAGGAGATCGTCGCCGACCTGTCGTTTCATGAAATGCATCGCACCCGCCTGCAGCCGGGGTCGCGCTTCAATTTGGCTATCAACCGCGAACACGTGTGCGTCTTCTCCGCCGCGAAGGAGCGACTGCAATGAGCGCCGTTCTGATCGAGCGCCGCAGCGGCGAAGAAAGTCACGCTGAGGTGCGCCAGAAGAGCCATTGGCATGACCGGATCGCGCAGTTAGCGCTTGTGTTGATGTCCGCATTTCTCGGTGTGTTTCTGCTGTTGCCGCTGGCCTTGGTGATCGGCAAATGTTTCGTCGATGCGGATGGCCATTTCGTCGGACTCGCCAATTTCACCGGCTATCTGGTGAATTCCGGCGTGTGGACGTCGACGCTGCATTCGGTCACGGTGGCTTGCCTCGTGACGGCGATCGTGATTCCGATGGCCTTTACGTTCGCGTATGCACTGACCCGCTCGTGCATGCCGATGAAGAACGCCGTACGCACGGTCGCGTTGCTTCCGCTGCTCGCGCCGACGTTGCTGTCCGCTGTGTCGTTCATCTACTGGTTCGGCAACTCTGGCATCCTGAAGCCCTTGCTTCACGGGCATTCGATCTATGGCCTGCCGGGCATCGTATGCAGTCTGGTGTACGCCGCGTTTCCGCACGTGCTGATGATTCTCGTGACGGCGCTCTCGCTATCCGACGGACGTTTATACGAGGCCGCCGAAGCGATGGGCACACGCCGCGCGCGCAAATTCTTCACGATCACGCTGCCGGGTGCGAAGTATGGTCTGATCAGCGCGACAATGGTGTCGTTCACGATCTGCATCAACGACTTCGGCGTGCCGGTCGTGATCGGCGGCCCTTATTCGGTGCTCTCCACCGACATCTATAAGCTCATCATCGGCTTGCAGGATTTCAACCGGAGTGCGGTGGTCAGTCTGCTGCTGCTTTGTCCGGCGCTGGTTGCGTTCGCCGTCGACTTCTTCATTCGCCGCAAGCAGCAATCGCAACTCGGCGCGCGTTCGACGCCTTACCAGCCGAAGCCCGCACGCGGCTTCGACATCGCGATGCTCGGGTACTGCGGCTTCGTCTGCCTGCTGCTGTTGGCGGTGGTCGGCATTTCGGTGTTCGCTTCGTTCGTGAAGTTTTGGCCGTATCAGATGAGCCTTGGCTTGCAGCACTACAAGATGGGCCTGATCGGCGCGGGGATTTTCGATGCGTACAAGAACAGCTTGAAAATGGCCGCGTGCGTGGCGATCGGCGGCACCGTCATCGTGTTCGGCGGCGCGTATCTGGTGGAGAAGACACGTGGACCGCGCTGGCTACGCGGTTTTATCAATCTGTGCGCGATCCTGCCGATGGGCGTGCCGGGTCTCGTGCTCGGCATCAGCTACATCTTTCTGTTCAACTCGCCCGCTAACCCTTTGAACGGACTTTACGGCACGCTCGCACTGCTCGCGATCGTCACGGTGGTGCATTACTACTCGTCGAGCCACTTGACTGCAGTCACCGCGCTTCGTCAGATCGACAACGAGTTCGAAGCGGTCTCGGCTTCGCTGAAAGTGCCTTTCTACAAGACGTTTTTGCGCGTCACCGTGCCTGTATGCCTGCCGTCGATCCTGCAGATCGCGCGTTATCTGTTCGTCAACGGCATGACGACGGTGTCGGCGGTTGCGTTTCTCTATTCACCCGACACGCAACCGGCCTCCGTCGCCATTCTCAATCTCGACGACGCCGGCCAGATTGGACCGGCCGCGGCGATGGCCACGCTGGTCCTCGTGACGGCGGCGTTCGCCTGCGTGCTGTTTGCCTGCGTATCGCATGGCGTATTGCGTAGAACCCAGGCATGGCGCACCACGCGCCGTGGCTGAAACAAGTCTTCATCAAGATCGATAAGGAGCTACTGTGAACCTGCCTTCCCAGCCCATTCTGCTCACTCCCGGTCCGCTCACGACCTCAGACCGCACGCGTCAGGCGATGCTGCGCGACTGGGGATCGTGGGACGGCGATTTCAATCAGATCACCGCTCGTGTCCGCCAGCAGACGCTGCGCATCGTGCATGGCGAAGACACCCATGAATGCGTGCCCTTGCAAGGCAGCGGCACGTTCTCGGTCGAGGCGGCAATTGGCACGCTGGTGCCGCGCGATGGACATGTGCTGATACCGAACAACGGCGCGTATTGCCAGCGCATCGCGAAGATTTGCCGGGCACTCGGCCGTCGTCACCAGACGCTCGACTATCCCGAAGACACGCAGGTCAAAGCGGCTGACGTCGATCGTGCGCTAGCGGCTGATCCGAGCATCACGCACGTCGCGCTCGTGCATTGCGAAACCGGTGCCGGGGTGCTCAACCCGCTACATGAGATTGCCATGGTTGTCGCAAAGCACGGACGCAGTCTGATCATCGACGCGATGAGCTCATTCGGCGCCATCGACATCGACGCGCGCCAAACACCGTTCGACGCAGTCGTGGCCGCCTCCGGCAAATGTCTGGAAGGTGTGCCAGGCATGGGCTTCGTGATTATCCGCCGCAGCACGCTGGAGCAATGCGAGGGCAACAGCCCCTCGCTCGCTATGGATCTGTACGATCAATGGGTCTACATGAGCCGCACCACGCAGTGGCGTTTCACGCCGCCCACTCACGTCGTCGCAGCTCTGGATCAGGCGATCGCGCAGTACGTGGAAGAGGGCGGTCTCGAAGCGCGCGGCGCACGCTATGCGAGCAATTGCCGGGCGTTGATCGAAGGCATGGCCGCACTCGGTTTTCGAACCTTTCTCGACCCGTCGATTCAGGCGCCGATCATCGTCACGTTTCACGCGCCTGATGATCCCAACTACGACTTCAAGACGTTCTATACCGAAGTGAAAAAGCGCGGCTATATCCTGTATCCGGGCAAGCTGACCCAGGTAGAAACATTCCGTGTCGGCTGTATCGGGCACTTTGGCGATAGTGGCATCCCCGGCGCGGTCGCCGCGATCGCCGATACGCTGAAGGCCATGGCAATCAGGCAGGTGTCGGCGAAAGCGTTAGCCTGAGTTGGCCTGAGCATGTCCACGCGCAAAGGCTTCTTTCCGTTGGCGCGGGGAGAAGTCTTTCCTTTCGCCGCGTGGCGTTAAACCGTTGTATCAATGTGAGCAATTCATGCGTCCGTTCTGGATTGAACAAGCACTCTTCGCCGATGGTTCACTGGCGCCCGCACTGCAAGGTGCGACGACGGCCGATGTCTGCATCGTGGGTGGTGGTTTCACCGGTTTGTGGACCGCCATCCAGGCGAAGCAGAAGAAACCTGATCTCGACATCGTGATCATCGAGAGCGATCTGTGCGGAGCGGGCGCGAGCGGCCGCAATGGTGGCTGCCTGCTGACATGGTCGACGAAGTTCTTCACGCTGCGGCGTCTGTTTGGCGAGGCCGAAGCGATCCGGTTGGTGAAAGCGTCCGAAGCGGCCGTGGGACGGATTCGCGATTTCTGTGTCGAGCACGCGATCGATGCCGAGCTTCGGCACGACGGCACGCTCTACACGGCGACATCACGTGCGCAAATCGGCCTGCTCGATCCGGTGATCGCAGCACTGAGTGAACACGGCATCAATTCGTATCAACATCTCGCACCGGGCGAAGTGGCGAGCCGCTCCGGTTCGGCGCGTAATCTCGGCGGCGTGTATTCGCCGGTCGCGGCAACGGTGCATCCGGGCAAGCTTGTGCGCGGATTGCGGCGTGTCGCGATTGAAATGGGCATTCGTATTTATGAACGTACGCCGATGCTCGACTTCACGTCAGGCGATCGCGTAACCGTGCGCACGCCGGCTGGCAGCGTCACGGCGCCCAAACTGGTGCTCGCGATCAATGCGTGGATGGCGAGCCGCTTCAAGCAGTTCGAACGCACGCTTGCTGTCGTTTCCAGCGACATGATCGTCACCGAGAAATGTCCGGAGTTGCTGCAACAAATCGGCTTGAAAGACGGCGTGTCGGTGCTCGACTCGCGCATCTTCGTTTACTACTATCGCAGCACGGCGGACGGCCGGTTGATGCTCGGCAAGGGCGGCAATACTTTTGCATGGCGCGGCCGGATCGCGCCCGTGTTCGATCAGCGCTCCCCGTATGAAGCGGATCTGACGCGCAGCCTGCACGATTTCTTCCCCGCGTTGCGCGATGTGCCGGTCACTGCGAGCTGGAACGGTCCGTCGGATCGCTCGGTCACGGGCTTTCCGTTTTTCGGCAGACTCGACGACGCGCCGAACGTGCTCTATGGCTTTGGTTATTCAGGCAACGGCGTTGGACCGACCTATATGGGTGGGCAGATTCTGTCATCGCTGTTGCTCGATCTCGACAACGAATGGACGCGCAGTCCGTTGACGAAGGGACCGTTGGGCTATTTCCCGCCCGAGCCGATCCGGTACGTGGGTTCGATTACTGTGCGCGACGCGATTCGGCGCAAGGAGCGCGCGGAAGACGAAGACCGGCAGCCCTGGCTGGTCGATCGCTTGCTTAGCAAGCTCGCCAATGCCGCGGGGAAGTCGGATAAAGCCTAGTGTAATGACGGCCCCGCAGCGCCGAGCGCGGGGCCGCGTACTCAGCGGTCCGGCCCTGCTTCAGGCGTTGCCTGTATTGCCGCTATTACCAGCAGACGCGGCCCAGTGCTCGTGGGCACGCCGCATTCTCGCGAGGCCATGCGCGACGTGTTCGCGCACGAGCGCGACGGCGCTTTCCGTATCGCCCTTGGCGAGCGCGTTGACGATTTTCTCGTGTTCCGTCACCGACGTCGCCAGCGCGCTCTTTTCCGATTCGATCGCAGCCTGACGCAGCAAACCAAGCTGGCGAACGAGATGCCGATAGGTTTCGATCAGGTGCTGGTTGCCGACGCCCGTTACCATCGCATCGTGCAACTGGACGTTCAATGCCGTGTAGCGCGTGAGGTCGTGATCCTTCTTCGCCGCTTTCATCGACGTAATGATGCCTTTGAGCGTGGCGAGCGTTTCAGGCGTCATTCGATTGGCCAACGAGCGGGCGACCGATTCGTCCAGCATGGCGCGAACTTCATAGATTTCTTCGGCCTCGCGTAACGACAGCGCGCGCACCGTGACGCCGCGGTTTTTCTCCGTTTTCAGCAAACCTGCCTGTTCCAATGCGCGGAACGCCTCGCGCAGTGGCCCGCGAGACACATTTAATCGCGTGGAGACTTCGACTTCGTTCAATTTCTCTCCCGGGGCGAATTCCCCCGAGACGATGCTGCGTTCGAGCATTTCCTGCACTAGCGTCGCAAGGGAATGCCGCTGCAGCAGTTCGATGGCGCTAGACGTGGTTGACGTGGTCATGATCGGCGATTAGAACAAAGGATGGGATAACAGACCGTGGGCTTCTTTGACCATAGCCTGCCAGCTTGTCTATTGTCAACAATCGTCAACACGCGGAGAAATCCATGTCCAGTCTCGCAGCCGACAACGGCATCGTCACCGTACCCACGCAGCGCACGGTCGACCAGGCCGCCGACGCGCTTGCCTCACTGATCGAAGCGAAAAACATCATCCTGTTCGCGCGCATCGATTTCGCGGCGGATGCACAGCGCGCGGGGCTTGCGATGCCGCCGTCACAGTTGCTTGTGTTCGGTAATCCGCGGGCGGGGACGCCGCTGATGCAGGCCGTGCCGAGCGTGGCGCTCGATCTGCCTCTCAAGGTGCTGGTGTGGCAGGACGGCGATGGCAGGGTGTGGCTCTCGTATAACGCAACGAGCTATCTGCAGGCGCGGCATGGTGCGCCTGCAGAGTTGATGAAAGCTATCGACGGCATCGGCGCGCTCGTGCAGGCCGCCGCGGCCGGCTGAGCGCACGCATCGTTTCGCGTCGTTACTCGGCGCCGCGAACGATACGCAGATCGCGTTCGACACCGTCGCCCAGTGCTTCAAGCGCTTTCTTGTAGGCGTCGCTCTCATAGGCGGCAACGGCCTGCTCGTAGGTCGGAAACTCGATCACGACGGTCCGCTCTTTCAAACCTTGCTCGTGTGCTTCTTCGGCGACGCCGCGCACGATAAATTTGCCGCCGGCGGCTGCTACCGCGGGCGCTGCCAGTTGTGCATACGCGGCCAGTTTCGACGGGTCTTTCGTCGCGCGGTATGCGGTCACCCAATATCCCTTGCTCATGTGAATCTCCTGGTTTTGCGGCGTGAAAGTAGTGGTCGCGTTGCAAAGCAACGACGCGGGAATTATGTCACTTCGAGCATTCCCGCGTGCGCTTCACGAGCGCGCACGTGTTCGGCCGGTTTGCGTCCATCCGCGCCGCCGCAATTACCAATCGACATAGTTTCCCCCGATCACCCCCGGCCAGCCTTAATTAGCAAGCACCGCCGCAGATCCCTCCGCGCGTATCCCCTTGCGATAACGTCCGAGCCCCACGATTCCAACCAGCGACACCGCCGAAAGCACGCTGAAGAAAATCGCCAGCGGCAGCCACTCGCCCTTGTAGTTCTGCGCGAGCATCGTACCGATCAGAGGCGTCGTCCCACCGGCGATCGTCGCGCACAGTTGATAGGCGATCGAAATGCCGGAGTACCGAACTTGCGTGGGAAATGCCGGCGTCATGAAACCGGCGATGACCGCATAGACAGCGGACAGCACCACCACCGCGAGCGAGATACCCGTCACGATCGCGACCGGATTTTGTGTCTGGACGAGCAGAAACATCGGGTAAGGCGTGAGCATGGATAGCAGGGCAGCACAGGTCAGAAAGCGGGTCTCTCCGAACCGTTGAGCCAACAGCGCCGAAACCGGCTGGGACGCCAACTGGATGAGGGTGACCACAAACAGGCAATCGAGAATGAACGATTTCGACATGCCGAGATATCCGGTGACATACGAAATCATGAACGTATTGGTGAAGAAGAACCCGGCGGAGCCGATTGTCGTGGCCATCGCCGCCATGACGATCGGATACCACGCGGTGCGCAGCACTTCCTTGACTGGCGATTTCAGCACCTCGCGATTCTTGCGAAGCTGCTCGAACTCGGGCGACTCCTTAACACCGAGACGGATAGCCATGCCGATCAACAGCAGCACGAAGCTGGCCAGAAACGGCAGGCGCCAACCCCAGGCAACGAAGCTTGCGTGATCGAGCGAGGTGACGAGCCGGAACGATACGAGTGAAAGAATTAGTCCGGCCGGGCTGCCCATCTGCGGAAAGGACGCGAAGAACGTCTTGCGGCCGGTTGGCGCGTGCTCGCTCGCCATCAGTACCGCGCCGCCCCATTCGCCGCCCACGGCGATACCCTGGAGAATCCGTAACAGCACGAGTGAGATCGGCGCCCAGATGCCGATGCTGGCATAGCCGGGCAGCAGGCCGATGCCGGTGGTGGCGATCCCCATCAGGAACATGGTCAGCAGCAGCATCTTCTTGCGGCCGAGCTTGTCGCCGAGATGCCCGAACACCGCGCCGCTCAATGGGCGTGCAATGAAGCCCACAAAGAACGTGCCGAACGAAGCCATCGTGCTAAGGAAATGATTGCTGCTCGGGAAGAACACCTCGCCGAGCACGAGCGCGGCGGCCGTCGCATAGGTGTAGTAGTCGTAAAACTCGACAGCTGTGCCGATAAAAGCCGCGGTGGCGGCGCGCACGGGCTGATGAGTCTGTTCAGAAGGGGACATGGGGAATCCTGTTGTTGAACGCGCGGCGTTGGCTTGACCGCTGTCTTTATCGGTCGCCGAAATACGCCCGCCAAATTCGGATTTTTAATCTTCAGTATCAAAGCGGCTAATGCTTGGCCCGCTTATGCGTTGCCGCTTTCCTCAACGGCGCGGAGCAGCGCGTCACGCGCGATCAACCGTTGCGCGTTGTTGCGCTCCGGATAGTCGATCCATACTGATCCAGCAGAGGGTGGGTTCGCCTGCTGTGCTGCGTGTGCGTCGACGAGCGCGCGCGCTGCCTGCACGTCTTCCGCCGACGGCGTCAGCGCGCGGTGAATCGCGGGCACGTGTTCGGGAAACACGACGCTCTTCGATGCGAATCCGAGTTGCGTGGAGAGGTCCAGGTCCTGCCCAAGCACCTGCGCCGACCGGTACGTACAAGGAAGATCGATCGGCACGCAGCCGGTGGCAATACACTCGATCAGAAAGCGGCTGCGTGCGTAAAGCAGTTCGTGACCGCCAGGCGTGCGGCGCGCGCCGAGATTCGCCGCCAGGTCTTCGACCGCCAGCATGCAGCACTTTATCCGTGCACCCACCTGAAGTAGCGCTCCCAGATTGACCAGACCCTTTGCGGATTCGATAACTGGAACCACCTCCGTCGAGCCCGCCGGAATGCCCAGCTTGCGCTCGATGACGGCCAGCGCATCGTCGAGCGCGGCCAGTTGAGCTGCGCTCTCCGCGTGTGGCAGAAAAATTGCCCGTGGGGTGCCGCGCATGATGCCTTCGAGATCGGCATGGCCGTCGTGCTCCAGTTTGTTGATCCGTACCGAGCCGACCGTGCCGGCGCGAGCCGCCTCGCGCAATAGCGTGACGATGCGCTCGCGTGCCTGCGGCCGGTCTTGCGGCAAAGTCATCTCTTCGAGATCGGCGACGATTGCATCTGCGCCGCTTTGCAGCGCGACCGCGTGGGCTTCGGCATGGTTGCCGGGCACAAAGAGCCATGTGCGCCGGATGCCGGGTGGACGAGGCGTTTGATGCGCGTTCATGCGGCCTGCCCAGCGCGGGCCAGCATCGCGTGAAGCAGCACATCCGTGCCACGCGTGACGTCTGCCGGTAAAGCGTCTTCGGCTTCGTTATGGCTCAGGCCATCGACGCAAGGGATGAAAATCATCGCGGTCGGACAATGCTTCGCGAGGTGAATCGCATCATGACCGGCACCGCTGACGATGCGTTGATGCGGATAGTCCAGCGTCTCTACTGCGTTACTGACAGCAGCAATGCAGTCCGGGTCGAACGGCGTGGATGGACTGACCCAATGCTGTCCCACTTCGACAGTCAGGCGCCGTCTTCTGGCGACGGCATCGAAGCGCTCGCGCAGCGCGGCTTCCATTTTTTCGATCATCGCATCATCGGGGTGGCGCAGATCCACCGTGAACGACAGGTCCGCTGCGATCGTATTGCGCGATGCATTGCGTATGTGCAGTTCGCCGATGGTGGCAAGGCCCTGCGGAAAGAAATCTGCCGCGATGCTCTCCAGTTCCGCGGCCATTTCCGCGCTCGCAAATAGCGCATCGCGGCGGTACTGCATCGGTGTCGTGCCTGCGTGCGCGGCCTGTCCACGCACGCGGACATCGAGCCAGCGAATCGCCTGGCCGCCCGTGACGACGCCGATCGGCACGCCACTTTCCTCGAGCACCGGACCCTGTTCGATATGCGCTTCGAAGTAGGCGTCGAAGACGATGCCGGGCACGGCGCGCGTGCCGGCATAGCCTGTCGCGTGCAATGCCTGCTCGACCGATATCCCTGCTGCGTCGCGCGTGTTCAACGCCTGGGCGAGCGGCATGACGCCTGTGAAGGCCGCTGAACCGAGCATGGCCGGCGTGAAGCGCGCGCCTTCCTCGTTGGTCCATACGACGATTTCGATGGGTTTGTCGGTTTGAATGTTCGCATCGTTCAGCGTGCGCACGACTTCGAGTGCGGCGAGCACGCCATAGACCCCGTCGAAGCGGCCGCCCTCGGGCTGAGTGTCGAGGTGGCTCCCGCTTGCTACGGGCGCGGCGTCGCTCCGTTTGCCGGCGCGCCGCGCGAAAAGATTGCCGACCTGATCGACGGACAACGTCAACCCCGCCTCGACGCACCACTGCGAGAAAAGCGCCCGGCCTGCCGAGTCCTGTTCGGTCAATGCGAGGCGCCGGACACCGCCGCCTGCCGTGGCGCCGACAGCGGCCATGTTCATCAGGCTCGTCCAGAGCCGCTCACCATTGATCTTTAGCATCACACACTCCTGAAGCCGCGGCGTACTGACCGCGTCGGGTTCGTCGTGATGCCTTTATCCGTAATCAAAAATGATAAGTCTAATTTCTAATTCTAATCCTAAGTATAATTTTGGCGGATGATGAAACCAGTGAGGCTCATCGTGAGCAAAGACCGCCCGGACACTTATCTGAACGACCGCCTCGACTGGAACCTGCTGCGTACCTTTCTCGCCATTGCGAAGGAAGGCAGCGTGAGTCGCGCGGCGACGAAACTGCATCTGACGCAGCCCGCCGTGAGCCAGGCGCTGCGTCGGCTGGAGGAGCAGTTGGGGCTGCGCCTCGTGGATCGCCACGGTCCGCGTATCGAGGTCACGCAGGCCGGTATCGAAGTGAAGCAGATTGCTGAAGACGTGTACGGCACGATCTCGCGGCTGTCGCTGGCCGAGGTGGATCGCGAGCACGATATCTCCGGCATGGTGCGCGTGAGTACCGTCAGCGGAATCGATTTTCCGGCCTACGACACGTTTCTCGCCGAGTTCCATCGCACGTATCCGCGTATCGAACTCGAAAGCCAGGAAATGCGCAGCGCCGATGTGGTGAACAGTCTCCAGCAAAAGTCCGCAACACTCGGACTGACGCCGCGGCGCGCGTTACCCAAACGAGTCGACAGCCGCGTGTTTCTGCGTCAACGGTATGCACTTTTCTGCGGACGTCATCATCCGCTCTTTGGGCGCGACGATCTTCGGGTCGCCGATCTCGCCGGCGAGAAGTTCGTCTCCTTCACGGGCGACAAAGTAGGCGACCACCTGTCGCCACTCACGTTCTTTCGTGACGAGATGGGCTTCACGGGGCGCGTGGTCGGCTCATCGTCGAGCATGACCGAGGTGAGGCGCTTCATTTTTGCGGGCTTCGGCATCGGCTGCCTGCCGGAACACGTCGTGCGCGACGATATCGCTCAAGGCCGCCTTCAGCGGCTGCCGCCGGATGAAGGCGTGGCCGACCTCGATATCTACATGCTGTGGTCGCAGGACCGCAAGCTGAGCGCCGCTGAGGCGGCGTTTATCGATGCGCTGAATGTGTTCATCGACGGTCAGGCGGAAGGTGCCGGCCTCGAGCCTCACGCCTAGTAGCCGCGAGTCACGTCAACTACGTTGTGCAGCGGTTCGCCGCGGATCAGCCTGCGCGCGTTGTGCGCCACTTGCGTGGCGATCGTGTCCGAGCTTGCCACCGACGCCATATGCGGCGTCACGATCAGATTGGGTGCGCGCCATAAATGATCTTCGGGGGGTAACGGTTCGGTCGGAAACACGTCGACGATTGCACCGCCGATGTGCCCGCTCGTCAGTGCCGCGATCAGGTCCGCAGGCACCAGATGTTCGCCACGACCGACGTGAATCAGCTTTGCGCCAGGCCGCAAGTGCTCGAACGTGTTCGCGTTGAGAATCCAGCGGGTTTCGTGCGTGAGCGGCAAAAGACACACGAGGATATCTGTCCCCTGAAGGAATGGCTTGAATTCCTGCGGACCGGCGAAGGTCGTCACGCCCGGCAGTTCGCGGGGCTTGCGCGCCCAGCCGCGTACCGCAAAGCCGAAGCGCCGCAAATCCGTCGCCACGCGGCTGCCGATTTCTCCCAGTCCCATGATGCCGACGGCGCATTCGGAAGCATCACGCTGGTCGTCGCGAAACCAGCGGTTAAGACGCTGATTGGCCAGCACACGGTCGAGTTGACGATGAAAGTGCAGCACCCCCCACGTGACGAATTCGCTCATTCCGCGTGCGTGTTGCGGATCGACGACCCGGCACAGCGGCACGGCGGGCAGGGCAGGGTCGGACAGAATGTTGTCCACACCCGCAGCGATGCTATGCACGAGCCGTAGTTTTGGCAACTCCGCCAGCGCGCCGGCCGGCGGGTTCCAGCACACGGCGATGTCAGCATCGCCGCTGGACCGCTCGCCGTGCATCACGACATCGAATTCAGGGGCGGCGCGCAGAATCGGCTGCACCAGGTGTGACATGTCGAAGTCACGGCTCATCAGAACTAATTTGGTCATTGCATCGAATCGTAGAACGGGCCTAGTTGCGGTAGTCGGATTTCGGGTCGTCGATCAACCGTAACGCCGCGCGCCACGCCAACTCGGAAATTCCCGCGGAGTCGTCGCGAGCGAACTGGCTCGCGGTCAACTCGCACACTTCTCGCGGCGGGATGCGCAGCGCGCTGCCGCCGGCCAGCGCCTGGATTTGCGCCTGACAGGCCCGCTCGAGGAAATAGATCTCGTGGAACGCTTCGGCTGCCGTGGAGCCTGCCGCAAGCAGCCCATGATTGCGTAGGATCATTGCCTTGCAGGAACCAAGGTCGCGCACCAGACGCTCGCGCTCGCCGAGTTCGAGCGCGATGCCCTCGTAATCGTGGTAAGCAAGCTTGCCGTAGAACTTCAACGCATGCTGACTGATCGGCAGCAGTCCCTGCTCCTGTGCCGATACGGCTGTTCCGGCGGCGGTGTGCGTATGGATCACGAAATGCAGATCGTCGCGTGCCGCGTGGATGGCCGAATGAATCGTGAATCCCGCGGCGTTCACACGAAACAATGCCGGGTCGCTGTGCGCCCGCTCGTCGGTGACGTTGCCGAGATGATCGATCTTCACGAGGTCCGACGCGCGCATTTCGTGAAACAGCACGCCATAGCGGTTGATCAGAAAGGCCGGCGGCTCGCCCGGCGAGCTGGGCAGGCGCGCCGTGATGTGCGTGTCGATCATGTCGGTCATGCGGAAGTGAGCGGCCAGCCGGTAGAGCGCCGCCAGTTCCTCCCGTACCTGCCGTTCGGTACCGATCGGCGCCGGTTTGTCGCTCATGTGATCGGATGTGGGCGTGGATTGCATTTCAAAAGACTCCCAGGTTCTCACGTGCTGTAGTGCGCGTAGTGTTCGTCAGCGCGTCAGTGTCCGTCAACTTCATTGTTCTAATGCAGATTATTAGCCGCGTGAATACTTTACGGCATGACGCACTGCAGAACCTCGTGAAGCGGCGCTTTGGCGTTGAGGCGAGCCAGTAGCGCGGGCTCCGCTCGGTCGGAAGCCTGCGCCAGCTCGATTACGGCGGCGAGGGCCGGTGCTTCAGCGAACAGTACACCGTTGTCGTCGGCCAGCACGATGTCGCC
Organism: Paraburkholderia sp. SECH2; assembly: GCF_030464795.1. Taxonomy (NCBI): domain Bacteria; kingdom Pseudomonadati; phylum Pseudomonadota; class Betaproteobacteria; order Burkholderiales; family Burkholderiaceae; genus Paraburkholderia; species Paraburkholderia sp. SECH2. The sequence goes on from NZ_JALPRH010000003.1 coordinate 70,821, forward strand.
TGGGCGCACCACGACCCCGCCGCATATCACCGGCTCGTTAAACAGGCTCGACATCGTGTCGCGCTTTTTGGTCGTGAGCAACGACGTTCCGCGCGCGAACACCGGCAGCCCCGTGCTGCGTAATTCGAGGAGATCGGTCACTACGCCATCGACGATAACACCCCTCGCGCCGGCGTTGAGCGCGGCGCATGCCGTGACCGCTCCGACCGGCGCATGCGTATGGTTGCCGCTCATGTCGATCACTAGCACGTCACCGGGTTTGAGTTGCGAGAGGGCGCGGTTCACGGGAATGGCGTCGGGCGACAGCAGCTTGAGCGTTACCGCGCGCCCGATCACCTTCACGTTGGGGACCATCGCGCGAAGACGATGGTCCGCGAAACCGTCTTCCATGAAGTGCCCTAGCGTCGGGAAGCTGATGAATTCGAGGCTGTGCAGTAAGGATGAGTCTGGTGTGGCTTGCATCAGAGCGGCATTTTCCGTTTTCATTTCAGGCCTTCACGAAAGGCTCGCGGTGGCGGCATTGGTGCGCGCCGCAGACGAGATGTCGCGGCGAAGCGTTTCCGCGAGCAGCACGAGCGCGAGTACCGAAACAGCAGCCGAGCCCATCATGTACCACGCCACCGATGAGCCGCGGCCTGTCGCGGACAACAGCGCGGTGGTGACAATGGGCGTGGCCGCACTGCCGAGCAGTCCGGACAACATATAGCTCACCGACAGACCGGAGTAGCGAACCTCGGTGCCGAACAACTCCGCGAGGAAGGTGGCGATGGGTCCATAGTTTGCGGCGAAGGCGGTCATCATCAGCAGATAGCCGAGCAGCGCGAACGGAAACTCGCGCGTATCCAGCAGCCAGAAAAGCGGAAAAGCGAGCAGGGCCTCGGCGACGATGCCGCCGATGATCACCGGCTTGCGGCCCACGACGTCGGATAGCTTGCCGAAGACCGGCAACAACACGATGCAAAGCGCGCAGGCGATCAGCGCGATGGAAAGCATTGCGTTACGTGAGAAGCCCAGCGTCTGCGTTCCGTAGGTCAACCCGAAAGCGACGATCAGGTTGAACGAGGTGCCTGTCGACATCGTCGCGATGCCGCCGAGCAGAACCTGCTTCCAGTATCGGGTGAGAACCTCGGCGATCGGCAGCTTGACCTGCGCGTCGGCATCCTTGATCTTGCGGAACGACGGGGTTTCCGATGTGTTCAGACGGATATAAAGCCCGACCCCCACGAGCAAGGCGCTCGCAAGGAACGGAATGCGCCAACCCCAGGAGAGCAGTGCGTCGTTTGACAGCGTGGCGTTGCAGACCAGAAACGCCAGATTGGCGATCAGGGTGCCGGCCGGCACGCCGATCTGCACCCACGAGCCATACAGTCCACGCTTGCCGGCCGGTGCGTGTTCCACCGCCATCAGCACGGCGCCGCCCCATTCGCCGCCGAGCGCGAGTCCCTGAATGACGCGCAAGGTGAGCAGCAGAATGGGCGCCCAGATGCCAATCGACGCGTAGTTCGGCAGCAGCCCAATCGAGAACGTCGCGATGCCCATGATGATGAGGGAGACCAGCAGCATCGCCTTGCGTCCGAGGCGGTCGCCGAAATGGCCGAACAGTGCGGCGCCGACAATTCGCGCGAGGTAGGCGGAAGCGAACGTGCCGAACGCCAGCAAGGTGCCGACCAACGGCACAAAGCCGGGAAAGAACACCTTGTTGAAGACGAGTGCCGAGGCGGTGGCGAAAACGAACAGGTCATACCATTCGACGGTCGTGCCGATCACACTCGCCACCGCGATCTTTTTCATGTTGGCCGGGGTGCCATCTCCTGGCGGTGGCGCTGGCGTGTCCGCGGGGCGATAGGACGTCATGGGTTTCTCCTTGAGGCATGGCGGTTTCGTGGATGAACGCAGCCATTGCGCGCATGGCCTGGTGCCTTTATCGGAAGCCAAAAACAATAAGTAAAAGTCTCATTTCTAATCCTTTGTATTAATGGAGCGAATGATCGGACGGTCGCTCCGGTGAGCGGGGGTGTCCTGTGCATAAAACAGTACCTTGCATTAAACAATACTGGGTGCTAGAGTTCGTTCGTCATCTCGCGGATCGGTGCGTTCGGCACCAGTGCATAGCAAGGTACCGTGCTATGCACACTAATGTAATGGAATTGAATGAAAACGCAGCTCAAGAAGGGAACGCTCGACATGTGCGTGTTAGCTGTCCTCGCCGGCGGCGACAGCTATGCGTACGAGCTCGTCTCGACGCTCTCCGAAACCATGGAGATCAGCGAGGGCACGATTTACCCGCTGATGCGCCGGCTGCAGGCCGAGGCGTGGGTGTCGACGTATTTCGTGGAATCCAGTTCGGGGCCGCCGCGCAAGTACTACTCGCTGACGGCGGCGGGCCGCAACAGTCTGGCGGAAATGCAAAGCGAATGGCGCAGTTTTGTCGATGAAGTCAACGGTGTGCTGGCCTTGTCCCGTACGCCCTCAGGAACAGGGGAAAAGCAATGACGCAGGACGCATTCATCCAGCAATTGCGCCACGAACTGCGGAGTTTGCCGAAGCAGGTGGTCGACGAAATCGTCGCCGACTATCGCGAGTACTTCGGTGACGCACTCGCAGCGGGCCGCAGTGAGGCGGAAGTGGTTGCAGCGCTCGGCGACCCGGTCAAGCTCGCACGCGAACTGAAGGCGCAGGCGAATTTCCGTCAGTGGGAAACGCGGCGCTCGTTCGGCAACCTGATGCGGGTGGTCGTTTCGATCGCGGGGCTTGGTCTGTTGCAATTGTTCCTGCTGATTCCGTTCATGTTCTATCTGCTGATGCTGACGATCGGCTACGCGGTTTCAGGCGCGCTGACGATTGCCGGGCTCGTGACGGTGGTTGCGCTCGGGAGTCATCACCTGTTCGGGTGGCCAGCGTTCCATTCGGTGCCGTTCACTTTCGAAAGCAGCGACGTGAAAACGGGTCAGCAGGCGAGCGCCAACGGAAACGATGACGATGATAACGACGACGCGGATGACGCCCCCAAACAGGGCGACCCGCGCCTCGCAACCGCCAATATGAAGGTGTTCCGGGTGGACGGCGACCGTTTCGTGCTGCGGCCGGATGCAGCCACGCGAATTTCGGTTGTGACGCTGGCCGGCCCGATCGACATCAAGAACGACGACGGCAAACTCAAGATCAGTTCCGTCGGCGGCGCGCGCGATCTGTTCAAGGTCGACCCGGACGGCACATGGTCGATCGCAGCCACCGACATCGTAGCGCTCGATCTTAAGGATGGCGAAGGGGACAAGGTATCGGTCGCGCGCATCGGAACCGGTGCGAAGGCGCTGGCGTGGGACATCAGGAACCACGGCGACCACGTGTCCTTCGTGCAGGGCGCGGACGGCGGCGGCAAGCGTCTGGCGGTCAACAGCGGCTCGGATTCGGTCGTGATCGATCGCGACCACATTTCGATCAAGGACGGTTCGGACAACGTCGTGATCGTCGGGCCGCATGGTTCGGGCATCGGCGCGATGATTTACGGATTCGCGATGCTGGTTGCCGGCATCGTCGGTTTATGGCTGTGTTTGTGGTTGACGCGCATCACATGGCGCGCTTTGGTCCGCTATGTTCAGCGGCAACTCGATCTGATTACTGCTCGACTCGACGAAGGGCAATCCGCCTGAAGCGCGGCGCAGGTTGACTGACGTCTCTATCCTCATTCGATGAAAAAGGAAACGGTCATGAATATGCACTATTCAGGCGCTACGGCAGTCCCGGCACACCAGCAACCTGCTTCGGGGCTGCGCTATCCAGATGGTCGCGTGGTCAGCGTCGAGAATGTTGCCGGCTGGCTCGCAGAAGGGGTTCGTATCGCTCGCGCGAATCCGGTGCTGTGGCTCGTGGCGATTCTCGGCTGCGCCGATTTCGTCACGCTGTTTGAACTGGCGCCACCGTTGCGCGTGCTGGCGGTGCTCGTCGGGCCGGTCCTCGCCGCTGGTTTGGTGCTGATGCAGGAACGTGCGAGCAATGCACGCCCTTGGTCGATCCGCGAGACGATCGAAGCCGTCAACGTGCATCGCAATGCGTTGATCATGATCGGGCAGTGTGGCGCTGCCGTTGCCTATGCGGGGCACCTGATCGCGTTTGTGGCGTTTCATGTGTCGATGAAGACATCTGTTGCACCGAATGGCGTGCATGATCTGACGATCGTGTACGGTGCACATAACGGCACGGGCAATGCGCTGGAGCCGGTGCTCAATATGCTGGCCTATGCGCTTGCGGCATCGCTCGTATGGTTCGCGCCGGCGCTGGTTGTTTTGAACAACGTTGCGCCCCTGAACGCGATGGCGGCAAGCCTGCGTGCCGTGGCGCGTAACTGGCGCGTCGCTTTGGTGTTCGGCATCGCCATCGCCGTCGACGTGTGGCTTGCCACCTTCGCGCCGCTTCTTTTGCGCGGCTTGCTGGTGACACCGCTGGTCAGCGCGCTGATCGTTCTGTCGATGTACGGCGCGTATCGCGGCATATTCGACAAGCCGTAAGTGACGGGCCCGCGCTGGGATGAAAAAGATAGCTGCCCGGTCAAGATAACGATATCGGAATTGAATCATTCTCACGAAGCGTCCTGATCGCTACGCTTGCAGAAATATTGCAAGCGAGGGCATATGGCCGCTTCTGTTTCTACGTCTTTTCCCAAGCGGCGGCGCACGCTGAAGCTGCTCGGCGCGGTGCCGGCGCTTGCCGCAACCGGCGCATTTCATTCACTCAACGTGCAGGCCGCCGATCTGGCATCGACCACGATCGTGCTCGGCGACCAGGCCGGCGGCACGCGAGCGCTCGCCGAAGCCGCCAAGGTACTCGACGGCACGCCGTACGCATTTCGCTGGGCCAACTTCCAGGGTGCCGCGCCACTGTTCGAGGCGCAACGCGCGGGCGCTGTCGATCTTGCCCCGGCGGGCGACTTGCCTGTGCTTGCCGCGGCTGTCGGGGATCCGACCTTGAAGATCGTCGCGACGCGTGTGGGTTCGGGCGCGCAACTCGGCATTCTGGTTGCGCCCAATTCACCGATTCGCACCGTGGCGGATCTGAAGGGGCGTACCGTGTTCGTGTCGTCGGCGCGCGGCAGCATTTCGCAATTCCAGTTGTACGGTGCGCTCGCCGAAGCTGGACTCTCGAAGGACGACGTCAAGGTTCGTTTCATCCTGCCGGTCGATGCGTTTGCTGCGTTCGCGTCCGGATCGATCGACGTGTGGGCGACGTTCGATCCGTACTACGGTATCGCTGTTCAACGTGGCGCACGTATTTTGCGCGACGGTTCTGGGATCAATAGTGGTCTCGGCTTCATTACTGCATCGGGCGCCGCACTTGCTGATACACGCAAACGCGCGGCTATAGCAGACGTTCTGCTTCGGCTGCAACGCGCGGGTGATTGGGCGCTCGCGAACCCCGATGCCTATGCGCAGATCTACTCGACCTTGACGCGCTCGCCGCTCGACGCCGCGAAGCAGATCACGCAACGCGCGGCATTGAAGCAGCACTTCGTGACCGACGCGGATATCGCCGCGCTCCAGAAGGTTGCTGATAGCGCGGATCGCGACGCTATCTTGCCGCGCCGCATCGACGTCCGTGCGATTGCCGAGACGCATATCGCGAAGGTCTGACGCGAACGGTCGTGCGCCTTGCAACGCGCTGTTCGGTGCCAACCGAAGCCGCCGCGTGTTTGCCCGGCGCTTTCCACTCCGGCAATCCCATCCACGGCGGCAACGCCTTCCATACCGGCTACCCTTCCACGCCGGTAACCCCTTCCAACCCGCACTCCGGGTGAACCCGAATTGCCACGCAGCCTCGTCACGCCTATCTTTCTACATCATACGTATGACATAGAGAGCAAATCGTGGCAACTTTGCACAGGCAGGTCCTGAATCAGATGGGCGAACAGATTTGTTCAGGCAAATTCATGCCTGGCGACATTCTTCCCGCCGAGCCGGTGCTTGCCGAGCAGATGCAGGTGAGCCGCATCACCATCCGCGAGACGATGAAGTCGCTCTCCGCCAAGGGCATGCTGCAGGTGCGCCGCCGCTACGGCACGGTCGTGCTGCCGCGTGCGCAATGGCAGTTGTTCGATCCGGACGTGATCATGTGGCGCGCGCGTGCAAGCTCCGTCGAGCCCGGCCTCATCGAAGACCTGATGGAACTGCGCATGATTATCGAGCCGAACGCGGCCAGGCTCGCCGCGAAACGCGCGACTGACGAAGACCGCATCGCGGTCCGGCGCGCTTTCAAGGCAATGGAACGCGCGGTCGCCGGCCACGGCGAGTACGTTCCCGCCGACCTCGCGTTTCACGGCGCCATCCTCACCGCCTGCCACAACCAGTTCGTCCAGCAGATGCAGAACGCGCTGTCGGCGATCCTGCGCACCAGTTTCGAACTCAGCTCTGAAATCGCCGGCGGTCCGGCCCGTTCGCTGCCGATGCACGAGGCACTGTGCGTCGCGATCGAGAAGGGCGACCCCGTGGCGGCGGAAGAGGCCGTACTCACGCTCATCAGGCGCGCCGAGCAGGACTTCGAGGACCGCGCTGCGCTAGACCAGACCGCCAACGATCAACCCACGTAGCAATCGCCGCAACCCATTTCATCGCGACCCTCGTCGGGATCGCGAGGGGCGCACTCGCGCCTCGTTTCAGAACATCGAGAGGACACACGTATGACACAACTATTCGATCTGAGCGGCCGCACGGCACTCGTTACCGGCTCGGCGCGCGGCATCGGATTCGCGCTTGCCGAGGGACTGGCGGCCGCCGGTGCGAACGTCATCCTGAACGGCACGCGCGCCGACACGGTGGCCGAAGCGGTCGCCCGTTTGAGCGACAAGGGTTTCAATGCGCAAGGCCGCGCCTTCGATGTGACTGACGAAAGCGCCGTTGCCGAAGCATTCGCACAGTGGGACAAGGACGGCGTGCAAGTCGATATCGTGGTCAACAACGCCGGCATCCAGTTTCGCAAGCCGCTCGTCGAACTCGAACTGAGCGACTGGCAGCGCGTAATCGACACGAATCTGACGAGCGCCTTCATCGTCGCGAAGCAGGCTGCACGCCGCATGATCGCGCGCGGCACGGGCGGCAAGATCATCAACATCGGCTCGCTCACGAGCGAAGCCGGGCGCGCGACGGTCGGCGCCTATACGGCGGCGAAGGGTGGCATCAAGATGCTGACCCGCGCCATGAGCGCCGAGTGGGCGGCCTCGGACATTCAGGCGAACGCGATCGGCCCGGGTTACATCCTGACGGACATGAACAAGCCGCTGATCGAGAACGCCGCTTTCGACGCATGGGTCAAGAGCAGCAATCCCTCGCAACGCTGGGGCAAGCCGGAGGAACTCGTCGGTACGGCGGTATATCTGGCCTCACCGGCGTCGAGCTATGTGAACGGCCAGATCATCTACGTCGATGGTGGCTGGCTAGCCGTTCTTTAAATGCAGGTTCGCGCGGGTAGAGCAAAACAAACAGCCAATAGAGCCAGGTCGTTCATGCGCCGCACTGATCCGGAGACATCATGGAAAGCGTCAAACCCGTAGCAACTCAAAGATGGTGGTATCTGATGCCCATCATCTTCATCACGTATAGCCTCGCCTATCTCGACCGCGCGAACTACGGCTTCGCCGCCGCGGCCGGAATCGACAAGGATCTCGGCATCACGCACGGCACCTCGTCGCTGATCGGCTCGCTGTTCTTTCTCGGCTACTGCCTGTTTCAGGTACCCGGTGCGATTTACGCACAGCGCAACAGCGTCAAGAAACTGATTTTCTTCAGCCTGATTCTGTGGGGGCTGTGCGCGGCGGCGACCGGCATGGTCAGCAATATTCCGATGTTGATGGTGCTGCGCTTCACGCTCGGCGTCGTGGAGGCGGCCGTGATGCCGTCGATGCTGATGTACATCAGCCGGTGGTTCACGCGCAGCGAACGCTCGCGCGCCAATACTTTCCTGATTCTCGGCAATCCGGTGACGGTGCTGTGGATGTCGGTGGTGTCGGGCTATCTGGTTCGCAGTTTCGGCTGGCGCGAGATGTTTGTCCTCGAGGGCATGCCCGCCATCGCATGGGCGGTGGTCTGGTGGTTCACGGTGAAAGACCGTCCGGCCGACGCGCCCTGGATGAGCGACGCCGAAAAGACTGAACTCGATGCGCGCCTGAAGGCCGAGCAGGCCCATATCGCGCCGGTGCGCAACTACAAGGCGGCGTTCCGTTCGTCGATTGTGATGAAGTTTTGCGCGATACATGCGCTGTGGAGCATCGGCGTATACGGCTTCATCATGTGGCTGCCGTCGATTCTCAAAGCCGCCTCGACGATCGACATCGTCTCGGTCGGCTGGCTCGCTGCGGTGCCCTATCTCGCCGCAATCATCCTGATGCTGCTCGCGTCGTGGCTCTCGGACAAGACGCGCAATCGCAAGCTGTTCGTCTGGCCGCTACTGCTCGTCGGGACCATTGCGTTCGTCGCTTCCTACCTGATCGGCGGCTCGCACTTCTGGATCTCGTTCGCGCTGCTGGTCGTTGCTGGTGCAGCGATGTACGCGCCGTACGGCCCGTTCTTCGCACTCGTGCCGGAACTGATTCCGAGCAACGTGCTGGGCGGCGCGATCGGCCTCATCAACGCGTGCGGCGCGCTGGGGGCGTTCCTCGGTTCGTGGGTGGTGGGCTATCTGAACGGCGCGACCGGCAGCCCGGCGGCTTCGTACATTTTCATGGCGACCGGCCTGCTGCTTTCGGTGATCCTGATGATGACCGTGCCCGCGAATGCCGACGAGCACGCCAAGCGTGATGCTTCGTTGTCGCTGCATCGTACGTAACGCCCGGGGAATCTCTCGTGCAGGTCCGTGTTTCCCCACACCTCGGACGTCACGTTTTGGCGAAGAAGCGCGCAATTCGACTTCGTTTGATTGATTCGATTTTGGCAGACAGAACATGGCAACCCTGATTACCGATGTAAAGGTCATCCTGACCGCGCCGGAAGGCATCAACCTGATCGTCGTGAAGATCGAGACTAACCAGTCCGGTCTGGTCGGTCTCGGATGCGCGACGTTCGCCTACCGGCACGTGGCGGTGAAGTGCCTCATCGAGGAATACCTGCGGCCGTTGCTGATCGGTCGTGACGCCGAGGCGATCGAGGAACTGTGGCAACTGATGCATCAGAACGCGTACTGGCGCAATGGCGCGATCGAGAACAACGCAATCTCCGGTGTGGATATGGCGCTGTGGGACATCAAGGGCAAGATGGCCAACATGCCGCTCTATCAACTGTTCGGCGGCAAGTGCCGCGAAGGCGTTCCGATCTATCGCCATGCGGATGGTCGCGATCTGAACGAGTTGTATGAGAACATCCAGAAGTATCGCGAGCAGGGCATCACGCATATTCGTTGCCAGAGCGGCGGCTATGGCGGAGGTAGCTTCGGCAAGGCGCCAGCGAGTGCACCCGAAGGCGCCGCGGATGGCGTGTACCTCGACAGCAGAAAGTACATGCGGGAGACGCTCAAGCTGTTCGACGGCATTCGCAGCAAAATCGGTTTCGACGTGGAGTTGTGCCATGACGTGCATGAACGTCTGAAGCCGGTGGAGGCGATCCGTTTTGCTTGCGAGCTGGAACAGTACGAACTGTTCTTTCTCGAAGACGCGATTGCGCTCGAGGAAGGCGAATGGATGCGTCAGCTACGCGCCAAAACGACTACGCCATTGGCACAGGGCGAGCTGTTCAACAACCCGTACGAATGGCGGTTTCTGATCACCGAGCGTCTGATCGACTTCATCCGTGTGCATCTCAGCCAGATCGGCGGCATCACGGCGGGGCGCAAGTTGCAGATATTTGCCGAGCAGTTCGGGGTGAGGACCGCATGGCACGGTCCGGGCGATATGTCTCCGCTGGCGCATGCGGCGAACATCCATATCGATCTCGCCGCGCGGAATTTCGGCGTGCAGGAGTGGTCGGGAACCGAGCCGCCGAACTTCGTGATCCAGGACCTTAAGGGTCCGCGAGAGGCCTTGCTGGATGTCTTCCCGGGTCTGCCGGAATTCAGGAACGGACACGTTTATGCCAATGACAAACCGGGCCTGGGCGTGGACATCGACGAGACCGAGGCCGCGAAATATCCGTGCGAAAACACCGTGACGACGTGGACGCAAACCCGCTTAAAGGACGGCACGCTGCAGACGCCGTGACGGAATTGCACTAGCTCCCCATGTGCACCTGAAGCAGCGATGGAAGGCTGGCGCCAAGCTCGTACATACCGAGCAGCATCAACGCGCCACAAAGCAACAGAAGCAGTGGATTGATTCGCGTGCTGAGCAGCGTCCCCACTGACATGAGGGCAATCGCTTGCGCCGGATGCCCGCCGTCGAGCGATTTCAACAGAACCCATCCCGCGGCGAGAATCATCCCTGAGGCGACGGGGCGCAGCCCACGCTCGAGCGCCAGTTGCCACGCCGCGCCCTTATAACGGGTCCAGACGTGGGTTACGCCATAGATCAGGATGCCGGTCGGGGCGAGCAATGCCAGCGTGGTCACCACAGCGCCCCAGAACCCTGCAATCTGCCAGCCGATCAAGGTGGCCAGCAGCGACCCGGGGCCAGGCGCCATGCGCGAAATGGCAAAGTCGACACCAAACTGCGCATGCGTCAGCCATCCATGCACGTCGACAACCTGCCGTTGGATATCGGCGATGATGGCCTGGCCACCGCCTATCGTCACCAGTGACAGGGGCGCGAAAACGGCCGCAAGCTGTAGAAGAACGCGATTCGACATGGTCAGGCTTTGCGCAGTTTGATGTACTCGACCAGCACGCTCAGGCCTCCCGCGCCGATCACGACCCACACCAGCGGCAGGCGCAATATGCCGACCGCGACGAAGGTACCCGCGAGGAACAGCAGCGGCAGGAGCCTGCGTGGCACCCGGCGCGCGGTTGTCACGCCCATCGACAACGACAGGCCGGTGGCCGCGGCTGCCGCGCCCGCAAGCAGGATGTGAGCGATCGGGAACTGCAGTAGATGGCCGAGAACCGTGCCGAGAACAATGATGAAAATGGCGGGCGGGATGATGATGCCGGCAACCGCTAGCAGCGCGCCGCGCCAGCCGAGCAGACGGTGGCCGATCCAGATCGCCATGTTTTTGACGTTGATGCCCGGCAGCGCTTGCGAAATGGCCAGGCCATTCAAAAAGTCTTCTTCACTGATCCAGTCGCGATCCTGGACGAATTCACGCAGGAGCCAGCCGCTCAGGCCGCCGCCGAAGCTGGTGAGCCCAATTCGGCTGAATATAAGGAAGAGCCCGGTGAGGGTGGGAGGTCGACTCGTGTTGGCAATTTGTTGGGACATCGAGTCTTCCAGTCAGATTGATGTATGACGGGTGAAATATTTGCTCCTGATGAGCGTGCCCGTTCATATGCGACTGGAAAATTATATCAACCGGATGTTCTTTCCCCGGGCGCTTTTAAACTGATGGTCGCAACAGGGGATCGGGAGCAAGGTTGGCGCGCTTGCGGCACATCAACGATCCAACTGATCCACCAGCGCAAACGGAATACTCTCCGCAAACAACTCCCTGTCTCCCGTCGCACTCGTCTGCGTATTCAACTGCAGCGCGAAATTCAAACCAGGACTCTGCGTGCTGGTTGTGCGCTCCTTGACCTTCAGTTCAATCGGCATCCACGAGGCAGGCTCGTTCAGAATGCCATTCACCTTTTCATCGATCTTCGCGCGCCCGGCAGCGGCCTCGCCGGGCGGCAGTTGCTTCGACATCGCCGCGAGCATGTCGAGCTCTTTTGCCGCGCTACGCTTTAACCGGTAACGGTGGAAGTAAGTCTGGTTTGGCCGCCGGTTCGCCTTCACATCGCCGAGGTGCCGGTCGAGCCGTTGTTCCGCGAGCGTGCGTGCCGGTGGTAGCTGCGGCTCGGGCCTGCCGTTCAGCCGCGCTTCCTGCCGTTCGCCTTCCTGTTCTGCATTTACCTGCTCAGTGAACAGATCGACCCACTGGTCACGGCTCGCATCGAGTGCGCGCGTGTAGGTTTCGGCACTCGAATACTCCGTGTCGAGTAGACACGCGCGATGCACCAGCGCGCCGTCTTCGCGCACCAGTTGTACTTTGGCAAGGTGGCTGTCGTCGTTGAACGTCATGGTCGCGGACGGCGCGTCGAGCGAGACGAGCCCCACGCCCACGCTCGACTCTTTCGCGCCGACCGGCTGCGTCGCGCTGACGGTGCCGCTCAGCCGCCCGATCAGACGCGAGCCGGCGCCGACGCGATGTTGCTCGATTTGCATGCGCCCACTTTGCTCATTCGAATCGAGCGTCTGTTTCGCGGTTTTCTCATAACCGATGCCGATGTTGGCGCCCGCGCGAAACGGCGAGCCGATCTTCGGCACGCTTACGGAAAGGCCGACATCGGCGGAGGCCCCGCGTTTGACGGTGCGCGCCACAGTGTCGGTCCAGCTGATCGACACATCGGGATCATCGAAATAATGTTCGGCGAGCCGGTTCCAGGTGCCGCGTGAGCCGCCCGAGTTGGCGCCGTGCGCCGCGGTCGTTTCGTCGAAGACATGATCGATGATGCCTTCGAGTTTTTCGCGCATCGCGCTATCTTCATAGCCGGTGCCGTTCGGATTGACGCGGCGTGCCACGCGCAGTGACACGCCGCTCGGCTCGGACAACTCCTGCGAGTGCAGCACGGCCTGGGTGGTCAGCCCGGCGCGCAACTGGGTCAGCCCGACGTCCATGTCGTAGCCGACCAGTACGCCGACCCCCGCATGCCGCACCTGCGTTTTTGCGGTGCCGACGAACATCTCGACGCCGTGCGTGCCGCGGCTCAATTCGACCACGGCTTCACGGCTTTTCGACGCGCGCAGATCGAGGCGCGGCGCGATCGGCACGCCGCCGGTATGCAGCACCTTGCTGAGATTCGCCGACAACCCGCGCGTGCTGACACCGATGCGGCGGCCGTCGGTAAGACGCAGGCGTGAACTCGATTGCAGATCGTGTGCGACGTCCTTGAGCGTTTGCCGGACCGTGTCGGCAGTGTCCGCGGTGGCGGTCGGCGCGGGCGGGCGCGCTTTGTCCTTCAGGTCGGAGACATGGGCCCAGAACGGTGAATCGGCGGGCACCTTCGCGACCTTGCCCCACGAGGCGAGCCGCTCCAGATTGAACGGCTGTTTCGCGATCGACTTGAACGGCTTGCTGCGCGCGAGCGCGTGCGGATCGGCGGCGGCCCAGCGCGCGGTTTCGGTTTGCAGGCGCGCGAGCGTTGCAGGCGAACCGACGTCGCGTGGTTGCAGCTCGGCGCACAACTGCTGCGCGCGCTCGGTGACCTTGTGCAACTGTTCCGCATCGAGCTTGCCATTCGGAAAGCCGCCTGATTCGAGCCAGACATGCAGCGCCGCGAGTTCGGCGATCGACTGCTCCGGGCGGGCATGCGAAAGCGCGGCGGCGGGGCGCATCTCGGGCCGCTCGGAGAGCGGCGCCAACGACCCGCGCATGGCCTCCTCGAGCTTTCCCTGCTCAGTGCCGACGGTCTTGCGCGGCACGCCTTGCGTGCCGAAGCGCAGCGCCGACAACGGCGAGCTACGTTTGCCGGCGAGCCGCGGCAAGAAGGTCTTCCAACGGTTTTCGCCGACGCGGTCGATCGTCTTCGCTGAGAATTTGTTAAGACGTTCGCGTGCCTGCGACAAGTCGCTGCCGCGTCCGTCTTCACGAAAATTCTGGCGCCATGCGAAAAACGCGCCCTTCTGATCGGCGTTGAGTGCGCCACGACCCTGTGTGGTCAGTGTCGACGCCGCGTCGTACGCCTGCCACGCTAGCGGGGTTTCATGCAGCGGCGTGCCGGCCGCGGGTGCTGAACGCGCGGCGACGGCGGCCGGCGCGGGATCTTGCGCCGGGCCTGCACCGTGGAGCGGCGGATCGAGCGCATCGGCGGCTTGCAGCATCATCCGCTGGGCGAGCTGCGTCGACGCATCGCCGGGCGGCGGCTGGCCGTGATGGCGCAATTGGTTGAGCGCGTCGAAACCGGCGTCGGTGCGCGCCAGCGTGCGGGCGACTTGCCATGCGCCGGCTTCGGCGGGCGTCGTCGAGCGGGCCGTGTGCATCTGCGCGAAGTCGAGCTGTTCGAGTGCGTCGAGCACTTCGTTGGCACTGTGCGCGTCGCCGATATTGGCGCCGTGTAACGCCTGGGCGACCAGGGCGCCGCGATGGGTGTCGGTGGCGGCGTCGGGGCCGCTCAGCGCCGCCAGCCGATGCGAAAGCTCGCCCTGCGCGAGCAGGTTGCCTTGAGGGCCAGGCAATTGGCGACCCACATAGTCGCGCAGCGCGGCCTCGCCGGCCATCGCGTCGAGCGGAATCGTCGATGCTTCGTTTTCATGTTCTGCGGCGAGTCTGCCCGCCGAGGATGACGAAGCGGACGAAGACTGCGCCGTCTTGCCAAGCGCCTGCCGGACTTGCCGCTCGGTCTTCGCCAACGGCGTTCCCGCGGCGTTGGACGCCACCACCGGCTTCGCAGGATAGCGCTCGCCGTCCGCGGTGAAATCGGCCGGCGCAAATGGCTTGCCGTGCTGACTCGTTTGCGAGAGCGCCGTGCTGATATCGAACTTGCTCGCGCGCAGCCGTGCGCCGGTGCGCGACAGCTTGTTACCGAGCCTGCCCAGCAGCGTTTCGTCGACCAGCGGCCGGGCTTGTGGCACCCCCGTGGGTTGCACGGCGGGCGCACCGGCAGGCTGATGACCGGCCGCTTCAGTCCCTTCGGCCTCGGGCGTGTGAATCGGGTGCTGCGGTACTGCATGGATGTCGGACATGGCGCGTGACGTTCAACGAGCGGCAGTTGAAGTCACGGTATGGAGCGCATATGACAGTCCCAGGCAGGGTGCGAAGCGAGGTCATCGCACGCGAAGCAGCCCCGCGGAAGCCGATGCGTCGAGCGCTTCGAGATCGACGGTGATGCGCAATTCGAGCCGTCGTGCGCCGTGCTGGCGGGCGCGCTGCAGCGCGTCTTCAAGCAGCGGCCGCACCGCCCGCGGATCTTCGCCGCTGCGCTGACGCAGCGTCGCAATCAGACGCAGCAACTCCGGCACATACCAGAGCTCGCCGGTGCGTTCGCTGCGGCTCACCGCTTCGCGCAGCGTCGCGCCGAGCGCGGCCGCGAATTCCGGTTCGTCCTGCAGCGCGATGCGCGGCAGCAGCGTGGCGATGAAGGCGATATCGGGCACATTGACGCGTTCGCGCGCCATCCGCTTCATCGCGCCGGTAATCAGCCGCCGCGCGGCTTCCTGATCGCCGCGCCGCGCGTCGAGCCAAAGTTGAAAGTCGAGGCCGAGACGCAGCCAGCGTTTCACGCCCGCCGCTCGCGCTCGCGTCACCATCGCCGCCGCGCAGGATTCGGTGAGCGGAATGTCGTCGTCGAGTGCGGCAAGTGCGCAGGCGAGGCCGAGCGCGATGCAGCCGGCGAGCGGTTCGCTTTCGTCGGCGGGATCGCGGATCGTGACGCGCAGCGGCGCGGCCATATGCGGTTGACCGACCAGCCACAGCGCCACGGCGTGAATCGCCCGCGCCACGAGATGCAGCGACAGCCCATAGCTGGTGGCGACCGCATTGGCCTCGCGACTGACGTCTTCGTCGATCTCGTCGGCCGCTTCGTCGTTGAGTCCGACGACCGGTGCGAGCAGGCGGATCGCGGTATCGAACTCGCCCGCATACGCCTTGACGATGCCTTCGATGCGCCGCGCGTTGATGCTGACCGCCTGGCTGTGCGCCACCGGCGCGATTTCGCTGAACTCGTTGGAGAGGCGCCGGCAATGCTCGATCTCGCCGGCGTCGAGCGCGCACATCACGAGGCAGAACAGCGCACGCAGGCGATACGGCGTGTCGGCGCAGATATTGGCGAGCTCGTAGGTGCGCTGCCAGCTCTCGACGATCTCGTTCGACGTGCTGCGCTTGAGCATCAACGCGCGCGCAAGCACGGCGCGCAAGCGCATCTCGTCGCGGATACGGCGCATCGAGACACTGTCCACGCGCGCCAGCACGGCGCGCACCCAGCCGATGTATTCGTCGACGAGCGCGAGCGCCCCCCACATCGGCGCCGTGTTGTCGAGCAACTCGGTGCACAGTTCCACCTTGTCGACCGAGACGGCCCATTCGAGCGCAGCGCGCAGCGCGTCGATATCGTGGCGGCTGTGCGCGGTGGCCACGGCGACGCCCGCGCCGAACCGGCGCGCCATATCGCGGGCGACGAACTGCGCGTGATGCAGATCGGCCTCGGCGCTTTCTCGGTTGCGCTCCAGCGCGTCGAGCGCGAAGCGGCGCACGGCGGGCGGCAAGCGCAGCCGCAAGGCGCCGTCGCAGTCGACTGCATTCACGAGGCCTGCATCCATCAGCGTATGAAGCTGGCGTTCCAGCTGGCGCGGGTCGGGCGGTCCGAAGCCGTAGTCGCTGCCGAACGCGCCGAGCATTTCGCAGGCAGCGTCGTGCGAGAACGCGGTGGCAAAAATGCCGAGCCGGCGCAGCACGGTGCGGGTCGGCGCCTCGAGCGCCGCGTACGACAGGTCGAGCATCACGTGGACGATCGCCGCGCGCGGCAGCACGATGCGGCGCCCGCCGCTGCGATGCGTCATCACCGTATCGAGTTCTCGCGCGAATGCGACGATCGCGTCTTCCGGCGGCACACCCGCACGCACCTGGCCGGCGATGGTCGCCGCAGCGAGTTCGAGCGCGAACGGCACACCGTCGACACGCCGGCAAATCAGCGCGGCCGCCGCAAAGGTGGTCGGCGCGATGCTGTCCACTTCGGGCAGCGGCGCATGCAAAGCGGCTGGCTTCAGACAGTGCGCGAGCCGGGTGAAGAGCAGGCGCAGCGCGTCGTAGTCGAGCGTGGCGGGCGTGCCGTCGATCTGCTCGGGCGGCGCGCGCAACGCGGCCACCGGCACGGCCGTTTCGCCGCCGATGAAAAGCGGCGACTCGCACGTGGCGATCACATGCAAGCCGCCTGTATTCGCCACCAGCGTATCGATGAACTCGGCCGCGGCTTCGCTCAGATGATCGCAGTGATCGACGATCAGCAGCATGCGGCGCTCGCCGATCTGCATGGCCAGATTGGCCGCCATCGCCAATTCGTTATCCGGTTCCAGGCCGACGGCCGCGCCGATCGCGTTGGCGATGCGGTCGGGCTGAGCGAGCGAGGCCAGCGCCGCGCAAAAGTCGCCGTCTGGGAAATGCGGCGCGAGGTGGCTGGCGGCTTCGATCGCGAGTCGCGTTTTACCGACGCCTGACGCACCCGTCAGCGTGACGATGCGGCGTGTGGGCACTAGCGCAAGCAATTCGGACAGTTCGGCATGACGGCCGATGAACGGCGACGGGTCGATGATCTGCGAGCGCAGCGACGTGACGGCGCTGGTCGGCATCAACGCCGGAAAAGCCGAGGTGGCCGGCACGGCGGCCGCGGCGAGGCTCGATACGGCTGTGACTGAGGTCAGCGTCGCGGACGGCGCGGCTTTGGAATACGCGGTGCGCGGCGAGGCCGGAGCGGCGCCGCGCCACGTTGCGCTATAGGACGAGCCGTACGACGAACCGAACGTGAGTCCGGCCGTGGTCGGCGGGCTGGCTGCGGCTGTCGCCGCGAACGAGGTGGCGAGCGACGCGGCTATGCTGCCGGCGTTCGCCACCGGGAAATCGAGTCCGGCGTCGGGTGTGTCGAGCACGCGGACTTCGCCCGCAAAGCGGTAGCCGCGGCCGGCCACGGTGACGATCAGGTCGCGGTCGTCGTCGAGCGCGCGGCGAATCGCCGAGATCTGCGCCTGCACCGTGTTTGCATCGACATTGCTGTCCGGCCAGACGATTTCGCGCAACTCGGTGGTCGACACAACGCGGCCACGCGCCTCGAGCAGGGCAGCGAGCATCGCGAAGGGGCGCGCGCCGAGTTCGATGACGGCGCCGTCGGAAATCAGCAGGCCCACCTCGCGCGCGAGCCAGAATCGCGAAAAGGCGATCACCTGACCGGTGAGCCGCGGTAGCGACATGATGGGTCTCCGGCGTAGTTGTGTTTCGGTCCACCGGCGAGGGGTACTCGCGAGGCACGCGTAACGAATGGCCGCGATGCGGTATTCGTCTGACCTTTGCATTATCGCCTGAGAAGTGAACAATTGCTTGTCTTGCGGACACTTCTTCGTTCCGGCTTGGGCCTTCTGCTGGGCGGTTGGGCGGTTGGGCGGTTGGGCGGTTCGGCGGCTTCAGGCGTCCGCGAGACTCCACTGCATCGTGTTGCGCAGCCAGGCCGCACCTTCGCTGGCCGGCTTCGGCGGGACCGGTGCGGGCCGCGTCAACGCGTAGAGAAAGCTGTCGTCGGCAGCGAGGCCGCGGTTCGGACGCGGCTCGTGATTCGTGAGCCGCGCTTCCTGGACGAAGCCGAGGCGCTCCATCGAACTGTGCGCGGCGCCATCCACGGCGCAGCAGGCGAAGACGCGGTACACGCCCGGCTGCTCGATCAGCCAGTCGATCAATTCCTGCAGCGCGAGTACGCCAGCCCGGCGGCGTCGAGCGCCGCCATGCCGGCTGATGATCACGCCGATCTCCACGCGCGGCAGCGTCGGCTTCAATTCGATCAATGCGGTCAGCCGGCCGGTCTCCTTGCATTCGAGCGTGTAGCGAATCAGGCTGCCGTCGTCCCAGCCGCGCAGCGCTTCGTCGACGAATTCGGTGGTTTGCGCCACGCCGGTATGGCGCAGCACCGGCAGGTCGCGCATCGTGTCGGCGTCGCCGAGCATCTGGTCGAACAGGGCGGGCGCATCGGCAAGGGTGAGCGGACGCAGCCGCAGATAGGGCGTTTCCATGCTGTCGAGCGGGATGAAGCGCATGACTCGGACTCCGAATGAGCGACGAACTCATGCAGTGTGCCGCCCGCGTGTGACTCACGCACGACGGTCCGCGAACCGGCGTAAGGGGGCGCGAAGACCGGGCCGCGGACGGCCGGCAAGGCGCTGGCGTGCGGCTGACCGTGCTCGCGGCTACGTGATTTGTCCCATCGCGCCCTGCATCCGGCTTCGCTTCGTCGCACACTATTTCGCGCTGTTACCGCGGGCCTCGTACGCCTGTTGTAAGGTCGAGCAGGATGCCTGTTCGACGTCCCGTCTTGCGCTTCGTCACCGCAGCGCACATTCCATCAGGAGCCTCGCACCATGCCGGATTCCCCGTCGATTTCACGCCCGAGCAGCACGCTACCGCTATCCGACATCAGCACGCCGTCGTCGCCTGCCACCGGCGGCCGCAAGCCCGTCGACGGGGCGGCGCACGCCAGTCAGCAAGCGGACGCGAATCTCAGCCAGCTCGCCGCCAACGGCAGCGGCGAGGCAACCGGCAAGCGCAAGGGCGCGTCGTTCTCGGCCAACACCTCGTCGGCGAGCAGGCCTGTGGTGCCTCAGCAAAGCGTGGGCGGCGTGCCCGGCGGCGTGCCAGGCCGTCCCGGCCGGTTCGGCGGGCTGACGCAAGGCGCGGCCACCGTCGCGAACGATGCAACCGGCGTGGCGTCGGCAGGCTTGAACGTACTGGGCGGTGTGATGCAACTGGAGCAGGCGGCGGTCAATCAGATCGCGGAGTTGCTGAAGCAGGGCGCGCACAATGTCGAAGAGGCGTCGAAGGGGTAATGCAGTAATGCGGGCTTAGGCGCGCAGCCAGAAGTACTCCCCCGAAGCGATGCCTTCAAACATCTCGTCGTTCGATTCGACGATGTTCTGCCGCCAGTAGCGGCCATGCTCCGCGTAATGCGCGAGCAGATCGGCGAGCCCTTCGCCGTTGAGACCGTCGGCGAACGGCAAGCGCAGCACCAGCACCACGCCGCCCGTGTCCGTGTCGAGCCCCAGTTGCGCCTGATCCTGTGCATAGATCAGCAGGTTGGCTTCGAGCATGAGCCGGAAGACGACGAGCGTGCGCCCGGCCGTCACCGTGCCGAAATGAAAATTCGCATACATCGCGTCGAGGTCGCGCTCGAAATAGTCGAGCCGCACGTCGAAGCCTTCGACCTCGATCGACCGCGTGCGCAGCACGTGATCCGCGTCGCCGAGACCGACGGTCGCGCACAGATCCACGATCAGGCTGGTGTAACGCTCGCTGCTCATCCTCGTACCTTCTATCCGGCGAATGCTGAGAATGCCGCAAAAAACACGGCCGGGTCCCACGCAAAACAGGACCGGCCGTGTGCGGACCGCCGCCGATGGCGAGCGGCCCGCGTCTGCGATGCTTAGCTACCGCGCGAAGCATCCTTGACGTTGCTTGCACCGCTCTTCGCAATGTTCGCCACCGACGAATACATGCTTTGCTCAACTTGCATCTGGGCTGACATCATCGTCATCTGGTCCATTTCCTGCGTGAGACCAGCCATCATTCCGCCTGCGCTTCCTACGGACATAAGAACCTCCAGTGACTATGGGTAGAGAGTGAGTGGCCTATATCGAGACCTGCCGCCGCGCCGGCTGCTCATAAGAACAGGCCGCCGCGGCAAGCGCGTTGCCCGCGAGTCCGGTGCGTGATACGCCACCAGGCTCGCAGTGAGCCACCGCGCCGCCGTATCAGGCGTGCGCGCCGGCCTGTTTTTCCTGCAGCCGCACGATCACGCGCGACGCAGCGAGAAAGCCGCGATACAGCTTTGCCAGATTGTTGCGATCGAGGTCGGTTGCGCCCTGCGTGTCGCTGATTCGCTGCGCAGTTGCGTCGAGCGCCTGACGGATCGCGTCCACTTTCGGCGCGCCGGCCGGATCGGCGAGCGTCTTCTGCAGGTCGTTGAATTCGCTGGCGTGGGTTTCGAGCTGCTCGTACATGTCGATCTCCTGATTGAACGGGGCGGTGTGCCGGTAATGGGTCAGCTGGACGGACCGCGTGGCTGCGCGGTCGGCAGCGTCGCGGGGTTGGGCAGCGGCACGACGCCGGCTGCGCTGCGGGTGACGGTGTCGTTGTCGACGATCGAGGCGTTTGCCGGGTTCGATGGGTTTGCCATGTTTGCTGCGTGGGCGGCGTTGGAAGTGCCTTTCGCCGTGGCGTTTGCATTCGCTGTCGCGGTGACGCTGGATTGAGTGGCTGCGTTGGCGTTGGCATTGGCATTGCCGTTGGCGACCACTACGCCGCTTGCGCCGCCGGCTCCCGAAGCCGCATTCGCCGCGGCTGCCGCATCGCTATCCGACGCTGGCGGATCGATCGCGTAGATATGTTTGACGCCGTCTGGCGTCTGCGCGTAGCGGACGTCGTCGGAGGAAATCATTTCGGAATACGACGCCGCGCTCGGGTTGGCCGCGGCGATGCTGGTGTTTTCCGCGGCTTCCACGACCACGTTTTTCACATTCGAATCCAGATCGGCCCGCACGCGCGCCAGCGCGGCGTCGAGATCCGCGCGGCTGCTGACGGCACCTGTTATCGCGAAGTTGCCGTCGCCGAGATAGCGCACGTGAGCGCCCGCAACGCCGAGCGAATCCTCGATGCTGCGCGCGTCGTTCTGTGCGACGTCGTAGTTGCGCGAGATGCCGGTCGTCGAAATCCGCGCGAGCAGGTTGCGCACGGCGTCGTCGTCGGCGGGGCTCGTGACCATGCCGGTCACCACCACGGTATTGCCCACTGCATGCGCCTGCAAACCGCTCACGTGGGCCGCGGCCAACGCTTCGCTGACGCGCTGCGCGCGGTCGTCCGCATTGCGCGGCAGGGCGGCGCGGCTCATCTGCGTGGTCGTCAGCAGCGAACCGGCGACGATCACGATACCGAGCGCGAAGCACGCCACCACGGCGCCGACATAGCGGCGGCGCTTCTTGCGTTCGGCGGCGAAACGCGCTTCGGCGGGGCGCGTCAGGAGCATCGACAGCAGGTCGAGGTCGGACGGCCACACGGCGTCGTCCGCGCCGACGCACAGGATCATGTCGTCGAATTGCATCGGCACGAAGTCCACCAGCAACACCACTTCTTCCGCGACGGCGGGCTGTGCTGGCTGCCCGTCTGCCGTGTCCACTGTCTGCACGGCCGCAGCCGCGACGCGCTGTGCGCTGACCACGCCGCTCGCATCGACGTGCAGCAGCGCATCCGCACCGCGCCAGTCGGTGAGGCGGATGTCGGCATCGTCGTCGGCGCCGACGCGATGCGTGCCCGGCGTGAGCTGCAATTGCGCTCCCGCGTGAACGCCCGTCAGTATCCGCAGCAGTTTCATCGTGCTCGCACAGGGTGGATGGGAGGAGAACCGGGGCGCGCGCGGTGCACGGCGCGACCGGCCCGATCGACCCTAATGTAGCCGCCCGCTATGGCATGGTCGGGAGCGGATGCGAAGGCGCCGCATGGGATGCGAAGCCGCGCGGCAAACCGCCTAGCGGCCGCCGCCAGGAAAGGCCCGGCGCGGGCCTGGCGGGGGCGTCGGCGCGCCGGGTGCGGCTGCATGGGCGCTTCTTTCAGGGGCAGACTCGGTTGCGCCAGATGTACCCAACGCGCCCGCGGTCCCCGGCGCCTCGGAAGAGCCTGAAACCGGCGACCGCCCCAACGTGCCGCTGCGCATCACGCACAACGTGTCGATCGACCGGTTGAGCTGCGCCGCATTGGACGGTTTGTCGGCATGCAGCCAAAGCAACGGAAACAGCAGGTTGAAACGCTGCACTCGCTCCGGCGGCGGCAAGCGCGTCACGCCTTGGGCGGTCGACCCGCCCGTACGCTCACGCAACGCAGCTACGCCGGATCCCGCACCTGGCTGCGACGCGGCAATGCTGCCGATCCGCTGCTGCACGCCAAGCAGATCGATCGCCTGTTCCAGCACGCGCGCGTCGATCGGCATCTGCGGATTGGCGGCCAATTGCTCGCGCAGGTTCAGCATGTCCGTGCGCCACGCATCGCGCACCGCTGCGGCGCGCGCGCCTTCCTGCCCCGGCTGTGCATACTGTGCGGCGATCGCGTCGAGACGGCCCGGCGGTGGAGGCGGCACGGCGTTGCGATCGCCGCGCGCCTTGATCGACGGCGCCGCGCCGGAATCATGTTCATCGCTATGATCGCCCTGCGAATGGCCACCGCCGCCACGCCCGCCGCCGTCGCGGTTGACCTTATGGCCCTCGGCATGATGCGCTTCGGCGTCGTCCGGGCCGTCGTCGTCGAGCCCCCCGGCATTACTGCGCTGCTTCTTCGCGGCGCGACGTTTGCGTGCCAACTGATCGGCCATTCGCTTCGCACGCACCGAGCTCACCGACGGACCACGCTGCGCGTCGTTGCCGTAAGTGAAATTGGTGGTGCCGCGATACAGCGCCGCGAATTGCGCGCCGTTGCGAGCACCTTGCGCATTGGCCGCTTTCTGCTGCGACTGGGCGACGTGTTGTGCCTGGGCCGCCGCCGTATCGCTGCCCTGATGAGAGATGCGGCTCATGTCGATCGCCTCGCAGGTCGGTCAGGCAGTGCGCCGCTTTACAGCGGCACGGCTGCCTGCATCATTTCGTTGGCGAAGTGCAGAATCGCCGCGCACGAGAGCGGCGCGGCGACCACGATCACCACCGTCACCGCGATCAGCTTGACCGCGTGCGAGAGCGTCTGGTCCTGCATCGACGTAATGGCCTGCAGGAACGACACGCCGAGCCCGACCACCGCCGCGACGATCACCGCCGGCAGCGATACGGTCAGACACAGCAGCATGCCCTCGGTGGTAAAGCGGATCAGCGAATCGATTTCCATGTGAGTTTCCCTAGGCGGTCGTTCCGACTACGCGCGCTATTTGTAGGACATCACGAGACCGTGGATCAACGTCGACCAGCCATCCATCACGACAAACAGCAGCAGCTTGAACGGAATCGCGACGTTGGTCGGCGTGACCTGGTTCAGGCCCATCGCGAGCAGCACGTTCGCGATGATCAGATCGATCACGATAAACGCGATGTACAGCAGAAAGCCGATCTTGAACGCGTCGGTCATTTCCGTCAGCGTGAACGCGGGCGCCAGCACGATCAGATCGTCTTCCTTGATCTGCGAGGCTTCTTCCTTCGGCCACACCACGGAAGCCGAGCGCAGGAAGAAGCGCTTTTCGCGCTCGTTGGTGTGCTTGACGAGGAACGCGCGGAACGGCTCGCGCGCCGCGCCGAATGCCTGAATCAACGCTTGCGAAGGCTGGGCGGCGAGCTGTTGCCCTTCGAGCGATTTCGCGGCGAGCATGCCGATCGGCGCCATCACGTAGATGGACACCAGAATCGCGATGCCGTTGAGCACCATGTTCGGCGGTACCTGCTGCACGCCGAGCGCATTGCGCAAGAGGCCCAGCACTACGACGATTTTCGCGTAAGACGTGACGACCATGGCAACGAAGGGCAGCAGGCTGATCGCGACGACGACCAGCAGCAGCCCGGTGATATCACTGAATTGGACCATGCCTGTGCGCCATGCGAATGATGCGGATGCCGAGATGCTCGCCGACCGTCACCAGCTCGCCATAGCCGATGGTCTGTCCGTGTGCGACGAGCCGCAATTGCGCGTCTGCCACGGGTACGGGCAGTTCGAGCACGTAACCGGGGCCGAGCGCCGACAACTGGGCGAGCGGTAGTGCCACCGTGTCGATCTCGAACTGCACCGGCAGCTCGAGTTCGCCGATCCGGATCGGGTCGGCGGGGTCGTCGATGGCGAGCCCGGCGTCGGCGCTCGCCGGGTCCAGCTCTTCTGACATGTTCGGCTCCTTGACGATGACGAGCGACTGCCCGTCGAGTTCCACAGCGGCGCACACACGGGTGAGCCCGGGGGTTCCCCACGCGGCGACGGCACGTGGCCGCGCGTGAGGCGAAGAGGGATCGTTCGAGGCATCGAGCAGCGTTGCATCGAGCGAAGGGAAGGCGGCGCGCAGCAGCACGTCGCCGGGTTCCAGCGCGTGCAGTGTGTCGACGGGTAAGCGCTTGACGCCGAGGATCAGGCTGCCGGGGACGGTGAGGTCGAAGGCGGTTTCTGGTGTGCGATCGGGCGACGCCGATGATGCGGTTGAAGCGGCTGCTGCGTGTGATGAAACCGACGCAGGCGCGGGTTCCGTACGTAACAACCGGTCGAGCAGGTCATAGCACGCGGGATCGGCGCTGAGCGCGGCCTGATAGCGGCGTTCACCGAGCACGAACGAGAGTGCGACGACAGGTGCGTCGGCATTAGCCTCGTTCAGCCGCCCGCGGCGAACAGCGGCGACACGTGGGCCTTTGAAACCTGCGCGGATCAATCGCTCGAATAGTGGTTCCAGCACGACGCCGGCAACAGCCTGACGTAACGCGACGTCGGCGGGAGGCTTCGTGGTGAGCGCGTCGCTGTCCGGCCACGCCGCGATCGAGAGGGCCGGATAGTCGCGCAGATCGAGAGCAACGCGCATGGCGACGGTCGAATTGCCATCCGCCGAAGCGAGCGTTAGTTCGATGACGCCCGGGTCCGCGTAAGCCGCATCAACGCTGTGTGCATCGATCAAGGCGGCGTGCCATTCGGTGACGCCGAGCGTCGCATGCAGATAACCGGCGACCCGCGCATCGCAGACCGTGCGCGTCACGCGCGCGGCGGCGCGGCCGATAGCTGGTAGACGCAGCGGCGCGATCGGCGTAACGGGTGTTTCGACCACAGCCGCATCGTGTGCCGGATTCCTTATCGTTGCGATCGGCATTGCAGCTGCACCGTGCTGCTGCTGCTGCGCGCTACGAGCAACGTCGCTCGACCGATGCGTCGATTCCACCGCGGCGGCACGCTCGCGCGCCGTATCGCCCGATATAGGGCCCACGCCCGAGGTCCGCTCGCGCGCGGCGTGCGGATCGGTCGCGGCTTCGTCTTCGGTTGTCGGCTCGTCGAGCGGATAGGTCATGCGCAGGGAATCCGTCACCACACAGTGAGTTCGATTTCGCGGGCTTCACCCCACGCGCGCAGCAAGGTATCGAGTTCTCGCTCGAGCAGTGCGCTGTGTTCCAAGAGTAGTTGCCTCGTTGCCGTATCCGGCGTGTCGAACCGAAGCTGCAGACTGAAACGCGAAAGCGTCAGATACAGCGTGGTCTGCGGCAGCAGTTTCTGATCGAGCGGCAACTGCACTTCCCAGTTGCCGGCTTCTGCAATCGAAGGATCGCCGCAGAACGCGCCGATCTCACGCGCAAGCGAGCCGAGCAGTTGCACGAAGCGTTGCTGCTGCCGGTAGACGGCAGTCACGACCGGCGCTGCGGCATCGGCGACGCGCGCGCCGATCGCAAGACGTTCGGGCGATGGCGTGCTGTCCGCGTTTGCCGAAGGATTCGCGTCAGCGCCGGACGCGGTGCTCGCGGACGCGTCAGAGCCCGCATCGCTCCCGCTGCGTTCGAACGGGCGCGGTGCAGACGGAGCAGGTGCATCAGCAGTGTCTTCGGCGGCATCCGCTTCGTCTCCACCTTGCGAACCTGCATGCGCATCGGTGTTCGCATTGCTATTGAGCCGATGCAACGTACGACGCCGTCCGAGCAGCGACGCGTAATCGAAGCCGCGCCCACCTGATCCGCGCGAGGCTGTACGCGCGTCGATTTCGTCGGCCGTTTCGCTGTCCGCTTCGCCGGGAATGACACGCACGTGGCGCGAAACGATGTGCGTCATCGTCACGGCCTCAGATCGACACACGGCCGAGCGGCCGCAATTCAACGTGCTCGCCGAGTTCCTGATACGAATACACCGCAAGCCAGCCGAGCCGCGCCTCGATCATGCGCCGCACGTAACGGCGAATATCCATCGACGTCACCAGCGCCACCCCCTCGCGCGGCACAGCGCCGACGAAGGACTGGATCTTGTCGATCAGCAACGTGGCTTCGTCGGGCGGCAAGGCGAGGAAGTTGCCGGTCGGCGTCTGCTTGATCGATTGACGGATATGCTGTTCGACCGGCATGTCGAACAGCACCGCCGACAAGGTCCGCTCGCCGCTCGCGGCCCGATGCGCGAGAAAGCGCGAGAGGTCGCCGCGCACGTACTCGGTGAGCATCAGCATGTCTTTTTCTTTCGGTCCCCACGCGATCAGACTTTCCATGATCGTGCGGACATTGCGGATCGAAATCTGCTCTTCGAGCAGACGGCGCAGCACGTCGGCGATCCGTTGCGGCGGCAGCACTTTCTGCACTTCGGCGACGAGGCCCGGATAGTCGCTCCCCAACTGATCGAGAATCCATTGCACTTCCTGAATGCCGAGAAAGAGGGGTGCGTGCCGCCGCATCAGTGCGACCGACGCATGCGCGATCGCCTGTTCCGCACGCCACACCGGTGTTTTCGGCGGCACCGCACGCTCTTCGAGCCAGCGCGTCGGCGCGCCGCTCGTGTCGATTGGCGGACCGGCTTCGCATTGCGCAATGAGCGCGTCCATGGCCTGACTTTCTTCGCTCGTCAGCGTGACAGGTGCAGCCGAATGCGCGAGACGGCTGGCTTCGGGCAACATCACTTTGCCGGCCGGTAGTTCGATCGTCAGTTGCGGCACATCGTGCACGAGGATCTGGCAAGTGGATGAAGGCAGCGCGGCATAGGTCCACATCGTGATACCCGGAAACGGCAGGCCGAGTTCTTCCTGCAAGCGCGCGCGTTCGGTTTCGAACGACTTGTCGAGCGCGGGCATGGTCAGCCGGGCGACCAGATCCGGCGCAATACGAACGCCGAGCGGGCAGGTGAACTGCGGTGTGCGCGCCAGAATCGCGGGCACGTCGGTCTTCGAACCCGAGCGTTGCATGGCGTGCAGCGATTCGCGTTCGTGATTTTGCTGCTGGGGCTTCTTTGCGTTCAGACGCCATGCGGTGAACGCGAGCGTGCCGGCGAGCAGCAGGAAGAGCGCGGCCGGAAACCCAGGCACCGCGGCGAAGCCAAGCAGCAACACGGCCGCGAAATACAGCGCGCGCGAACTGGAACCGAGCTGGCGACCGATCTCGTCGCCGAGCGAGCCGGGCTTGGCTTGCCGTTCATCCGCGACGCGCGTGATCATCACACCGGCCGCCACCGACAACAACAGCGACGGAATCTGCGACACCATCGCATCGCCGACCGACAGAATCGAAAAGCGGTTCGCCGCTTCGCCCGCGCTCATGTTGTGATACGCGACACCCACCGCGATACCCGCGACGATATTGATCATCGTGATGATCAAGCCCGCAATCGCGTCGCCTTTGACGAACTTCATCGCCCCGTCCATGCCGCCGTGCAACTGGCTTTCGACAGCGAGCGTCGCGCGTTTGCGGCGCGCTTCTTCGGCGGTCAGCAAATTGGCGCGCAGGTCGGCGTCGATACTCATCTGCTTGCCTGGCAGCGCGTCGAGCGTGAAGCGCGCGCCGACTTCGGCGACCCGTTCCGAACCTTTCGCGATCACGATGAACTGCACGGTGGTGATGATCACGAACACCACCAGCCCGACCACCAGATTGCCGCCCACCACCAGTTCGCCGAAGCTCTCGATGATATGGCCGGCTTCCGCATGCAGCAGAATCGACTTAGTCGACGCGATGTTCAGCGAGAGCCGGTACAGCGTGGTGAACAGCAGCAGCGACGGAAACGCGGACAGCGACACCACGTCGGGCACGTACATCGTCACCATCAGCAAGGTCACGCTGATTGTGATGTTTACGCCGAGCAGAATGTCGATCAGCGTCGGCGGTAAGGGCAGGATCATCAGCGAAATAATCGCGACGATCAGCGCGACGATGCCGATTTCACCACCGGCAGGAAGTTTCAACGTCTTCAGCATGGTGGGTCTCGTCAGTGGAGGGCAGGCGGCGGGCCGGAGGGATGCATGGACGCGCTATCGACGTGTGTCCCGGCGCCGGCGGCCAGATCGCCCTCCACGCGCCGCACGCCGATCGCATCGACCCAGCGCAAAATCGCCGCGACCGTCTCGAACAACTCTTCGGGAATCGGCTGATCGACGCCGACCTTGTACAGCGCACGTGCAACCGGCGGATTGCCGATGATCGGCACGCCCGCATCGCGGGCTGCACGCCGCAGCTCGGCAGCGCTCTCATCCATGCCTTTGGCGATCACGCGCGGCAGCGGGTGTTCGTCCGGCGCGTAACGCACCGCGACCGAATAGTGGGTGGGATTGACCACCATCATATTGGCCATGCCGACTTTCGATTGCGGTGGCGCGTTCAGCATTTCGCGCGCGAGACGTCGCCGCTCGCCCTTGATGCGCGGATCGCCTTCCTGATTCTTGTGCTCGCGTTTGACCTCGTCCTTCGACATCTTCATCTTCTTGAGGAACATGAAGCTTTGCAGCTTGACGTCCGCGGCGCCGACCAGCACGAACACCGCCGCGGCCACCATGAAGAGCTTCAGCAGCAGGTCCCAGAACATGCGCACGAGTTCCGGCAGCGGCTGATACAGCGAGCCGACGATCAGCGGAAACAGCCACTTGATGGTCTGCCACATCACGCAGAACACGATCGCCGCCTTGACGATCATCTTCGCGCACTCGATCAGCGTGCGAACCGAGAATATGCGCTTGAGGCCCGCCATCGGGCTGACGGCTTTCGGATCGGGCGTGATCGGCTTGGTGGCGATCTGCATGCCGACCTGGCCGATCGAACCCGCGATCGCGGCGAGCGCCGCGATGCATACGCACGGCACGATCGCCGACAACGCAAGGCCGCCGATCTTGTAGAACTGCGTCTGCATATTGGTCAGCGAATGGTCGCCGTTGACGAAGCCCGTGGCGATCAGCACCGCTTCGCGCATCGCGTCGCTGAAGTGGCTCGCGCCCGCCATCAGCAACAACACCACCGCCGACATCGAAATCGAATCGGTCAAGTCGCTGCTGCGGGACACCTGACCGTCTTTGCGCGCGTCCCGCAGCTTTTTCTGGGTTGGCTCTTCGGTCTTTTCGTCGCTCATGTCGGCTCGGTCGCGATGGGAGGAAGGGCGTGGGCGGGCGGGGCATGCGGTGCGTTCACGAAACGTGCGAAACGTGCATGAGGCGAGGACCGCATATCCCGCCTGACGATAGCGCCCGCGCTGAGCCCCCGTGCCGGGCGAGGCGAAGCGGGCGCGCGCATTACGAAGCGGGCAGTCGGCTTCGCATCCCATGCGCTCACTTCGCGTCCA
Source organism: Paraburkholderia sp. SECH2 (assembly GCF_030464795.1). Taxonomy (NCBI): domain Bacteria; kingdom Pseudomonadati; phylum Pseudomonadota; class Betaproteobacteria; order Burkholderiales; family Burkholderiaceae; genus Paraburkholderia; species Paraburkholderia sp. SECH2. Next base: position 100,817 of record NZ_JALPRH010000003.1, read on the forward strand.
ACGGTTTGCCGCCACGCGCCGGTTGCTATGTTTGCGTCATCCTTCCCGACCGGCTGCGAACGGCACGGTCGATCTCAACGCTTCTGTCAGGAGCCCATCGCCATGACCGTCAGCACGCCGGAATACATGAATTGCAGCCCCGATGTCGTCGGCGGTCTGATCGAAACCGTTTCGACCGCGTTGCTCAGCAACTTCCCGAAGGTGTCGGCCGACCCGTACGACATCGAGCTTGTGCTCGATGCGCTGCGCGTGCTGCGTCCGCGCGTCGCCGAAATCGACACGCTCGACGGCATCCTGCATATGGTGCGCGGCCACTGGGACGACGCCATCCACGTGCTGCGCCAGGTGGGCGAGAACGCGCCGCGCTTCGGCTACGCCAAGGCGCTGCTTGCTTTCTGTCTGTCCGCTAAGGGCGACCCGGACTGGAAGCAAAGCGCGACCGAAGCCATGGAAAACAATCCGACGCGCGACACGCAATCGCTGGTGCGTGCGCTCGAAGCCCGCGAGGACCTGCTGAACGCGATGAAGGTGAAGCGCGCCGGCGGCCAGTTCGTCACGCCGAAATCGTTGGAGGCGCTGGCGGAGTTCGATGCGGAAACCGCTGAGGGCGCTGAGGCCGATGTTCAGCCAGCGGCGGCAGCGCCCGCGCCGGCTACAGCAGCCACGCCGGCTACGACCGACTACGCGCACCAGTCGTTCCTGCGAGCCTGATTTCCATCCGTTTCCGGAGCCGCACATGACCGTCAATGCCACCACGACCGCCTTGCAAGCCTCGCTCGAGCAGATGTCGCAAGGTGCGGGCGTCGCGCCGGCCGCGCAGACCACGCCTGAAATGGCCGACAAGTTCCAGTCGCTGATGCAGAAGTCGCCGATGAGCGCGCCCGCCACGCCGCAGCAGGATGGCACCGCGGTTGCCTCGAAGCTGGTCGCCTCGCAGGACGCCGAGCTGCAGCACACCGTTAACGACGCGCTGCAACTCGCCGAGCAGGCGCCGAACATGACGATGAACGAGATGAGCGCGGGCACGATTCGCATGACGCTCGAACTTGCCAGCACGCAGCTCGATCTGGAAGCGAAGATGGGCGTGGTGGATTCGTCGAAGTCGGCGATCGAAACGTTGATGAAGAACCAGTAACGCGCTTGCGCACGCCACCCTGAACGTGGCGCTGCGCCTTCGCGAACCTTGTGCATACGATGCGAGACGCCGCCACCATGTTCGACCGATTGCCGATCCGCCGCCGCGCCGCACCGTTACTCTGCGTACTCGCGTTATGCGTGACGCTGAGCGGCTGCAAGAAAGAGCTGTACGGCAACCTGTCCGAGCAGGACGTCAACGAGATGGTGGTCGCGCTGCTGGAACGCGGCGTGGATGCGTCGAAAGATACGTCGGACGCGGGCAAGACCTGGTCGCTCGACGTCGACGACGCGCAGATGGTGCGCGCCATGGAAGTGCTCCGCGCGCGCGGTTTGCCGCACAACAAGTTCGACGACCTCGGCGCTTTGTTCAAGAAGGACGGCCTGGTTTCGACGCCGACCGAAGAACGTGTGCGATTCATCTACGGCACGTCGCAGGAGTTGTCGTCGACCTTATCGAAGATCGACGGCGTGCTGGTCGCGCGTGTGCAGATCGTGTTGCCGAACAACGACCCGTTGGCGCAGACCATCAAGCCCTCGTCGGCGGCGGTGTTCATCAAGTACCGGCGCGATTCGGATATCGGCGCGCTGGTGCCGCAGATCAAGACGCTCGTCATGCATAGCGTGGAAGGGCTCACCTACGATCAGGTCAGCGTAACCGCGGTTGCGGCGGACCCGGTCGAATACTCGCAACTGCCGCAGAGCAATAGCATGCCGGTGTGGCTGATGGGCGTGTTGGCCGGTGTGGTCGTGCTGGCCGCCACGGCGCTCCTGGTGTTGGCGCGCCGTGGCGTGCTGGCGGGACGGCCGGGCGGCGAGGCGGGTGGCGCTGGAACGGGCGAGCCCGCGAGCGGCCGCTTCGCTGGATTGCTGGCGCGTTTGCGCCGTCTGCGCCCCGCGAACTGATCCGGCGACGCGGCTACGATGAACGCGCCGACCGATTTGCCTTTCATGCGGGTGGCCGCGGCGCTCGATTCGTATCGCCGCAACCTCACTACTGCAGCGCAGTGGGCCGATCCGTCGTGGAGCGCCGCGTTGCTCGGCGCGAACGCGGCGCAGTTGGAACATTGGCGTGGCGCGCTCGAGCGTGCCGGTGCAGCGGCGGTCCAAGCCTGTTCTCAGGCTCTCGCTGATGCTGTCGGTGTCAAGCCGCCTTCGTTCGCTTCGCTCACTCAAGCCGCGCTGAAACCGACGCCTGCGGGTACCGTACAGCCGAATGCCGTGCTGCTCGATGTGTTGCCGGTCCAGCACGCACTGCAGGTGCTGCGCATGCGTGCGCTGTCGTTCCGGCGCGCCGAGGTGCGTCGTCTGATCGACAAACGCACGCGATCGCAACTGTCGGAATGGACGGGTGTGGGCATCGACCGTCTCACGCAGGACGCCCATCTCGCCGATGCGCCCGATATCGCGCGTTTGGCCGCACGCGCCGCGATGCCGCCGTTGACGGCGCTGGATGCCGGGACGCTGGCGGTAGAAGGCTGCGCGCTGCTGTTGCGCGATCTGGGCGGCACGAACACAACGAGCGGCGCAAGCGGCGCGAACGAAAGCGCACGTGTGCCGTTTCCGCTGCTGAGGCTTGCATTGCCGCGCGTGCTGCCCACTCCCGCATGGCTCGCGTCCGTGCCTGAAGAGCTGGATGCTGCCGGCTCCGCACGCCTCTTCGCGCGTCTATCCGACCTGCTACCGGAGTTTGCATGGCTATTTGGTTGAAGCACGCGCGCTCCGCCTTTGGCGAAATCGATGCCAACGCTTCGTTCGCCCGAGTCGGCGCGGCTGCGGATGTGATTCCCCGCGCGACCTTCGGCGAGCTCGTTTCGATCGACGCAGCCTATGCGGCGCTCGCAGCCGAACGCGATGCGCTGCTCGCCGACGCGCGTGACGAGGCGGCGCGCATCGTCGATGCAGGCCATGCGCAGGCCGCCGGAATCGCCGAGCAGGCGCAGCGCGAATACGACACCGCCAGCGAACAGGGCTACCGCGACGGTTGCGATCGCGCGCTCGCCGACTGGATGCAGCGTCTCGCCGACGTCGCCGATGCGCAGAGCCAGTTGCAGATCCGCATGCGCGAGCGGCTCGCGCAGATCGTGGCGTCGGCGGTCGAACAGATCGTGCGCGTGGAGCGTCATGAGGCGTTGTTCGAACGGGCGCTCGCGACCGTCGACCGCATTGTGGAGGGCGCGACCTATTTGCGTGTCGCCGTCCACCCCGACGACTACGCCGAAGCCAAAGCCACCTTCGACCGGCTCGCCTCGCGCTGGCGCGATCTCGGCCAGCCGATTCCGCTCTCGGTGATCGCGGACAAACGGCTCGATCCCGGCAGTTGCGTTTGCGAGTCCGACTTCGGCACTGTCGATGCGAGCCTCGACACGCAATTGCGCGCCATGCGCAGTGCCGTGTCACGCGCGCTGAAACGTTCGGTCGAAGAGGCCGATGCAAACAGCGACGAGCCGGCGTCAGCCGATGCCGACAACGACGCCGACGGATACGACCCGCGCAATGACGAGGAAGCTGCATGAGCACCCCATGGCTCACCCGCACCGTCGATTTCGACCGGCTGACCGACGAGATCGAACGCGAGATTCTCGCCGTGCCGGGTGTGACTCGCACCGGCAAAGTGCTGGAAGTGATCGGCACGCTGATCAAGGTGGCCGGTCTCGATCTGTCGCTCGGTGAGTTGTGCGAGTTGCGCGCGCCGAACGGCACCTTGCTTCAGCATGCCGAGGTGATCGGCTTCACGCGCGACGTCGCGCTGCTTTCGCCGTTCTCCCGCCTCGAAAACATTTCGCGTTCGACTCAGGTAATCGGCCTCGGCCGCTCGCTCGCGGTGAAAGTCGGTGACATGCTGCTGGGCCGCGTGATCGATAGTCTCGGCGAACCTGTGGATGGCGGTCCGCCGATTCATTCCGATACGCTACGACCGATTTTCGCTGCGCCGCCCGACCCAATGAGCCGCCGCATGATCGAGGCGCCGTTGCCGACCGGCGTGCGCGCCGTCGACGCGATGATGACGCTCGCCGAGGGCCAGCGTATGGGCATCTTTGCGCCGGCCGGCGTCGGCAAAAGTACCTTGCTCGGCATGTTCGCACGCGGGGCTTCGTGCGACGTCAACGTGATCGCTTTGATCGGCGAGCGCGGCCGCGAAGTGCGCGAGTTCGTTGAACTGATCCTCGGACCGGAAGGCATGGCGCGCTCGGTGGTCGTGTGCGCGACATCGGACCGTTCGTCGATGGAGCGTGCGAAAGCCGCCTACGTCGCGACTGCAATCGCCGAGTATTTCCGAGACCGTGGCCAGCGCGTACTGCTAATGATGGACTCGTTGACGCGTTTCGCGCGCGCCGGCCGTGAGATCGGTCTGGCGGCGGGCGAGCCGCCCGCAAGACGCGGCTTCCCGCCGTCCATCTTCGCCGAATTGCCGCGTTTGCTGGAACGTGCGGGCATGGGCGAAACCGGCTCGATCACCGCGCTCTACACCGTGCTCGCCGAAGACGATAGCGGCAGCGATCCGATCGCGGAAGAAGTGCGAGGCATTCTCGACGGCCACATGATTCTGTCGCGCGAGATCGCGGCGAAGAACCAGTACCCCGCGATTGACGTGCTCGGCAGTTTGTCGCGCGTAATGCCGCAAGTTGTGCCGGACGCCTACGTGCAGGCTGCGGCGCGGATTCGCGAATTGATGGCGAAGCATCGCGAGGTGGAGATGCTGTTGCAAATCGGCGAATATCAGCCCGGCACCAATCCGCTCGCCGATGAAGCCATCGCCAAGGCTGACGCGATCAAGGCGTTCCTGTCGCAACGCACCGGCGACTACGCTGCGCCGAACGAGACGGAAGCGCTGCTTTACGACCTCAGCGGGCTCGGCTAATGGCGGCAGGATCGATGGGCATGCAACAACGGCGCATCGTCGCGCTCGAGCGATCGTGTACGCGGCGCCGACGTCTCGACGAAACTTTGCGCGCGACGCTTACGGCGCAGCGCAATGCACAACTGCAACTCGAGGCCGCGCGTGACGCGAAGGCAGACCAGGTCGCGCACGAAGCCGGCGTGCTGCAGTTCTACCAGCATCGCATCGACGGCATGATGACGGGCACCGAACCGTTCTCGCTCGATGACCTGAACAACTGCCGTTTGTACATCGGGGTGGTGAACGACCGGCTGCGCGTGCTCGAAGCGGAACTCGCGCAAGCCGAAGCCGCCGTGCAGGAAAATACCGCCGCGATCGCGCAGACGCAGCGCGACATCGCCCTGAATCAAGGCCGCATCGATCTGTGCGGCGAACGGATTCGCGATATCCGGCGCGTTCAGGAAAACGCCGCCAGCGACGCGAGCGACGAGGAGGCCGAAGAAACCGCGCTCGCGCGACGTTTTCAGGCGCGTGGAGCGCCCGCATGAACGATATCTTTTCCGCGCTACCGCAACTCGGCACGCTGCTGGTCGGTTACATCACGTTGATCGGCGTGTGCTCGCTGCGCCTGTTCATCGTGATGTTCATTTTCCCGCCGACTGCCGACGGTTTGCTGCAAGGCGTGGTGCGTAATGCAGTCGTGTTGCTGTTCAGCTCCTACGTGGCGTACGGTCAACCCGTCGCGTTCATGCAATCGCTGCACGGCGTCATGTTGCTGGAAGTCGGTCTGCGCGAGGCGTTGATTGGACTCGTGATCGGTTTCGCGGCCTCGGTCGTGTTTTGGGTTGCAGAAGGCGCGGGCACCTATATCGACGATCTGACCGGCTACAACAACGTGCAGATCACCAATCCCACGCGCCAGGAGCAATCAACGCCGACCGCCACGCTGCTCGGGCAAATTGCCTCCGTCGCGTTCTGGGCGCTCGGCGGCATGACCTTTCTGCTCGGTACGCTATACGAGTCGTATCACTGGTGGCCGATCGTGTCGGCAGGACCGAACGTGTCGAACATCATCGAATCGTTCGTGCTGACGCAGACCGACACGCTGATGCAAACCATCGCCAAGCTCGCCGCGCCGATGATGTTCATTCTGCTGCTGGTCGACTTCGCCTTCGGCTTTGCCGCGAAGTCCGCATCGAAGCTCGATCTGATGACGCTGAGCCAGCCGGTCAAAGGCGCGGTGACGGTGTTGATGCTGGCGCTGTTCGTCGGCATTTTCGTCGACCAGGTGCGCGATCAGGTGACCTTGCGCGGTCTTGAAGCGCAGTTTCGCGTGCTTAACGAAACGACGAAGGCGCCGAATACATCGAACTCTTCCCGTCCGCCGAACAAGCCTTGAGCTTGTGTTGAGAATGCCTTGCAGAACGTCGCTGCGCGGCCGCGCCGATGCAAATCTCAAACCTTCTCAAATGCGCCGCAAATATCAGATTAATTGAAACTTCGTTTGGTGCGCCTCGCTACATTGACTCCACTCGACGCATCGCGCATGCCGCTTGCGACGCGTTCCCGCACTCAGAGGAGTCGTCCATGTTCTCGATGCTTTACTTCCCCGTGGTATCCGCGCTCGCAACGCCCGCACCCTGTGCTCACACCGCACTGTCCGGCCGATTTCTCGATACCTTGCTCGACGGCAAGCTGAACGCCGCGAGTCAGCTGGCGAGCCGCTGGGCCGACGAAGCCGGCAACGCCGAATTCGCGCCGCACGCACTGCAACTGCACGCCGATCTGCAACTGATGCTCGGCATCGAAGTCGAGGCCGAGGAGAACTACCGTCGCTCGCAAAAGCTGATCCGTTCGTCGAAGCACGCGATCCGCACCGCGTCATGCCGCAACGCCGCATGGCAGGCATTTTTCCGGCATCGGCTCGGCACGGCGCTAGCGTGCTTCTCGCGTGTCGCCGACGAGCCCGAAATCGAGCCGGCGCGCGCAGTGGAAGCGCACTTCGGCATTGTTTGCGTGCTCTACGAACTGGGCCGCACCAGCGAAGCGGCCGACGCGCTCGACGATCTTTTCGAACGGGTGGAACGCGATCTCGACGATGCAGCGGGCCACTGGCACGCGCTGCTCGCGACGCTGCGCTTCGACCTCGCCGTGCAAATGGAAGTGCGTAACGCGACGGCGCTGCGCGATCACGTTTACTGGCAATCGGGTTTGTCGAGCGAACGCGTGCCGCGGCCGGGCCAGGGGGCCGATGCGAGCGTCGACAGCCTTGCACGCGCCGTGTTCGGCGTGCGTTCGCCGTTGCTGCGCGCGCGCATCGACTATCTGCAGCAATTGCGTCTGGCCGCCTGCGCGGATCGAGATGCGATCGGCGAATTGCAGCGTCATTTGCAGTGGTCGCGCGAGCAGGGAATCGGCGACTATCAGCGCACGCTGCGCCTCGAAATTGCGCTTGCGACACTGGCCGGCGCCGCGCCGCATCTGGCCTGCTCGATTCTGGAGCCGCTGCATCAGATCGGCCGCAACGGCACCACCGGCCACCGTCAGCTCGAATATCTCTACTGCAGCGCCAAAACGCGTCAAGCCGAAGGCCGCGCGCAGGAATCGCTGCAACTCTATAGCCGCTATGCGCTCGTGGCCATGCAATGCCTGCGCGAAGACTCGCAGGTGCGCGCGCCGTTCCTGCAGCGCAGCGCGAAGGCCTCGCCGCAACTCGACGATGTCGGCGCACGTCTACCGGCCAAGTACCGCCGCGCATATAGCTACGTGCTCGACAACCTCGACCGGCGCGATCTTTCAGTACGCGAAGTGGCCGCGGAGATCGGCGTAACCGAACGTGCGTTGCAAAGCGCCTTCAAGAATTTCCTCGGACTGTCGCCAACCGAATTGATCCGCCGTCAACGCATGGAGCGGATTCGCGCGGAACTCACCGACCGGTCGTATTCGAGCGATCGCGGCGTGCTGGGCGCGGCGAGCAAGTGGGGCGTGCAAAACCGCTCGACGCTCGTGAACGGTTATCGCAAGCAGTTTCATGAAGCGCCGTCCGAAACGCTTGAACGATAACGCCGCCGCTTTGTTGCCACTGCTGCGCGTTTCGGTATTCGCGGTTTTTTCCATCACCCTCACACAGTCGACTCCATGAAATCGAAGACGCTGTTCTGCGCCGCGTGGCTCGCGGCGTCCCTGACGTTGAGCGCGCTGCAACCTGCTAGCGCGGCTCCCGTGCGATGGCGTGCCACCTCGGTGCACATCGCCGTGGAAGGCAAAGATCTGAAAGACGTGCTGCGCGATTTCACCGCGAGCCAGGGCGTGGCCGCGTCGATCGCGGGCAATGTTCAGGGCGCGGTGACGGGCCGCTTCGACATGTCGCCGCAGCGCTTTCTCGATACGCTCGCTTCGACCTTCGGTTTTGTCTGGTTCTATGACGGCAGCGTGCTGTCGATCAGCAGCGCCAACGACGTCACGCATCAGGTGATCAAGCTCGATCACGCATCCGCTTCCGATCTGCGCGCCGCGCTGCATACGATGAGTGTCGACGACGCGCGCTTTCCGGTCGTATATGACGAAAGCGCGGGCACGGCGATCGTCAACGGCCCGCCGCAATATGTGCAGATGGTGAGCGAGATCGCCCGACGCCTCGACGAGAACGCGAGCCGCCGCAGCGGCTCCGTGATTCGCGTGTTCAAGCTGAAGCACGCCTGGGCCGCGGACCACAAGGTGCAGATCGACGGCAACACGATCACGGTGCCGGGTGTGGCCACCGTACTGTCGAACATGTATCACGCGAAGCAGGAGAAGGGCGGTGGCCAATCGCAGACCTCGGTGTCGCCGAACATGCAACGCGTGCAGCCGATGAACGACGTGGGCGGCGGCAACAGTGGCGGCGCGCCGGTCATGAATCCGCCATTGCCGCCCAATATGGCAGACGGGCAAGGCTCCGCGCTCGGCGGCCTGGTCGGCAACGCGCAGCCTTCTAACTACGGCAGCACGGGCAGTGTCGGCTACGCGAACGCGCCTGGCGCCTCGCAGGCGAGCCAGCCGAGCGGCGGCGATCTGAGCTTGCCGATCATGCAGCCTGACCCGACCACCAACTCGGTGCTGATCCGCGATACGCCGCAGCGCATCGACCAGTACGCGTCGCTGATCGATCAGCTCGATACACGGCCCAAGCTGATCGAGATCGAAGCGCACATCATCGAGATCGACGACGATGTGCTTGCGCAGATCGGCGTGGACTGGCGTGCCCACAACAGTCATCTCGACTTCCAGACTGGCACGGGAACGTATCAGCAGAACAGCTACGCGAACGGCCAGATCAATCCGAACTTCGGCACTACGACGCTTGCCGACGGCACCACGGTGGTTTCCGCGACGCCGGTGGGCGCCTCGATTACCGCCGTGCTCGGCGATGCAGGGCGTTATCTGATGGCGCGCGTCAATGCGATGCAGAGCACTTCCAAGGCGAAGATCGACGCGTCGCCGAAGGTCGCCACGCTCGACAACGTCGAGGCCGTGATGGACAACAAGACCAAGTTCTTCGTGCGTGTGTCCGGTTATACGTCGGCGGATCTGTATAGCGTGTCGACTGGCGTCTCGCTGCGCGTGCTGCCGATGGTCGTGCAGGAAGACGGCCAGACGCGCATCAAGCTCGAGGTGCATATCGAAGACGGTCAGCTGACCGGCCAGCAGGTCGACAACATTCCGGTGATCACCAGCAGTGAGATCAATACGCAGGCTTTTGTCGGCCAGGGCGAGAGCCTGTTGATCGCAGGCTACAGCGTGGATAACAACTCGAACGGCGTGACCGGTGTGCCGGGCCTGTCGAAAATTCCACTCATCGGCGCACTGTTCCGCAACAACAACGACTCGCGCTCGCATATGGAACGCGTCTTCCTGTTGTCGCCGCGGGTGCTGGATCTGTAATCCGGAGCTGTTGTGAAACGAGGGGGCAGGCGCACGCAGCGCTTGCCCCCTATATGCGTTTGATGCACCGCTTTAGCGGTGGCGTGCGTCCCCTAGCCGGCGTTTAGCGGCGCCGTCCGTTGCTCCCTAGCAGCGCCGCGGGAATCGAGAACGACGTCAATGCCGACGAAGAGTCGCTGCCCGGCGATTCAGCCCCGCGCGCCGTGAAGCCCGCTACCGGGTGCACGAAGTGCGCGGTGCCGCTGTGCCACATGGCCGCATACTGGCCCCATGGTTGTGCGCTGCGAGCGGCTTCGCTGTCTTTTGCATGGACGTCGAGCGTTCGGGAGGGGCGCGTTGTTTGCCCGACGCATTCTATATTCGCTTCGTGGCGAGCGATGTCGACGGCTTCAGTGATCGCCGTAATCGCATCCACGGTCTGCTCGACCTGGACTATCCCCGGCATGATGGCGTCGGCATCCGCCTTGCCATCGCACAATTCGACGCGATATCCGTGCGCATACATCGTGCGTAGCTGGACGCCTGACGCGCCGTTCAGCCCCAGCTTCTTGCGCAGCTTGTAGATGTGCTGTTCGAGCGTGCGGCCCACGATATCTTCCGTGCTGCTCCAGATCGCACCGGCGATCTGCCGGCGGCTCACGTATTCACCGGCGCGTGAGAACAGCAGCCATGCAATCGCGAATTCGCGCACCGTCAGGCGGATTTCGCGCTCGTCCACCAGCACCGTGCCGGTACGACGGTCCAGGCGATAGGGACCGAGTTCGGCCCGGTCTTCGGATTGCAACGGTGGCGGCGACTGGAAGCGGCGCAACGCCTGATAGGTGCGTACCTCGAGTTCGCCCTGATCGATCGGTGAGAGCACCACGTCGTCGGCGCCGACTTCGAAGGCCCGTTCGATGCTGTCACGATCGGCAAATGCGCCGATCACAATCAACGGCGCGCGGCGGTCGCCATAGCAGGCACGGCGTGCGAACACTGCGCGCGTTGCATCGATGCCCGTTGCCGCGTCGACAAGGATGGCGTGATAGTCCTCCCGATAGATCGCCCGCGAGAGTGCGACGTCATCGAGGAAGCGGCAGCATTCGATCGTATCGTCGCGAAAGCATTGGCAAATCAGATTGAACAGACTGCTGCTGGTGGTCATCACGGCGAATTTCAACATGCCCTCCCGGGACTGATGCCTAAGGTTGCTTCCCAAACCGCATTGCGTGTCCCGAAAATTACGGCCCTTAAAATATCAGGGCTGTAACGAATTGTTTCATCGCATGACGCATTGAAATTGCATGAAAGATGGAGAATTTGTTTCGCATCGTTTCGATCCGGTCAATAACCAGACAGATCGCGGCTATTAGCCGGGAGATGCACTTCTAAACACGATTTCGGCAGCAATTACCGTCATGCATTCGGTAACGGGTAAAAGAGACCCGCATCGCCGGGAATCGCACGCGAAGCAAGGTTCGCAGTACCTTTCAGCGTTGCAAGCCGTATTTATTTTTGTTGAGAATCTGAAAAGCGCGTTTTAAGAAATGCGGCTTCGCATTTCCCTGAGCTTTGTTGAATCTGTGGGATGAGCGGCTATTTACACTCGCATGAGGTGGCCGCCAATGCGGCGCCGCGCATTTTTTTCTTGTGCCGATTCCATTGCGAGTGCGCTCATGTCCTTTCTGTTAAACGCGTGGTATGTCGCGGCTTTCGCCCACGAGGTCCGCGCCGACGTGCCGTTTTCGCGCACGCTGCTCGGGCGGCCTGTGGTGCTATATCGCGATGCGGAACAGCGCGCGATCGCGCTCGACGATCGCTGCGCGCATCGTTTCGCGCCGCTGTCGCAAGGCCGTATCGTCGACGGCGTGCTCGAATGTCCGTATCACGGTCTGCGCTTCAGTGCGAACGGACAGTGCGTGCACAATCCGCACGGCGACGGCCGGGTGCCGGCCGGCGCGAAGGTGCGTGCGTACCCTTCGCTCGAACGTTACGGCGCCATCTGGTTCTGGCCGGGCGACCCCGCGCGCGCGGATGCGGCCTTGCTGCCGTCGTTTCCGTTCGTCGATCCCGCCGCTAACGTCACACACGACGGTTACCTGCATACGCGCGCGCACTATCAGCTGAGCGCCGACAATCTGCTCGATCTGAGCCACTTCCAGTTTCTTCATCCCGATACGCTGGGCAGCGAGGCGATCGCGCGGGGCGACGTGCAGTCGGGCAGTCTCGACGACATTGTCTGGGTCCGCCGCAGCGCTTACGACGAAGCGTTGCAGCCGTTCGTCGCGCAAGGCTTCGGGATTCCGCCCGGTACGCGGGTGGATCGCTGGATGGACGTGCGCTGGACGCCACCTGGATTGCTCTCGATCGTGGTCGGCGTGACCGCGGCGGGCATGCCGCGCGAAGCGGGGCTGATCGCGCCGTCCGCGCATTGGCTGACGCCGGAGACCGAACGCACGACGCATTACTTCTTCGCGTTCGGTTTGCCGAAGGAGATGGGCGACGCGGCGCGCGGCCTGGTGCGCTATGCCGTCGAAGGACTGATGAAGCCGTTCGAGTGCGAGGACCTGCCGATGCTCGAAGCGCAACAGAAGAATCTCGGCGACCACGACTTCTGGGCGATGCAGCCGGCGCTGCTGCCGATCGACGCCGGCGCGATTCGCGCACGACGCGTGATGGAGCGGTTGATTGCGGCGGAGCAGGGGGCGGCGCCCACTCCCGTGAGCACGATTGCGATTACGCCGGTGGCGGGTACGTCGCAAGCGGTGGCTTGATGGGCGCCGTTCCTGAAGTTGCCTCGAGAGTTGGCCAATTTTTTAACGAAACCTCAGCGTCGGACGGTGGGCCGTTAAACGAAGCGGCTATGACGGTAAGCGCCTTGCGGTACGAAACCGCCGCGACGGGCAGTGAATCGTTTAGCGAAGCCTGTGCGGCAAGCGGCGAATCGCTCAACGCAGTGTGGGTGGAATGGATTGTCGAAACGCTGAGTGCTGCCGGCGTGCGTCACGCTGTCTTGTGTCCTGGTGGACGCGCGAGCGCCATGTGCCTTGCGTTCGAAGCGCATCCGCACATTGCCGTCGAGATGGTCAGCACCGATGAGCGCAGCGGCGCCTTCGTCGCGCTCGGGATCGCGAAGGCAAGCGGCGAACCGGTCGCGATCGTCACGACGTCCGGCTCGGCGGTAGCGAATGTCTTGCCCGCTCTGACCGAAGCGGACGCGTCCGACGTGCCGCTCGTCGTACTGACGTGCGACCGGCCACGTGCGCTGCGCGGCACCGGCTTTGGACAGATGGCGGATCATCTCGGCGTGACTCGCGCGTTCGTGCGCGCGCAGGCGGACCTGAAAGATCCTGAAGATGCAGTGCAGGCTCTGGAGCAAGCCCGTCATACGCTCGCGGCAGCGCTTGTTGCGATGTCCAGGGGAGTGCCGGACGGCGATGACAGCTTGTCGCGCGCCGATGTGCATCCATCGTCACAGCGGCCGACGCGTGGTCCGGTGCATATCAACGTCCCGCTTGCCGGTGTCTACGATGCAGTTGAGACGCAGCCGGTTTCGTTCGAGACGGTCCGCGCGGCACGGGCTCAACTAGCGCCGCACGATCACGTCGCGTCCCCAGTACCTGAAGCGTCGCCCGCGCGTATCGTCGAACGCGTCATGGCGCGCGTGCTTGCGAAGCGCGGTAGCGTTCCGCTCAGTAACGGCCTCAACGGGTTGATCGTGGTCGGCCCTGAACCGGGCGTGCCACTCGAAGCGATTTTCGCGCTGGCCGCGGCGAGTGGCTTTCCCGTGCTAGCCGACGCGGGCAGTGGGCTGCGATCGGGGCCGTCGGCGTTGACGCCGCAAGCGGCCGCGCGCGGCGCGGCGGGCGCATTGATCGTCAACGCATTCGATGTATTCGGCGGTGCCGCACGGCTCGCATCGGCGCGCGCGGAACTGATCGTGCGCTTCGGCCTCGCGCCGGTTATGCCGGTGCTGCACGCGTACCTCGAAGCACACGCCGACGTGCCGACGATCAAGATCGCGCCTTGCCGTGTGGCGCATGACTATCTGCATCCGGCTCTGGATCCACGCGACGTGCTGGTTGCGCCGTCATCGGCGATGCTGCAAGAGATTGCCGCAGCGCTGGCCGAAGCAGTGCAGCGGCGTACACATGCCGACGCCAGTCCCAACGCACCCACGCCGCCTCGCCCGACCGTCGCCTTTTCCTGGCGCGACCGCTGGGCAAGCGTCGCCGGTTACGGCGCACGCGAGCGGCGCGCTTGCGTCGCATCGCTCGCCTGGGGCGAAGTGTCGGCGGTTCATTGCGTGCTGGCGGCGCCCGGCTTTGCCTTCGTTCATCTCGGCAATTCCATGTCGATGCGTCACGCCGATATCGGCTACGACGTACGCGCCGCGCGCCAGGACATCTATGTGAATCGCGGCGTGAGCGGCATCGACGGCACGATGGCGACGTTCATCGGCGAAGCGCTCGCGCGCCGCGATGCGGGTCTGCTGCTGCTCGGCGATCAGGCGTTGATCCACGACCTTTCTTCACTGGCGAGCGCGCAACGTGTGTGTACGCCAGCCTGCATCTGTGTGGTCGACAACGGCGGCGGCGCGATCTTCGACTTTTTGCCGATTGCGCATGCACCGGCCTATCGGCGCACGATCCGCAATCCCTACAAACTAGATATCGGCGCGCTCGCGCAGGCGTTCGGGCTCGCGCATCGCCGTGTCGAGACGCGCGACGCGTTGGACGAGGCGCTCGCCGAAGCACGCGATCACGCCGGCGTGACGATCATCGAAGTGGCGGTGGAACCGTATTCCGGCGCGCTGCAAATGCAGCAACTCGCGCAAGCTTTGGGAGCGACGTGATGGATTGGGATATTGTCGAGAGCCCGTTGCAGCGTTCGCTTGCCGCGTTGAATCGCTATGCAAGCGCACCCGCGCCGGACGAGGTGTTTCTCGACGACATGCAGCAACGCATCAACGCGGCACGGCGCGCGCCCGGCCGCAACGATCCAGGCGCGAATCGTGACGCGCCGCGCGTGTTGCTGCTTGGCTATAGCGGCGCGGGCAACACCGGTGCCGATCTGCGCACGATTGAGACGATCGCCCAGTTGCGTCGCCTGCTCGCGCCGCGCGAGCCGCATATCACGCTGTTTGCGCTCGGCGACTGCTTCGATCATCCGCTGCTTGCCGGCACGCCGCGCCTCACGCCTTCGCTGCCTTATCTGCCCGATGCGCTCGGCGCCGCCGTGCGCGATGCCGATCTCGTGCTGAACGTGGAAGGCTCGACCTATACGTCGAAGTTTTCCGACTCGTTGGCGGGCGTGCTGATCGGCGGGATTGCGCTTGCGCATGCGCATCGGCGGCCGGCGATTGCATACGGTGTCGATAGCGGCACGATGAGCACTGCGCTCACGCGCTTTGTCGAACGCAATGCGCAAGCCGGCGAAGTCATTTGCCGCAATGACGCTGCGCGTGTACAACTTGCTTCGCTCGGCGTTAGCGCACAAGTGGGCGCCGATACCGCTTGGACTTATCGGGCGCCCGCTGACGCAAGCAACGCGGCGCTCAGTTCACGGCGCGTCGCGCTATGCCCGAACAATCCGTTCTGGTGGCCAGTGCATGCCGACGCCGCGCGGGCGCGTGAACTCGACGCACGCGGCGAGGCATCATCGCTGCGCTATGGTCCTTTGCATTTTCACAGTTGGAACACGGCGCGCGCCGAGGCCTATCACGCCTATCTCGATCGCTTCGTGCAGATCGCTGTCGGCTTGAGGGAGCAGGGTTACACGCCGGTGCTGGTTGGCATGGAGCAACTCGATAGCGGCGCCTGCGCCGATCTGGCGGCCCGTGTGCCATTCCCAATCGACATCGTCGCGCGCGGCCCGCATACGCTCGACGAAGTGGCCGCCACGGTCGCGCATGCAGCATGCGTGGTGACAACGCGCTATCACGCGGCAGTACTCGCGATCTCGCATGGCGTGCCGGTGTTCGGACTGTCGATGGACGCGCGCATCGAACGTCTCCTGAGCGAGGTGGGTTGCGAGTCATGGAGCGCGGCATGCGATGGCGACGACGGCGCACACGCCGCGCTCGCAGCCATCGCATCGCTGCAGAACGACGGTGTGCGCGGCGCATTGGTTGCCACATACGACGACTATGCGCGCTTGCAACGCGCCCGTTTCGACGCGATGGGTGAGCGGGTGCGCGCCGTGCTCGAAGGCTAGGCGCGCTCAGTTCACGGTCAAGGCACCGACAACGAACTGAGTTCCCGCTGCGCGCTGACCTGCTTGACCGCCTGCGCCGTGCCGACATACGAGAGCCCCGACGTGCGCGACGCCGAATTCGACTCGTAGCTGTACAGCACATGATTCGTCCAGCTTGTCGGCGATTCGAGCAAGCGCGCGATTTCGCCGCGAATCCGCAGCATCTCCCTCTGCTCGTCCTGGGTCGGCGTGCGTCCGCCTTGCTCGAACATCCGCAGCGTGCCGCGATACGCGTTGATTTCGGCAGCCGCTTCCGGCACGATGCGCTGCCGTTCGCCATAGTATTGATTGCCGCGCGTCGCGTTGAGCTTGACCTTGGTCTGGTACGTGTTCAATGCGTTCTGGCCGCCGTTTACCGAATGCGCCCACGCATCATTGCGGCTGTCGATGTATTGCAGGTAATTGCCGACGCTGGTGAATTCGGTGTCGCGATAGGTGCGCTCGGGCACGATGTCGCCGCTCTCTTCATAGAGCCGCAGCGTCGAACCGGTGCCCGTTTGCAGCAAGGTCGTGCCGAAGCCGACCAGCGGTGCGCTCGAAAACGACAGTGAATTGAATGGCCCGGCGTTGCCGATCGGCACGGGCGGCGGGCTCGATACCAGCGTGGCGCTGCCATTGACTGCGAACCGATGACCGCTGCTCGATTTGTCGACATTGCGCGCGCCGCTCTGATCGGTCGAGTGAGCCTTGCTCGAACTGAACACGGCCTCGCCCGTTACGAGCGGCCCGAACTTGACGTTGGCCGGGGTCACATAACGCGCGCCACCCGTCACCGCAAGCGAGCCGTAGTTCGAACGGCTCTTGTTGTCGACCCAGCCGATCGACACGTCCGGATCGGCAAAGAACCTGTCCGCCATGCCATTCCACATTTCGTCCTTTGTGCGCGGCAGTTGTCCGCCGGGACCGGAGCCGCCGAGCGTGCGCACCACGTCGGTCATCTTGCCGCGCCAGGCCTCAGGGTCGTTGTTGCCGGTCTGGTCGAACGGTGTGCGGATTACCACGCCGCGCGGATTGCTGGTGTCGCGGCCGCCAATCACGGACCCGTAGCCGCTCGCCATCGCCTTGCCGCCTGCGAGTGACCAGCCGATGAAGCCGCCGACGCCCAGGTGCGCGGACTTGCGGTTGTCGGTGCCGATAAACATTTCGCCGTGATGCGAGGTGGAGCCGACTTCGAGCAGCGCGTGACGGCCTTTCAGATAGCGCACGTCCGGCGCCACCGAAGCGCTCGGCGCGCCGACGAGGCCGAGCGCGGTTGCGATGTTTTCGGAGATGTTCGCGTCGAGCCCGTAGACGCCGCCGCTCGACATCTGCACGCTCCACGTCTTCGGCACGTTTTCGACCAGATGGCATAACGAATCGATGTTGCCTTGCGGCGTGGCCGGCGTCGCCACCGGATCCTGACGGATCGCCTGCATGCGGTCGAGATTCTGGCCAAGCGTGCGGTTGGTCGCGCCGATCGGCGCATTCATATCCGCGCCCGACTCGGTTGCCCAGGCGCGCAGCGTCTCGGCGTTCATCTTCGGTAGATCGCGGAACGCCGGGCTGTTGCGCACCGTGTCCTTATCGATGTTCAGCGCGCCTGCAACGTCGCGCGCAATCTGATTGCGTTGCAGACGGCCGAATTTCGTGTCGTCGCGCAACCAGCCCTTGGCGCCGATATTTCCCTTCCAGTTGCGTAGCGCGGCGGCGCGCACAGCGGCGTTCATCGTCGCGTTGTCCGGCGCCTGGCCGCGCTGCCGGTGCGGCGCGTTCACCACCTGCGTGTTTAGCGCGTCGACCACCGTGTCGATGGATTGTAGTGTGCTGAAGTCCTTGTCCGGATGATCCATCAGACCGCCGGCGGTGCCCATGCCGAGCGCCGAGATCGGATCCTTCTCGTGGCCGAAGCTTTGCTTGACGCCGCTGCGAAACCGCTGCGCCGTGCGATTCATCCACGAGCCGGTGCGTGCCGACGTCGCGTTGCGCTGCGCATGCTTGACCACCGAGTACATACGATTCTGCACCTGGCCGACATCAGCTTCGGCGATGCCGTTGCGATGCGCGAGGTACGCTGAACGAAGATGTGTTTGCGGTTGCGCGCGCGGACTCTCGAGCAATGCATTGCCGCACAGCATCGCCTTGGCGGTCTGTGTATGCGGCGTCAACGCGAGGCTGATCGCGGCCTGCTGCTGGCTTTGCGCGACCTGGGTGTTGGCGTCGCGTTCGGCGGCCGGCAGCATAGCGTTGGCCGATTCCGCGAGTTCGGGCAGCGTGCCGGGTTTTTCCATGCCGTTCGGCCATGCCGACAACAGCGTGTCGGCGGCGCGCCAGGTTTGCCAGTCGGCTTCCGCGTGAACCTTGCGGTCACGGTCGGTCGGCGCCTGGATGTTGCCGCCCATCGGTGGCGCCGCTTCGACGTTGCGCAGCGCGTGAAACGCGGCTCGCGAGCGCGCCATCGCGCAGCGTGTCGCGAACGCGTCGCGCGTCTGCTGCGGAGTGGGATTCTGGATCGTGCCTTGCAGCACGCCGAGCACGTCGTTCGCGCGTTGCACGTTGCCGCCTGTCGCTTCGGCGAGCGCGTGACCGAGATAGCGCGACTTCGCGAGCGGCGGGTCGCCGCGCTGACCTTGCGGAATCGCGTCGCGGATATTGGCCAGCAGCGTGTCGCGCTCGGTTGCGAACTGCGTACCCGCTTCAGCCGGAAAGCTCTCGGCAAGATGCGCGTCGGCCCTGGCCGGGTCGCGCAGTTCGGTGCTTGCTTGCGACAAGGCTCGCTCGTTCTTGCCGACCGCAGTCTTCACATTGGTGTTGTTGTGCGAATTGACGCCCAGCGGTGTGCTCGCGTTGGCCTTCGGCGTGTGCATTTGCCCAGGGCTTGGCAGGATGTCCGGCGCGGGCCGCGATGCGCGCACGGTGGTCCGTGCGTGGAACGGCGTGAAGGTGCTGTTCGCACCGCTGCCGGTCAGGTCGTTGAGGGGCGAGCCTTGCGGCATCGGGTCGCTATGCGTCTGCCCTGGTCCAAGCGGCGTCTGCACTGGCGCGCTGGGCAGATGGTTGCGCAATGCGCGCAGCTTGTCGAGCGGGCCGCCAACCACTCTCGTTTCAGGCAGCGGTACATTGTTCTGCGGCTGATTCGCCTGCGGGGCCGCAGGCTGCTGCTGTTGCTGAACGGGCGGTGCGCCGCGTGAGAAAGGGTTGCGAATCCCGAATGGCACGAGCGGTCTCCCATGTGAGGACGGTCGCGTCGGCAACTCGCCGACGATGACGAATTTTCATCGCCACGTCACATTGCAGTGCTGGAAGTCCGAAGTGAGGGCCGAGGATGCGAACGTGGCAGATGCAAACGTCGTGCGAAGGAACGCGTGTCATGCGCGCTGAATGCGTTCACCACGCCAAGGTGGATTCCCATTGCGGGCGCGATGCCGGCGCTTGCTGGGTGGTCGCTGCAAGCGCACCGTTCGCGAATGCGGGCATCACGTCGCGTGCGAACCGGCGCATCGACTCCATCGCCATCTCATGCGGCATCGAACCAAACCAGAAGCTCGCGCTGAAATAATCGCAGCCGAGGCCGGCTTGAATCCGGCGCAATTGGTGAATACATTCGTCGGCGGTGCCGATCACGAGGAAATCGTTACGCAGCGCGTCGTCGGACGGTTCGTCGGGTAGCGGCTGGTCCGGCACGACGCCGTCCACCACGTCGCCCATGTCGTGACGCAGGCGCAGCGTCGCGCGTCCGTTCCAGCGCGCATGTTCGACGGCCTCGCGGGCCTGAGCTTCGTTCTGCGCGACGAACACCGGCCGCTGCGTGCCGATGCGTACAGTCGAGAGTGCAGGGGCAAGGTCCGGATAATGGCGCCGTACGTCGGTCAGCTTCGAAATGGGTTCGAGCACGCCGGTGAAGAGATTTGCGCGCCGTCGCACCGCCTGTTCGACCGACGCTCGCCGGCTCGAATTGACGACGAGCCATACCGGCATCGCGCGTTGCAGCGGTTGCGGGACGAGGCCGGTGCGGGGAATGTTGAAGTACTCGCCCTGGTGCGAGAACACGGGTTCGCGTAGTGCTTGCAAGAGCACGTCGATCGCTTCGTCGTCGCGGGCGGAGGTGGCGCCTTTGACGAGCTGGAAGCGCTCGTACTGATAGCGTTGATAGCCGCTGCCAAGCCCGGCTTCGACACGTCCGCCGCTCAACACATCGAGCGTGGCGAGTTCTTCCGCAATCACGAGCGGATGATGCAGCGGCACCGGCACGATCGCCGGACCGAGGCGCAGATGGCGAGTGCGTGCGGCGATATGGGACAGCAGCATCAGCGGCCGTGACGAGTGCGAGTAGTTCGTGAAGTGATGTTCGGCGAGCCACAGGTGGCTGAAGCCGAGCGTATCGGCGGCTTCGGCCATCGCGATCGCGCGCTGGTAAAGCTCGGCTGCCGGTTTCGGCTCAGGGGCAGGCAACGTCATGAACAAACCGAATTGCATCGTCGACTCCTCGGTTACTGCCTGGCCTGATTCGCCGACAAGGCGACCGGCGCGCGGCCTTTAGCGCGGTAGAACATATAGGTCGCGCCGTACGGCACGAGCAGATGCGCGCCCTCGAGTTCGCACGACGGTTGCGGCGGCACACCGCCCGTGGTGTCGATGCGCTGGATCGAGCTGACGTCGGCGAAACGGCCCTCGCCCGGGCGCGGGGCCGCGACGAAGCGGGCCGTGTAGCGCGCCCAGGTCAGCGCATTGGCGCCTACCTGGCTTTCGGCGGCGACGTTGCCGATCACGTAGCTGCCGTCGTAGGAGAGAAAGTAGCGGCCCGGCGCGACGGTGCCGACGCTTTGGCCGGCGGCGTCGACGAGGGTTGCTTCGGAACCCAAAGGATCCCAGAGCAGCTGCGTGCCGTCACGGGCGACGCCAGGGATCGTGTCAGGCAGCGCGACTGGGGCCGCCTTGATGCGGCGGCATATGTAGGTTTCGTCGCCATGGGTGGTCATGACTTCCTGGAGCACCTCGTCCTGGTTGGCTCGCAAGGCCACGGGCAAGGACTCGTCTGCCGTCGGCGGGGGCGGTTTAGGCGGCGTCGCGCAGCCGGCGAGTGCGAGCAGGCAGCCGGCCACGAGGCAGGTCATCGACGGGCGCAGCAACTGCGCGGGGCGGGGCGGAAAACCAGTCATTGGCGGAAGGGGAAGGCGGGCGATGGTGCCATCACACCTGATCCGGCACGCCGCTGCGTGGCTCGACACGAAAGGCTGCATCGAAAACCGCACGCAGTGGATGGGACACCCTTGCTGGCTGGCGCACAGAGGCGCCGATCCTCCGCGGTTCGCATGAGCATGCATCCGTTCGCGATTCAGCTGAACGGGTGGCCGCGTCGGCCGATACTGGTTCGGGCTTGCCGCGGCGCCGAGCCTTGCGCGTGGCAGCTTTCCCGCACATGTCTCGTCCGCTAACGGTCCGAGCGTCCACCCGAATCCGCGATGGAATTGAATCCTTCGAGTCCTTCTTCCGCTTCTTTGTCCGGCCCCGAGCCGCAGCTATCCATGCTGATCGCGGACGACGAGCGCGCCTATGCGTATCTGGCGATGATCCGCCGCTACATTGGCGGCGCGGCCGACATTCACGACCTCGCGCAAGCCGCCGCGGCCCAAACTGCGCCAATCACCGCCGACGATTGCGTCGAACGGCTCGCCGATGCGGACCGTGTGTTTGCCGAATGGCTCGCGCCACTGCATCGCACGGCGGCTGAGGTTGCCGGGATCGAGCCGGCGCGCATGGCGGATGCGCTCAACCACATGCACCACGAGTCGCGTCGTTTGACGATGTGCGACGACGTGCTACTCGATAACGTCGTCGAGTTGGCGCGCCTCGTGATCGACGAGCGCGTGCCGGGCGACTTCATCGAAACGGGCGTATGGCGCGGCGGCGTGACGATTCTGATGCGCGCCGCGCTGACCGCGTTCGGCGGCTTTGGCCGCAACGTCTGGGTGGCCGATTCGTTCGCGGGTCTGCCCGCGCCGAACCCTGCCACGGATTTGCGCGATGCCATCTGGCATCACCTGATGCGCGCGGTCGGCCTGCTGCGCAGCGATCTGGCGACCGTGCGCGAAGCTTTCGCGCGCGCGGGCCTGCTCGATCGCCGCGTGCGTTTTCTGCCGGGCTGGTTCGCCGATACGTTGCCGGACGCGCCGATCGAGCGCCTCGCGTTGATGCGTCTCGATGGCGACTGGTACGACTCGACCCGTGACGCACTCGAGGCCTTGTATCCGCGCCTGTCACCGGGTGGCTTCGTGATCGTCGACGACTATGGCCTGCCGACTGGCTGCGCACGCGCCGTTGACGAATACCGCGCCGTGCATCGCATCGACGCGCCGCTTACGCGTGTGAACACGCAAGCGGTCTACTGGCGCAAGCCATGGTGAGCATGACGGCGCATGTCGAACTCAGCGCGGTTCTGGAAGCGCGGCTTAGCGCACATTACGTGGCGCCGCCACAAGCGGTGGCCGTCGATCTGATCGTCAGCGATTGCGCGGATGCCAGCCGCCGTTTCACGTTTGGTCCGCGGATCGAGTCGACGTCGATCCCACCCGACGACGTGCACCGCGCCGCAGCCCGAATCACGCTGAGCCGCGCGTTGTTAAGCGCGATGCTCGACGATCCCACTGGCTTCGATCCGCGCAGTGCGGCGGCAATGGCGTTCGGCGGCGTGCGAATCGACGGCGCTGAGCGGCTCGCCGCTTACTGGCTGCAACTGCTCAAGCGTCCCTCGGCGGCGGCACGCATGGCGCTGGAGCGAGCCCGGCGGCGCGCACCCACAGCGCTAGCGACGGTGCCGGCGCTGCGGGCCAGCGGCTGCGACGATCAGGACCTGCACGCGGCACTCGCAGACACGCTCGATGCCTCCGTCCCGCTGGTGTTGCGCGGCATGGTGAGCTGGCCCGAAGTCGCCTGGACACTCGATGATTGGTGTACTCACGAGGGCGCTACTGTACTGCGCGCGAATCCGTCGAGCGGCCTTCCGCAAACCGTTGCCGACTTTATCGACGGATTCGCCGTACAGCCTCTCGCCAGCGCAGGCGCCGCCACCTACACGGAAGGCTGCCTCCTGCCGCCCGCATGGGAAGCGCGTTTTTCATTGCCGATGCTTCCGGCGCATATGTTCGGCGCGGGGCAACTCTGGTTCGGGCGGGCCAGCGCCGCCTCACTGGTTACGCGTTTGCACTGTGATATGGCGAATTCGTTTCTTGCACAGATTCACGGCCGCAAGCGGGTGCGGCTCTATGCGCCTGCTCAGGAAGGCGCTGTCTACGCGCTCGATGCATTCAACACGTATCGCCCTTGCCGCGTCGATGTAGCGGCTCCGGACCTGGCACGCTTTCCGCGCTTTGCCGGTGCGCTTGGCGTGGACGTCATGCTCGAACCGGGCGATCTGCTGGTGATTCCAACCGGCTGGTTTCACTGCGTCTGGGCGCTGGATCATGTGCTGTCGATCAGTCGTTTTGCCGACGACGAAAGTGCGTCGACGCTGCTCGACGGCAGGCTTTTACAACCGAATATAACGAGGACCGGATGATCGGCGTACCCCGAAGCGATTCGCCTTGCACCTCCTTTCTGCCATTCGCGCGCGGCATCGCCGTGACAGCGCTGATTGCATCGGCCACAGCACTAAGCCCGTTATCCGCGCGTGCACAGGCTTCGTCGGCAATGACGCAGGTCTGCACGACGCGTGCGAACAACGCGAAGCTGATCGCCCAGGACCGCGATGCTGGCGTCAGCAAGGAAGACGAGTTGCGCAAGGCGCAGCATGTAGCGGCGGCAATGCCGATTGAACGACAGTTGTACGCGCAGGCGGAATTGACGACCTTTATCGACCGTCTGTACGGACAGTACGCCAAAACGCCGCCGCAGCAGGCCTACGATAAGTACCTGGCGTACTGCGAAGAGCAGGCCGCGCGCGGCGCTGCGCAGGTCCAATGATGTGCTGTGCCGGATGCCACGCATTCCCCCTCACACAGACATGGCTTCGCATTTTCGGACCGCTTTTCGCATGGGCCGAAACCGGCCCAATTGGCCCAATTAGCATTAGACGACCCCGGACCGCCGCTGTGTTTCGTTTCACATCCGCATGACCGATGGCGGTCTATCTTCCCTTGCAGAGGATCCCATGACCGCTATCGCCAACGACGCCGTCTCCAGTTTTGCCACACCCAGCCTCGACTCGTCGTTCTCTTCAGAAGATCAGTCCATCCAGCAGCTGGAGCAGCAAGTCGATGCGATGATCAACCAGGTGTTGCAGCAAAGTTCGTCGTCGGTGGGACAGAACGCGATGGCGCAGAACGCGTCGGGCACGCTCGCGAGTTACATGAACCAGAACGGCATCAAGTCGCTCGACCCGAATCAGCTTTATCAACTGGCCAACAATCCGCCTGCCGGCACGCCGCCCGATGTGTCCGCCGCGGCGTCGTACATGCTGCAAAATCCGGACGTCTATAAGCAGATCGAGACGCACGACGTGTCAGGTGCTGACGGTATTTCCGGCGTGGGCAACTTCGAGTGGGCCGCGCAAGGCGGCCTCGACAGCGAGCCGTCGCCGAGCACGACTGATACGCTCGATTCGACCTCGACCCAAGGCGCCATGATGGATGCGCAAAGCGCGTCCGGCGCGCTGGCGAGCTACATGAGCCAGAACGGCATCTCGTCGCTCGATCCCGATCAGCTCTACAAGCTCGCCAACAATCCGCCCGCCGGCACGCCGTCCGACGTGTCCGCCGCAGCGTCGTACATGCTGCAGAACCCGGACGTCTATAAGCAGATCGAGACGCACGACGTGTCCGGTGCGGACGGTGTTTCTGGCGTGAGCAACTTCCAGTGGGCCGCGCAAGGCGGCCTCGACCAGACGGTTTCCGGCGGCCATTCGTTTAATTTGCCCAACCTGAACACGGATTTGACGCTCAATTCGCCCAATCTGAACCTTCAGCAGACGCTGTCCGTCTGATCGCCCAAGGACGTGGCGGCTCACCGGCCGCCTTTCGCCTGACTTGCAAAAAAGACAGGCGGCCACGGTCCGGCCCCAACCGCACAGGGCATTTTTGACCAAGACGACCTCCTATGAGACTGAGTATCCTAGGCGTAATCAGTCATTTCATGCGGGGAATTCAAGGTGGCGCACTATCTTTGCCATGAGCAGCCGGACCTACTCGAGTTTGAGACGAGCGTGATCGCCTCGCGGCCCGGCGCCGTCGTGCTGGGCCGCACGGCCTTGCACCCGGGCGGTGGCGGTCAGGTGTCGGACGCCGCAACCCTGACCCACGCGCACGGTGCCGTCCGCATTACCGGCGTCGCGCCGGAAGGCGGCATGCTCTGGCATCTGCTCGACGAACCGCTCGAACTGAATGGCGAGGTCCACGTGGCCGTCGACGCGGCCCGGCGTTCCACCGTCGCCCAGCTTCATACGGCCACGCATATTCTCAACGCCCTCGTGTATCAGCGCTTCGCCGGCGCACTCGTGACCGGCGCGCAGATCAATGCCGACGGCACCGCCCGCATGGATTTCGATCTGCCCGAGGCGGATAACGACGCATTGCGCCTGCTCGAGGAGCCCGCCAACGAGGTGATCCGCAGCGCCATGGACGTTCGGACCTACTACGTCAGCGCAGCGGAGGCAAAATCGACGCAGGGCCTGATCCGCAGTCTTTCAGTGGCGCCGCCGCCGACCTCCGACGGCACGGTGCGGATCGTCGAAATCGGCGACCTGGACCGGCAGGCTTGCGGCGGCACGCATCTGACCAACACGGCGCAATCGAAACCGATCCGCATCGTGAAGATAGAAAACAAGGGGCGCCGCAATCGCCGGGTCAGAATAGAGCTGGTTTGAAGGGCATCCCGGGAGAGCGAGCCATGGACACATCGGATAAAAGCGAGCCGGAAGTGGTGTGCTGGCGAGACGGCGCGCTCGACGGCGCCTGTCTCGCGAGTGCCCGCTACGGCGAGCACAAATTCGACCGGCATCTGCACGACGAACTCGTCATTGTCATGACGCAGTCCGGTGCGGGGCAGTGTCATACGCGCACCGGCAGCGAAGTCGCCGGACCCGGCAGCGTGCTCGTGTTCGGACCTGGCGAATATCACAGCGGCGAGGTGTGGGAAGGCCGCGAATGGAATTACCGCGCCATTTATCTCGACATGGAAGGACTGGGCGCGCTGGGTGCTGTGTTTTCACCCGACTCGCGTCCGGACAAACCGCTTCTGATCCCGCCGGGGCTCTATCAGGATGCGCATCTGGCCGGCCTGCTGGTCAAGGCGCATGCGAGTCTCGACCAGCACGGCTCGGTCTCGCTGATGGAGCGGCAGGCGAATTGGTGGGCGGCGATGGGGATGCTGGTCGGGCGCTACGGGCAATCGCGGCACGAGCTCGGCGAAGCACGGCGGGAGGCCCACAAGATGGCGCAGGTGCGGGAGTACGTCGCTGCCAACTATGCGCGCGACATTCCGGTCGACGAATTGGCGGAGCTTGTGGGGTTGAGCCGCTATTACCTCACCCGTGCCTTCTGCAAAGAGTTTGGCCTGCCACCGCACGCCTATGCGACGCAGGTGCGGCTACTCGCGGCCAAACGCATGCTCGCGGCGGGACATAGCGCGGCGAGTGCTGCCGCGGCCGTCGGCTTTTACGATCAAAGCCATCTCAACCGGCTTTTCAAGCGAGCCTATGGAATCACGCCGGGGACGTATGCGGCGCTGAAGCCGGGGCATTAACTCCGCGCGTTGCATCTCTAACGTTACTCGGGAAGCGGAACGTCCTCGATCAGCGCCGACTGTACAGCGCGAATCCTGCGATCGACGAAGTAGCCACCGCCTTCCGTGTAGCGCAGATAAAGACGGTCGCACAACGTGCACTGCCAGACGGCACAGCGGTTGTACGGGAAGTAACGTGGTGCGATGGGGGCCTCGGCCGACCAGTAGGTCGTTTTGCCCGGTAGGTATTCGCTGAACGTCGGTTCCGGATCGTCCTCCGGTGCAAGCGTGCCGATTTCCTTGAACTGCGTTTCGTCGAGAGACAGCGGTTGCGAGTGCCAGCCGTCCAGCGGTGTTTTTGTACACATGCAAGGCGCGGCAGCGCGCTCTTCCGCACGTTGCGCGAGTTCAAGAAGCATTGCAGCGTTCAGATATTCCGCCATGAGGCACACGATTCCTGCAGGGTTGGGACGATGTTAGCTGGTTCGCCGCGACTCAAGCTACGCGGCAGGAACCAGTCAGCATCATGCACGCTCTGGCGTCGTGCGGGAAGTCAGCCGTTCATCATCCGATCGCGATGCGGCACGACCCAGGAACGGTCGAAACTGCCATTGGCGATCGACTTCAACGCCGCCGTTTCTTTCGCATTCTGCCGCCGTGCGCCTTCGATCACCGCTTCCACGTCAGCCGGCGAGATCGCGAGCAAACCGTCTTCATCGCCAACGATGATGTCCCCAGGATGAACCACCATCCCGCCGACCGTGACCGGCACGTTGATCTCACCAGGACCGTTCTTGTAAGGCCCACGATGCGTCACGCCGCGCGCGTACACCGGGAAATCGCGCTGACGTAGCGCGCCGACATCGCGGATCGCACCGTCGATCACGAGGCCCTGCACGCCCAGACTCTCCGCGAAGCTGGCCATGATCTCGCCCATTAGCGCTTGCGTCAGTTCGCCGGCGCCGTCGATCACGAGCACGTCGCCCGGCCGGCAAAAGTCGAACGCGCGATGGATCGCGAGGTTGTCGCCGGGGCGGGTGTGGACCGTAACCGCGGTGCCGGCCATCGGTTTGGGCTGATGATACGGCCGCAAGCCGACCATGCCGCTCGCGCGCGCCATGTTGTCGCTGAGGAGAGAAACCGCCAGTTCACGCAATGCGTCGAGCGTTGCCGGGTTGGCCTGAGGCGCGGATTCGTGTTCGCGCCAGCCGATGGGATTCGTAGTGACAGTCATATCGTTGCCCCTTGCGTGGCGAATTGCTTCTCGAGTTGATGGGACAGCCGCGGGTACACCGCGCGGGCGTTGTCTTCATAGATGTGCTGACGGTCCGCGGCGCTGAGCCATTCGATGGCGTCGATATAGCGCCGCGTGTCGTCGTAGTAGTGGCCGGTTTCCGGATCGATACCCTGAACCGCGCCGATGGTTTCCGAGGCGAACAGGATGTTCTCGACCGGAATGACTTTGGCGAGCAGTTCGGCGCCGGGCTGGTGATACACGCAGGTATCGAAGAACACGTTCTTCATCAGATACTCGCTGAGCAGCGGCCGCTTCATGTCCTGCGCGAGTCCGCGATAGCGGCCCCAGTGATAGGGCACCGCGCCGCCGCCGTGCGGAATGATGAAGCGCAAGGTCGGGAAGTCGGCGAACAGATCGCCCTGCAGCAACTGCATGAAAGCCGAGGTGTCACCGTTGATGTAATGCGCACCCGTCGCATGAAAATTCGGATTGCACGACGAGGACACGTGAATCATTGCCGGCACGTCGAGTTCCACCATCGCTTCATAGAGCGGATACCACGAGCGGTCCGTAATCGGCAGCCCCGACCAATGTCCGCCGGACGGGTCCGGATTCAGATTGCAGCCGATGAACCCCAGTTCTTCCACGCAACGCCGCAGTTCGGCGATGCAATTGGCCGGCGCCACGCCCGGCGCTTGCGGCAACTGGCACACCCCGACGAAGTTGCGCGGAAACAGCGACACTACGCGATGGATGAGATCGTTGGATTCGCTCGACCAGACTGCATTGGCTTCGGCCGTGGCGAGGTGGTGCCCCATGCCGGCGGCGCGTGGCGAAAAGATCGTGAGGTCGGTGCCGCGTTCGCGCTGGATGCGAATCTGGCCGGTTTCGATGCTCTCGCGAATTTCGTCATCGGTAATGAGGGGCCGTGGCGGCGGCGAGCCGCCGTTTTTCAGCGCGGCGATCTGCTGCGCGCGCCAAGCCTCGTGCTGCGGCGGCGAGGTGGTGTAGTGACCGTGGCAATCGATGATCATGGTGTGAAAAATCCGTGAGTGTCGTTGTGAATGCTTATCTGTCCGCGCTAAGCGTTCGCTGTTTCGTCGGTCAGGGCGCTCAGGTGCGCGGGGCAGGGTCGCCGGTCGCGAGCGAGGCGGCTTCATCTTCAGACGGCGTGACGCGCATCACGAGTGCGATGATCGTCGCGACCACCAGAAACGCTGCGATCGTCAGCAAGGCCAGTTTGAAGTTGCCGGTGGCGTTGCGCACCAGCCCGATGCTCCAGGGACCGACCAGGCCGCCGAACTGCGCGATGGTGTTGATCAGCGCAATCGTCGCGGCGCCCGCGGCGCCCGTTCTGAACGAGGACGCGAGGCTCCAGAACAGCGGGTTGCCCGCATAGATGAACAAACCGGTCAGGCACAGCAGCGCGTAGGCGATCACAGGGTTCGGCGCATACGCACTGCCGGCAATCGCCAATGCGCTCATGCCGTACACGAAGGCGAGGTGCTTCTTGCGGTCGCCTGTGCGATCGGAACTGCGGCTGATCAGGAACGTGCCCAACACGCCAAGCAGCGGCGGCGCGGCGGACAGAAAGCCGACCTCGATATTGCTCAGATGGCCGAGGCTTTTAACGATCTGCGGCAGCCATAGGAAGAGGCCATAAATGCCGACCAGCGCGCAACCGAACAGACACGCGAGGCTCCATACGCGGATGTCGCTCGCCACGCGCAGCAGCGGAAAATGTTTGGTGCCACCAACGGCTTCGCGTTCGGCCGCGAGCGTCGATTCCAGCCAGCGCTTTTCGTCATCGGAGAGCCATTTTGCGTCGGCCGGACGTTCGGTCATGATGCGCAGCGTCAGCAGACCGAGCGCCATCGCCGGGATGCCTTCGAGGATGAACATCCATTGCCATCCCTGCAAACCGAGAATGCCGTTCGCGTAGGTCATCAAGGTTGTCGAGATCGGACCGCCCAGCACCGCCGAAAACGAACCCGCGATGATGTAGCCGCCCACCGCGCGTGCCCGGTAGCGCACCGGAAACCATTTCGTCAGATAAACCGCCACGCCCGGCAAAAAGCCCGCTTCCATCACGCCCAGCAGAAAGCGCAGCACATAGAAGCTCGAGTCGTTGAAGACGAAGGCGGTGGCTGCCGCAACCGCGCCCCACGTCAGCAGAATGCGCGCGATCCAGCGGCGTGCACCGACCCGATGCAGCAACAGGTTGCTCGGCACTTCCAGCAACATGTAGCCGACGAAGAAGATGCTGCCGGCGAAACCGAACACCGCTGGACTGAAGCCCAACTGCTTGTTCATGTCCAGCGCGGCGAATCCGATATTGATCCGGTCCAGATAGTTGAAGAACATCATCGCAAAGAGCAGGGGCATTAATCGCCCGTACACTTTGCGCATGGTGGTGGCTTCGTCGAATGAGGTCATGCTGTCTCCTACCTTGCTGCGACGGCTTCATGAGCCGTGGCGGCGTTCTTATGGTCGGCCTGCCGGATCGAACGCCGGCAGTGTCCCGTTGGCCGCGTATTTGACGGCCGGGCTTCAGGGGTTACCGTTCGTGCCTGCAGGCGCTGATGCTGATGCGCTCATGAACGGACAGCGGCTGAAGCATGAGGCCCATGATAAGAACGCCCGGACGGAGAGTCCAAGACCGCTTGCTTATGCTTGTATAGGTTTTTACTTATAGTGTGGCGTCAGCAAGCGGCGCGGGGAGACAGGCGAGGAAGGCGCGTAGATGCGGTGAGGCGTCGTCGGTGCGAAAGGTGGCTGCGAGCGTCGATCGGTATGATGAACCGGGACCGCTGAGGTGCCGGTACACGACGTCCGTGCGTCCATGGCGCGCAACCGATTCGCCTATGAACGTCACGCCCAGGCCCGCTGCTACGAGTGCAATCGCGGTCTGAATTTCATAGGCCTGGTGAGCGACGACCGGGGTTACGCCGGCATCGCGATAGAGCGTTTGCACCGAGCGTTTGAACTGTGCGTTCTGGTGCTTCGGATACAGAATCAAGGGCGTATCGGCGAGCTCGGCAATTCGCACGGTCTTGTGTGCGGCCAGCGGATGACCCGGTTCGAGCGCGACCATGACGCGCTCGCGCAGCAAGGGATAGGACGTGCAGCCATCAATCGCGAGCGGCTGCCGCCCGATGCCGATGTGAATGCGCATGTCGCGCAACGCATCGGTTTGCTCCTCAGTGAGCAATTCGAAGAGCTTGAGTTCAACCTGCGGGAACGCGTTGTGAAACGCCTTGAGTGCGGGCGGCAGGATGCTGTACATCGCCGAGCGCGTGAAGCCGATGCTGAGCCAGCCGCGCCGGCCGACACCGATTTCTTGCGCCGTAAGAGATACCTGTTCCAACGAACCGAGAATCTGACGCGCCTCCGTGCAGAGGTAGTGACCGGCTTCGGTCAGACTCAGCGGGCGTCTTGCCCGATCGACCAGCTGCGTGCCGAGCCGCTCTTCAAGCGAACGGATCTGCTGGCTCAGCGCGGGCTGCGCGATATGCAAGCGCTCGGCGGCGCGGCTGAAATTGAGCTCCTCCGCCAGAATCACGAAGCACTGCAACGCCCTAAGATTCATATCCGTGTTTCCTGATCTTCAGTAGGAAGAGGATAACGGGTTATGCGGTGGACGGTGCAATGCCGGCGTGCCGGAGGAGGTTCTGGCGCCGCGGCGGCTTCTTAATCCAGTCCGCCCTGGCACAGGTACTTGATCGACATGTAATCGTCGAGCCCGTACTTCGAGCCTTCGCGGCCATAGCCCGATTCTTTCACCCCGCCGAACGGCGCCGCTTCGCTCGACACGGCGCCTTCGTTGATGCCGATCACGCCCGCTTCGAGCTGGGCTGCGACGCGATTGATACGTCGCACGTCCTGCGTGTAGAAGTAGGCGGCGAGGCCGAACGGCGTGTCATTGGAAAGGCGGATCGCTTCGGCTTCGTCATCGAAACGGAACAGCGGCGCCACCGGCCCGAAGGTTTCTTCGCAACAGACGATCATGTCGTCCCGTGCATCGGTCAGCACGGTCGGCGCATAGTAGTTCGGGCCGAGTTCGGTCAGGCGCTTGCCGCCTGTCAGCACTTTTGCGCCGTGTTTGACGGCATCTTCCACGTGCCGGGCAATCTTGTCGATTGCGCGTTCGTTGATCATCGGGCCGATTTGCGCGTCCGGATCGGTTGCGGGCGCAACCTTCAGCGCGGCGACCCGTTTCGCGAGCAGATCGGCGAAACGCGCGTAGACACCTGATTGCACATAAACCCGGTTCGGGCACACGCAAGTCTGACCGCCATTGCGGAACTTGGAGGCCATCAGGCCGGTGACCGCCGCGTCGAGATCGGCGTCGTCGAATACGATGAAGGGCGCATTGCCGCCCAATTCCAGCGACAGTTTCTTCAGCGTGCCAGCCGATTCGCGGGCGAGATGCTTGCCGACCGGCGTCGAGCCCGTGAACGTGATCTTGCGCACGCGTCCGTCGGCGAGCCAGTCAGCGACCGCCGCAATGCCCTGGTCACGCGAAGCCGACAGCATGTTCAGCACGCCGTCCGGCAAGCCCGCTTCCTGGGCAAGCGCCGCCAGCGCGAGTGCCGTGAGCGGTGTGTCTTCGGCGGGCTTGGCCACGACGGTGCATCCGGCTGCGAGTGCGGGGGCGATCTTGCGCGCAATCATCGCCAGCGGGAAATTCCACGGCGTGATCGCCGCGACCACGCCGACCGGTTCCTTCACCGCGCTCATGCGTTTGCCGCGCTGTTGCTGCGGGATCAGATCGCCGTAGATGCGTGTCGCCTCGTCGGCGAACCACGCGACGTACGAGGCGCCGTAGGCGACTTCGCCGCGGCTTTCCGCGAGCGGCTTGCCTTGTTCCGTCGACATCAGCGTGGCGAGGTCTTCGGTATTGGCGACGATCAGCGCATGCCAGCGACGCAGAATCTCCGCGCGTTCGCGCGGCAGCTTGTCGCGCCACGCGGGGAACGCGCGGGCCGCGGCGTCGGTGGCTGCGCGGGCGTCCGCAGCACCGCTGTTCGCGACTTCGACGATCAATTCACCGGTGGCCGGGTTGGTGACGGGAAAGCGCGCGGCGTCGGCGGCGTCGATCCACTTGCCATCGATCAGGTTCTGTGGGCGAATCAGTTCTTTGCGGGTCAATGCGAGAGACATCGGGGTTGCTCCTTCGGGTTGCCCAGGATGAGGCGAGGGCGAGTCATCGATGCGGCGGTGCGGCCGCGCACTTAAGGTAGATTGCGGGCGACTAACACGTTGATGCTACGCGTACGCCGCAGTCAATGAAATCATCCCAGCGGGCCTTTGACGGTGCGCGCCGCTTTTTTTTCACGCCGCCACAGCATTTTGTGCTGAATGTGCGGTGAAGCGGCAGGCCGCGAGGGGTGGCGGCTGGCGACGGCCGTGTTGCGCGGTCGCACCTCAACGCACCCGCCGCGGCCCCGTCGAAGCGCGTACGACGAGTTGCGGCGGTGGCGCGAGCACCATCGACGGTTGTTGTTCAGGCGTCTGGATCAGCCGGATCAGACTCTCGATCGACAACTCCGCGACGGCCGCCGTCTGGATCGCGACCGTCGTCAACGCAGGATGCACCTGGTGTGCGAGTTGAATGTCCGTAATGCCGATGACCGAGACATCGTTCGGCACGGCGCGGCCAAGCGTGATCAATGCCTGGGCCGCGCCGATCGCCAGCAGATCGTTGGTCGCGAAAATCGCGGTGAGGTGAGGGCGGCTCGCCATCAACTGCATGCAGGCGGCGTAGCCAGCGTCGATCGAGTCGCGGATCTGCAGCACCGCGGCAGCGTCTGTTTCGATTCCGGCCTCGCGCATCACCGCGCGAAATCCGTTGGAGCGCGCGTCTTGCAAGCCGCCGCATCCATCGCCGATCAGAAGGCCGATCTCGCGGTGACCCAGTTCGAGCAGATGCCTCGCGGCAAGCGCACCCGCATGAGCAAAATCCACGGCGATGCAGGGCAACGCGGGCGGAGCCTCAGGGTGTTCCCACATCGCCAGCAAGATCGGCGCGCTGTGCGTGGCCGACGCGCACAAGTCGTTGATCGCGATGTCCGTGTTCATCACGAGGACGCCGTCCGCGAGCGTGCCAGCGATCTGGTTCAGATACGCGCGGCCGATCTCCGCATCGTCGTCAGTATTGCAAACCATCAGGAAGTACCCGGCTTTGCGTGCCGCCCGTTCGGCGGCCGAGACGAACTCGGGGTAGAACGGGTTCGAGATGTTCGACAGCATCAGGGCCAAGGTCGACGAGCGGCCCTCCGCCAGCGCGCGTGCGTTCAGGTTGGGCCGGTAGCCGAGATCGGCGATGGCCTTCAACACGCGTTCGGCCGTCTCCGGGCGGACCTTCTCGCGGTTGCGCAGGACATTGGAAACGGTGGCGGCGGTGACGTGCGCGCGCTTTGCGACTTCGGAAAGGGTGACCATTTACTATTTATCCCATATTCAGGGAGCGCGATTCAAATGTTGCAAGCAACGGGCGACGTTGATAAGTTGCTGGAAAACACAGCGGAGACACTCATCATGACTTTTCCCCTCGGACTCGAATTTAAGCGATTAAATGCCTGCTGCACAAGAGCTGGCCGTTTATTTTTCCTAGAAATTTAAGCGGTTAAATCCAAAGGGCAACAACATGGCTACGATTCGTCTTACGAACGTGCAAAAGTCTTACGGTGACCATCCGCCGGTGGTCCGGCGTGTAAATCTCGAGATAGCTCAGCATGAGTTCTGCGTGTTTCTCGGACCCTCGGGTTGCGGCAAGTCGACCCTGCTGAGAATGATCGCCGGTCTCGAAGACCTGAGCGAAGGCGAACTGCACATCGGCGGCCGCCTCATGAACGATGTGCCCGCCGCCGGGCGCGGCGTGGCGATGGTGTTCCAGAGCTACGCGCTGTTTCCGCACATGACCGTGTTCGACAACATGGCGTTCGGCCTGAAACTCGCGAAGCAGCCCAAGGACGTGATCGACCGGAAGGTGCGCGAGGCCGCGCGCATTCTGCAACTGGACGCCTTCCTTGACCGTTATCCGAAAGCGCTTTCGGGCGGGCAGCGGCAGCGTGTTGCGATCGGCCGCGCGATCGTCCGTGAACCCGGTGTGTTCCTGTTCGACGAACCGCTGTCGAATCTCGACGCCGCATTGCGCGGCCAGACGCGTGTCGAAATCGCCCGCCTGCACCAACGCTTCGCGAACGCGAGCGTGGTCTACGTGACCCACGATCAGGTCGAGGCGATGACGCTTGCCGACAGAATCGTGCTGCTGCATGCAGGCGCGGACGCCGAGCGCTTCGGCAGCATTGCGCAGAGCGGCGCACCGCTCGAGTTGTATCACCATCCGAAGTCGCGCTTTGTGGCGGGCTTCATCGGTTCGCCGCGCATGAATTTCATCGATGCCGTGGTCGATTCGATCGAAGCGGGCAAGGTAGCCGTCACGCTGACGGAAAGCGGCGAACGGCTGGTCGCTCACGTGGACGGTCAACGTCTTCAGCGCGGGCAGTCTGTCACGCTCGGCGTGCGCCCGGAACATCTGCACCTCTCCGGCGACGAGCAATCCATTCAATGCGTCACTGTTCTATCGGAACGACTCGGCGAGCACAGCTATATTCACGCCGATCACGCGGGCGGCACGCTCATCGCCAAGGCCGCGGGCGATACGCCGATTGGATCGGGCGAGCGCATCTGCATTCACGTTCCGCCTGCCGCATGTCATCTGTTCGATGCGGACGGCGTTGCACTGCGACGCAGCACGTTCGAGCCCGAGCGGGTCGCCGCTTGATCACACAACCCTATTCCGCCAAAGAGCGGGTAATCGTCTGGCAGCGAGCCGCTGTCAGCCAACAAGGTAGTCAAGGAGACATAAGATGATTTCTCTTCGCCTTCGCCGTCTGGCATACGCGTCGATTGCGGCCGCGCTGGTTGCAGGCACACTCTGCGCCACTGCGGCCGACGCGGCCACGCTGACCGTCAACGTCTCGGCGCGCGGTAATCAGCGCTCGACGTGGCAGGACGCGTTCGACAAGTTCAAGAAAGCCAATCCCGACGTCGACCTCAAGGTGACCTACATCACCGAGGAAGCGTACAAGGTGCAGATGGGCGGCTGGCTCGCCACCGATCCGCCAGATGTCGTGTCGTGGCACGACGGCGAGCGCATGGCCTATTACGCGCAACGCGGCCTGCTCGAAGACCTGTCGTCGGACTGGAGCAAAAACGGCTGGTCGCAACAGTATGCGTCGGTGAAGGAAGCATCAACGTATAAGGGCAAGCAGTATGCCGCGCCGCTCGGTTACGACGCCTACGGCTTCTTCTATCGCAAGGATCTGTTCGAGAAGGCCGGCATCAAGGGCGAACCGAAAACGTGGGATGAATTTCTCGACGCCTGCAAGAAGCTGAAGGCCAGCGGCGTTGCTCCGATCGCCGTTGCGGCGCGCGATAGCTGGACGCTTGCCGCGTGGTTCGACTATCTCGACCTGCGCATCAACGGCAACGCATTCCATCAGCAGTTGATGGCCGGTGAAATTCCCTACACCGATGCGCGCGTTAAAAAGGTCTACACCGCGTGGAAAACGCTGATCGACGATCACTACTTCATCGACAACGCGCTCTCCTACGACCTCGATTCGATCGCACCGTTTCTCGTGAGCGGCAAGGCCTCGATGATGCTGATGGGCACGTTCTTCTCGGCGAGCATCCCCGCCTCGGTCCGGCCGCAGACCGGCTTCTTCCGCTTCCCGGTGGTCGACGCGAACGTGCCGATGGCCGAAGACGGCCCGGTCAATGTGCTGCTAGTTCCGGCGAAGGCGAAGAACAAGGCCGATGCCCGCAGACTGCTGGCCTTCATGGAACAGCCGCAGATCAACGCAGATCTCGCGAAAGGTTGGGGGCAGTTGCCGTCGAACAGCCAATCCGCTGAACCCGAAGACGAGATTTCGAAGGTCGGTTTCCAGACCCTTGCCAACACGAAGGGCGGCATTGCGCAGTTCTACGATCGCGACATGCAGAAGGAAATGGCCGACGAAGGCATGAAGGCGATGCAGCAGTTCTACAGCGATCCGTCGCAACTCGACGCCGTGCTGGTCCGCCTCGAAGCGACCCGTAAGCGCATCTACAAGAAGTAAGCCCCGGAGCGCCAGCAAGGCAGCAAGCGCTGGCGCTCGCCTTCGATCTCCTTCGATTTTCGACCAGGGCCGATCATGTCTCATTCCGCAGCGCGCCGCCTACCCGCGGCGCGGCACCGGCACGTCTCCACGACGCGCCGTCATCAGCACCGCGCGGCGCTTTTCTTCCTGCTGCCGGGCTGTGTGTTGTTTTGCCTGTGCGTGGTCTACCCGATCATCAGCAGTATTTCGCTCAGCTTTTACAACTGGGACGGCATGACGCCGAAGACGTTCGCGGGCTTCGATAACTACATCGAACTGTTTCATGCGGACACGTTCTATACGGCGCTCAAGAACAACCTGATCTGGCTCGCGCTATTCCTGCTGGCGCCGCCGCTCGGACTGCTGTTCGCGTTGTATCTGAACCAGCATATCCGTGGCATGCGGGTCGTGAAGTCGCTGTTTTTTGCGCCATTCGTGCTATCCGGCGTGGTGGTCGGGCTCGTGTTCAGCTGGTTTTACGATCCGGGTTTCGGCTTGCTGCGTCTGATCGTTGGTCATGGCATTCCTGTGCTCGGCGATCCGCACACGGTGACCTTCGGCATTATCTTCGCCGCGCTGTGGCCGCAAACGCCGTTCTGCATGGTGCTGTATCTCACCGGGCTGACAGGTATCAATCCCGAAGTGGTCGAGGCGGCTCGCATGGAGGGCGCAAAAGGCGTGCGTCTGCTATGGCACGTGATCCTTCCGCAACTGCGGCCAGCCACATTCATGGCAGTCGTCCTGACCGTGATTGGCGCGCTGCGCAGCTTCGACCTGATCGCGGTGATGAGTGGCGGCGGTCCCTTCGATAGTTCGACCGTGCTCGCCTATTACATGTACGACCAGGCGATCAAGTACTACCGCGAAGGCTATTCCGCGGCGATTGCCGTCGTGCTGTTCGCCATCATGCTCGTCTACATCGTGTTCCATCTGCGCCGCATGCTGCGCGAAGAACACTGATTTCCAGGAGTTACGCGTCATGTATCCCCTTCCCGTCGAACGCTGGAAACCGCTCAACCGCACGTTGTACAAAGCGTCGCTGCCGCTTGCGCTGCTGATATGGCTGCTGCCGATGCTGGCCGTGCTCGTCACGTCGATCCGCTCGTCGGACGAGTTGTCGCAAGGCGCCTACTGGGGCTGGCCCAAGCATTTTGCGTTAATCGAAAACTACGGCACGGCGCTCACGCAAACGCCGATGCTTCATTACTTCGCCAATAGCGTGCTAATTACGGTGCCCTCGGTGATTGGCGCGATCGTGCTCGCTTCGATGGCGGGTTTCGCGTTGGCGACCTACCGGTTCCCGGGCAATACCGCTGTGCTGTTCGCCTTCGTAGCCGGCAACTTCGTGCCGATTCAGATTCTGATGATCCCGGTTCGCGACATGGCGCTGAAAGTGGGCCTCTTCAACAGCGTATGGGCACTGGTGATTTTTCATGTGTCGTTTCAGACCGGCTTTTGCACGCTGTTCCTTCGTAACTTCATCAAGCAGTTGCCGTTCGAGATGATCGAGGCGGCGCGCGTGGAAGGGGCGAGCGAATGGACGATCTACTGGCGCATCGTGCTGCCGCTGATTCGTCCCGCGCTCGCTGCGTTGGGAATCCTCGTCTTCACGTTTGTCTGGAACGACTACTTCTGGGCGCTGTGCCTCACACAAGGCGATGAGGCTGCTCCGATCACGGTGGGCGTCGCCGCGCTTAAAGGCCAGTGGACGACGGCATGGAATCTGGTTGCCGCCGGCTCGGTACTCGCTGCTTTGCCCTCCGTGCTGATGTTCTTCCTGATGCAGAAGCATTTCGTCGCCGGCCTGACTTTCGGCGCAAGCAAGGGCTGATCGCCCGTTCGCCGTCATTTAACAAAGAGACTTTCTCATGCAACTTGGTGTTTGCTACTACCCCGAACAATGGCCGCGTTCGATGTGGGCCGACGATGCGAAACGTATGGTCGAGCTCGGCATCACGCATGTGCGGATCGCCGAATTCGCGTGGAGCCGGATGGAACCGCGCGCCGGCGAATTCGCCTGGGACTGGCTCGATGAAGCCGTTGAGACGCTCGCGGCCGAAGGGCTGAAACTCGTGCTAGGCACACCGACCGCGTCGCCGCCGAAATGGCTGATCGATGCGCACCCGGACGTGTTGCCGGTACGTGCGGACGGCGTGCGCTGGAATTTCGGCTCGCGTCGCCACTACGATATTTCCAGCGAAACCTATCGGCGTGAGTGCGTGCGCATTGTCACCGCGATGGCGGAGCGCTATGGACGGCACCCGTCTATCGTTGCGTGGCAGACCGATAACGAACTCGGCTGCCACGAGACTGTGCCGAGCTATTCGGGCGCGGCGCTGGCGCGCTTTCAGACGTGGTTGCAGCATCGCTACGAGCGCGTCGAGGCGTTGAACGATGCATGGGGCAACGTGTTCTGGAGCATGGAGTATCCGTCGTTCGATACGATCGGCCTGCCGAACCGCACGCCCACCGACGCCAATCCGATCCATTTGCTCGACTTCCGCCGTTTCATGTCGGATGAGGTAGCCAGCTTCCATCGCGAGCAGATCGACGTGCTGCGTCAGCATGCGCCCAAGGCGGATCTTCTGCATAACTTCATGGGCTTCTTCACGACCTTCGATCATTACCGCTTCGCCGAAGACAACGCGCTCGACGTGGCGGCGTGGGATAGCTATCCGATCGCGCGCACGGAATCGATCGCACTGCCTGAAGAGCAGAAGGCGCGTTACGCACGTACCGCGCATCCGGACGTCTCGGCGTTCGATCACGACCGCTACCGCGCGATCGGCGCCGGCCGTTTCTGGGTGATGGAGCAACAGGCGGGGCCGGTGAACTGGGCGCCGTGGAATCCGGTGCCCGCGAAGGGCATGGTCAGGCTGTGGGCATACGAAGCATTCGCGCATGGTGCGGAACTGGTGTCGTATTTCCGCTGGCGTCAGTGTCCGTATGCGCAGGAACAGATGCATTCGGGTCTCAACTTGCCGAACAACGAACTGTCGCCTGGCGGCCTCGAAGTGCAGCAGGCGGCGCATGAAATTGCCTCGTCCGCGGCGCTATCCGGACTCGGTGCGCCGACGCGCGCGGCCACGGCGATCGTGTTCGACTACGAGACGCAGTGGATGTTCGAGATTCAGCGTCATGGCAAAACCTTCGACTACCAGACGCTGGCGTTCGACTACTACGAGGCGCTGCGTGAACTCGGCCTCGATGTCGATATCGTGTCGAGCAAAGCCGATCTTTCGCCGTACCGGTTAGTGGTGGTGCCGAGTATTGCCGTGATCAACGACACGCTCGTCGACCAGATCGAGCAGAGTTCGGCGCAATGGGTATTCGGTCCGAGGAGCGGTTCGAAGACCACGACCTTTGCCATTCCTTCGAGCTTGCCGCCCGGCGCGTTGCAACGCGTTCTGCCGATGCAGGTGCTCGAAGTCGAAACGCTGCGTCCGACGCTTACGCCAGCGCTTTCGATCGGAGACACGCAGGGCGTTGCACTGCATTGGCGCGAGCACGTTCGCGCCAATGGCGAGACAACCGTCGACGCGCAATTCGACGACACGTGGCCCGCGATCCTCACCCACGGAAGGGTTCGCTATGTGGCGGGTTGGTTGTCGCACGCGTTGCATCGCGAGGTGTTGCAGCGGGCCGCGAAAGATGCCGGCATCGAGACGCAGCACCTGGCTGATGGCTTGCGCATTCGCCGGCGCGGCGATCTGACCTTCGCGTTCAACTTCGGGCCGGAGCCAGTGCAAGCGCCTGCGCCAGCCAATGCGACGTTTGTGCTGGGACATTCGGAATTGAAAACCGGCGACGTCTGCGCGTGGAGGAACACGTAGGCCCTCGCGTCTGAACGTTTTATCAAGGTAGAAGAAGGCGTTATTGGAGGCAGAAATTTAAGCGCTTCAACCCGGAACAGGCGGCCTCTAGAAGAACCGCCATTCAATCGATGGAGGATGACAGATGAACAGAAGAGAAATGCTCGGATGGCTCGCATCTGCTGGGGCTGCCGCTGGTGTCGGCGCAACGGTCGGCGTGCCCGCCGTTGCCGGCGAACTTGGCGTGTTCGGTCATGGCCGCGGGTTTGCAAAGGGTGCGGACGTGTCGACGCTGCTGGAACTCGAGGCCAACGGCGCGAAGTTTTACGAGCACGGTATGCCGCTCGACTGTCTCTTCATTCTGAAGAGTCACGGTGTCGACTCGATCCGCATCAAAGTGTGGAACGATCCTGGCAATCCGAACTTTTTTCCGGCTGACCAGAGTCCCGCCGCCGGTTACAACAATGCCGAACATGTTCGCGTTCTGGCTCGCCGCGCCGCTGCGCTCGGCATGCGCATACTGATCGATTTCCACTACAGCGACTGGTGGGCCGATCCGGGCAAGCAGTATCCGCCACACGACTGGGCCGGCAAGGATATCGAGCAAACCTGCGCGTTGCTGTCCGAGTACACGTCGAAGGTCCTTACGATGCTCAAGCGCGATGGCGTGCATCCGGAGTGGGTTCAGGTCGGCAATGAAATCACGGGCGGCATGCTGTGGCCGCTCGGCAAGTACGATCAGTGGGACAACCTCGCGCAACTGCTGAAGGCCGGGCACGATGCGGTCAAATCGGTCGATGAACGGATCAAGGTCATGCTGCACCTCGACAGCGGCGGCAACAATGCAACGAGCCGCTGGTGGTTCGACAGTGCGGTGCAACGCGGCGTTACGTTCGATGTAATCGGCTTGTCCTACTACCCGCAGTGGCAAGGCGCGCTAAGCGACTTGCAGAACAACGCGAACGATATGGCGACGCGCTATGGCAAGGACGTGATGGTCGTCGAGACCGCGTATCCGTGGACCACCAGCGACGGCGACTCGGAACCCAACTCGATGACCAATACCGGCTCCACGACCTTCCCCCAGACGCCGGCCGGTCAGGCGCAATTTATCGGCGCGGTGACGGATATCGTGAAAGCGATACCCGGTGGCCACGGCAAGGGCGTCTTCTGGTGGGAGCCGGAATGGATCCCGACGCCGAACGTGGGATGGAAAGTCGGCGCGGGCGATCAGTGGGACAACAACACGCTGTTCGATTTTCACGGCAACGCGTTGACGTCGCTGGATGCGTTCAGGAAGCGCTAGCCCTGGCGCTAACCACTAGTGCGGATAGCAGGCACTACTGCGCGGGTGCCTGCGATTTCTGCTGGTTGGCACAGTCCGAAGTGAACGCCATGCTGGCCTGATCGGACGTCATGTGAGGGGCGTTCGGACTGTAGATCTTTTCGACGATGGCGGAGACTGCTTGCCGGTCGGATTTACCTTTGTAGTACTTGGCCGCTTGATCAAGTGCCTGCGCTTTCGTCTTCTTGTGGGCACGCCACGAGGCCACCTGGCCGGCAATATCGCCGATCGCAAAACATTGATCGCTGACTGTTTGTGCAACGGCTTCAACGGCCGGCTGCGCGAGGCACAGTGCGAGCACGGCCGATACAACTACGCGTTTCATTGACTGAATCCTGTCGTTAGATGGGCGACGGTGCAAAGGCAATGGTATTGACCATTGCCATGCCCGCACGAATCAATAACGGCGTAGTTTATCGGGAAGTGACGGACGGTGCCTTTTACTCGCACCGCCCGCCTTTTCAATGCCCAAACGACTCCGCTTTCGCGCCGGTCCCTGCCGCCACATGCGGCCGTGCCGCCTGCTTGATCAGCAACGCCACGCACGAAATCAGACCCGCCACCGCAACCATCGCGAAGATGCCGCCAAAGGTGAAGTGGCGGCGCGTCAATTCAGCCACGAGGAATGAGCCGGCGATCCCGCCGAAGCGGCCGATCCCCAGCATCCACGCCACGCCCGTGCCGCGACCTTGTGTCGGGTAGAACGCGGCGGCAAGCGCCGGCATCGACGATTGCGCGGTATTCATCAGCACACCCGCGACGAACACGATAAACACCAGCGCGCCGACATTGCCAACCGCCTGGCCGATGAAATACACGCTCACCGCGGTCAGCGCATAGCAGGCCGCGATGATGCGGTTCGCGTTGAAACGGTCCATCAGCACGCCGCACAGCACGGCGCCTACGCCGCCGAGCGGGAACAGTGCGGAAATCAGCGTCGCGCGTTGCGGCGTGAGTCCGGCGTCCTTCAGCAGAATCGGCATCCAGTTGATCGACGCGTAGAAGATCACGAGGCCCATGAAGTAGGCGATCCACAGCATCACCGAGCCGATGATGTACGAGCGCGAGAGCACCACGCCCATGCCCTTGCCGCCGGTTTGCGGCGCGGTTTCGGTCATGACGAAGCTGTCGGCCTGCGCGGCGTCGCTCGAAATGCGCGCCAGCGCTGCACGAATCCGTTCGACCGGCTTGCTGTTGGCCACCATGTAGCGGACCGATTCCGGCATCTTCAGCACCAGCACGATCAGCAGCAACAGCGGTGTGATACCGCCGAGCACCAGCACGCTGCGCCAGCCGAAGTGCGGAATCATCCACGCTGCGAGAAAGCCGCCGAAGGCCGCGCCGAGCGGAAAGCCGCAGAACATCAGATTGATCACGGTCGCGCGGCGGCGATCGGGGCAGTATTCGCCCATCATCGTCACGGCGTTCGGCATGGCCGCGCCGAGGCCGACGCCGGTGACGAAGCGCAATATCGTCAGGTGTTCGATGCTGTTCGAGAACGCCGAAGCAAAGCAGGTCACACCGAACAGCAGCACCGAGCCGAGCAGCATCGAGCGTCGCCCAAGCCGGTCGGACAGCGGACCTGAGACGAGCGCGCCGCACGCGAGACCGAACAGCGCCGCGCTCAACACTGGCGCGAGTGCCGGCCTGGTGATGCCCCATTCGGAAATCAGCGATGGGGCAATGAAGCCGATCGCGGCCGTGTCAAAACCGTCCAGCAGGACGATGATGAAACACATGAAAAAGATGAGCCACTGGAACGGCGAGAAGGGGTGGTCGTTGATAAACGTTTGAACGTTCACAGCGTTGCTGCGGCTCATGCTGGTCTCCTGACTGCACAATACGTAAAGGCCCGCCGTAACGAGCCTTCCTTTCTTTTACGATCGTACGCCGGTTGGACGCGGTGCACGATGCCTATGCCGGTGGCGCGCTCGGTAAGCCGTCGCCGATGGTCGCGCCGGCCGTGATGATGAGGCCCGAACCGGCCGTGCCAGGCGCGTTGCCGTTGGTGCGCCGGAACGCCTGTAGCGCATACAGATCGATGCGCTTCGACAATGCATAGTACTCGGACAGGTTGACCTGCCTTGACCTGCGAGAAGATACAGGCGATCCGGGCGTCAATAAATTCGGCTGATTTGTTCGTATAAAGAACGCTGATTCTCTATAAGAACAGGCCGAACTGTAAGTAGTTTGACAACGAGGGGCAACGCGGGATTACCCGACTATGGCGCCGCTGCCTCATCGAATGAGGCAGCGCGACAGGACAGTGGGAGTGGCTGGGGATGCCGCGGCGCAGGGTGCGCCGGGATGGGGCGTAGCAGGTGTGGGGGCGAGCACCGGG
Source organism: Paraburkholderia sp. SECH2 (assembly GCF_030464795.1). Lineage (NCBI taxonomy): Bacteria > Pseudomonadati > Pseudomonadota > Betaproteobacteria > Burkholderiales > Burkholderiaceae > Paraburkholderia > Paraburkholderia sp. SECH2. Next base: position 145,522 of record NZ_JALPRH010000003.1, read on the forward strand.
GGCGGCGCCCGGGGTCGTGCTCAGAAGATCACGTAGACCTTCCGCATGGTTTCCTCGACTTCCCAAAGACCTTCGGTATTGGCTTCGAAAAAGAGCGTGTCGCCGCTTTCGAAATGGATGGTCTCTTCGTTATCGGGCGTGAAGCGGCCGCGTCCCGCGATGAAGTGCATCACCTCAGCCTGCTTGACCGAGCGGCGGTATGTGCCCGCCGTGCATTCGAAAATACCGGTGTCGATGGCTTCGCTGCCCTTGATCACGCGCTGCACGCCGGACACCTGAATCGGCGTCGTGCCCGGCAGCCCCGCCTTGCCCCAGTCCTCGAGATTCTGCAGATTCACGCTTTGCTTGATGCTTTGAACCTTCATTTTCACGTTACCTTTTGAATGTGCATGAGCCGATTCATCGGCCGCTTGTGTTTGCGTCGGCGTTCGTCACGGTTTGTTCGATCTTGCCCAGCCGCACGACGGTGACCCCAGGCCGCAACTGCCGCAGCGACGGCATCACGAGCATGCAGTTGTCGTAAGGCGTGACCACTGCTTCGCCGTTCGACCAGCCGATGACCGTGCCGGCATCCGGAAAGATCTCCAGGCCGGTGTAGGGCGCAGCGAAACGAAAATCCATGCTGGTCGCGACCACCGGCTGCGTGACGCGGACGATGTGCTGGGTGGGCGGCAGCGGCGCCAGCCAGCCGTCCGGCAGATCGGCTTCATCGATCACGCCCGCCAGCAGCAGGAAGCGCGCGGTCGTGTCGCGGGCCACGGCGACCGCGCTTCGTTCCCAGTGTTGTCCGCATTCGATCAGCAACGCGTGCTTTGCGCTATCCGTCGTGCCGAAGCCTTCATAATCGCGCATGCGGCGGCCTTCGGGATGGCCCTCGTCGCAGATCACCGTAGCGGGCGTGCCGAGACGCACCGCAAGGTCGATGCCTTTCTGCAGCGGTCCCGCCACGATCAGCGGCTTGCATTTCTCATGCATCGAATGCAGATCGAGGAGTGCGTCGACCGTGTCGATCACCGGGCGCATCTCGCGTGCGCGGGTCAATTCGCTCGACGTGCGCGACGTATCGTCGAGCACCGCGGCGGTCCATACGCGGTTGAAGTCCTGATCGACGAAGCGGGCGGCGTCGGGCTTGGCTGGGTCGAAGCGCCGATACGCAGCGACGTTCGCAAAGGCGAGCGTGAGGCTTCCACGACGCGGCCTCAACGCGCGCCGCAGCAGTTCGTCGACGACGATCGCCCCGCACACTTCATTGCCGTGCGTGAGCGCGTTGATCATCACGTGCGGTCCCGGCACGCCGGAATCGAACGTATGAACGTAGGCGACGCCGGACGACGATTGCTCGTGAACCGAAATATCGGGGAATTCGACTTCGATGGGGTAGGCTTCCATGCTCATTCGAACGTGTCCTCGCAGAGGGTTGGGATCGACAGATCGCGACAGATCGTTAGGCTCAGGCGAGTTTAGCCGCGATTGCCTGGCCGACTTCGGTGGTGTTCGCCTTGCCGCCGAGATCGCCCGTATGCGGGCCTTCGACCAGCGTTGCTTCGATCGCCGCGAGAATCGCGTCATGCGCCTCGCGTTCCTTGCCTTCGTGATTGCCGAGGAAGTCGAGCATCATCGCGGCGGACCAGATCATCGCAATCGGATTGGCGATGTTCTTGCCGGCGATGTCAGGCGCCGAACCGTGCACCGGTTCGAACAGCGACGGAAACTTGCGGTCCGGGTTCAGATTGCCCGACGGCGCAAGGCCGATTGTGCCCGTGCAGGCAGGACCGAGATCGGAGAGGATGTCGCCGAACAGATTGGTGGCGACCACCACGTCGAAACGATCCGGGTTCAGCACGAAGCGTGCGCAGAGAATGTCGATGTGCTGCTTGTCCCACGCCACGTCCGGGTACTGCGCCGCGACGCCGGCCGCGCATTTGTCCCACCACGGCATGCTGATCGCGATGCCGTTGCTCTTCGTCGCTACGGTGATCTTCTTGCGTTCGCGCCGTTGCGCGAGGTCGAACGCGAACTTCAGCACACGTTCGCTGCCGTGCCGTGTGAACACGGATTCCTGCAGCACGAACTCACGCTCGGTACCTTCGAACATCACGCCACCCACCGACGAATATTCGCCCTCGGTGTTCTCACGCACGATCCAGAAATCGATGTCGCCAGCCTTGCGGCCCGCCAGCGGCGAAGGCACACCGGCGAAGAGCCGGGCAGGGCGCAGGTTGATGTACTGGTCGAATTCGCGCCGGAACTTCAGCAGCGACCCCCACAGCGAGATATGGTCGGGCACCGTGTCGGGCCAGCCGACCGCGCCGAACAGAATCGCGTCGGCGGATTGCAGTTGGGTTTTCCAGTCGTCCGGCATCATCTTGCCGTGCTTGGCGTAGTACTCACAGCTCGCCCATTCGATGTGCTGATACTCCAGTTCGATGCCGAAGCGCTTTTTCACCGTCTCCAGCACGCGAATGGCTTCCGGCATCACTTCGACGCCGATGCCGTCGCCGGGAATGACCGCAATCCGATAGGTCTTCGACATGTTCCTGCTCCTCCGTTGGGAATTTCGATGGTTCGATAGCGCTTATTTTATTCCTGCTGTTTGAGCTTAAAATAGTCGCTTTAGTTAAGCCACTGTGCACGAATCGTGTACAAACAATCTGCCACCGAGCGACCTATGAACGCCGTCCCATCACCCGATCTAGGCGATTTGCGCGTGTTTTGCGAAGTGGCGCGCAAATCGAGTTTCAGCGCGGCGGCGGAGGCGCTGTCGGTGTCCGCGGCGTACGTCAGCAAACGCATCAATGTGCTCGAGACTACGCTCGGTACGCGTTTATTGCACCGTTCCACGCGGCGCGTCGCAATCACAGAAGCCGGTGAACGGGTCTACACCTGGGCCGAAAAGATTCTCGACGACGTCGACCAACTGGTGGAAGACGTCTCGACCACGCGCCGCATCCCCGGCGGCAAGTTGCGCATCTCCAGCAGCTTCGGCTTTGGCCGCCGTTTCGTCGCCCCCGCGCTGGCCCGGTTCTCCGACCGGTATCCGCAACTGAGCGTGCGGCTCGACCTGTTTGACCGTCTCGTCGACGTGGGCGGCGAAGGCTTCGACCTCGATATCCGGATCGGCGACGAAATCGCGCCGCATCTGATCGCCAAACGGCTCGCGTCGAATCATCGGGTACTGTGCGCGTCGCCGGAATATCTCGCGCGCCACGGCGCGCCGCGTCAACTCGCGGACCTGTCGACGCACGCGTGTCTTGCGATCAAGGAGCGCGACCATCCATTCGGTCTGTGGCGTTTGACGGTGCGCGGCGAGGCGGCATCGATCAAAGTCACGGGACCGCTGTCGACCAATCACGGTGAGGTGGCCGTGCAATGGGCGTTGGCCGGACGCGGAATCGTGCTGCGCTCGATGTGGGATGTGCGGCCCTTGCTCGACAGCGGCCAGTTGCAGCAGGTGTTACCGGACGTCACGCAACCCGCGAATCTGTGGGCGGTGTATCCGGCGCGGCTCGCTCAGTCGGCGAAGGTGCGGGTATGCGTCGACTTTCTGAGTGAGGAGTTCGCGCAATGGAGTCCGCCGCCGGATACAACGGCGGCGGAAAAGGCGAGCTGAGTTCGAAAACGGCCAGCGTCAGATTTCCAGACGGTAACCCACGCCGTACACGGACGCGATAGGCTCGCTGTCCGGCCGCGCGCCCTGCAGCTTGCGGCGCAGGTTCTTGATATGGCTGTCGATGGTGCGGTCGGTGACCACCCGGTGATCGTCGTAGAGATGACTCAGCAGGTAGTCGCGGGAAAAAATGCGTCCCGGCGATTTCATCAGTAGCGCGAGGAGCCGCAATTCAAGCGGGGTGAGCTTGAGTTCCTTACCGTCGAGTAAGGCGTGATGAAACTGCTCGTCGACCTGGAGACCCTGTGAGCCCGGTTGCCCCTGTGGCAAGCCGTCCGCAGCCGCCGCGGCGGGCGTTGCACGGCGCAGGATCGCCTTGACGCGCGCCACCACTTCGCGCGGACTGAACGGTTTGCAGACGTAGTCGTCGGCACCGATCTCAAGACCCAGCAGACGATCGATTTCGTCGATGCGCGCAGTCAGGATAATCACGGGCAACGCCGAAAATTGCCGTAGCTCGCGGCAGATATCCATGCCGCTGCGGCCGGGCAGCATGAGGTCGAGCAGCATCAGCGCCGGTGGCGTTGAGCGAATGAAGGGCATCACTTGATGACCATCGTTGAGGATCGTGGTGACGAAGCCCTCGAGCTGCAAATACGCTTCGAGCACGGCGGCGAGCTTGGGTTCATCCTCGACGATCAGGATGTGCGAAGGGCGCCCTTCGGTCATGTTGTCACGTCTCCTTCCGATGGAAAGCGGGCAGTGATCCAGACGCCGCCCATAGGCGAGGCCTTGGCGCCGATCGTGCCGCCATGCGCCGTCACGATAGCGTGGCACAGTGAGAGGCCCAAGCCCGCACCGCCGTTCTGACGGCTGCGTGATTCGTCCACGCGATAGAAGCGGTCGAACAGGTGCGCGAGCGCGGTTTCGGGCACACCGGGCAGGGAGTCCTGTACGTCGAGTTGCCAACCGCCGGCGCTTTGCGAAAGCGACACGCGCACCTGGCCGTCCGGATCGGTATAACGCAACGAATTCTGCAACAGGTTTTTCAACAGCTGTACGAAGCGCGCGGGATCGACCGCGAAGGTCGTATCCGCAATGTCCGGCATGCAGGTCAGGTCGAGCTCGATCCGTTTCGCCTTGAACGACTCCCGCATGGCCTCGATCGAAGCCCGCGCCAGTTGCCCGACATGGGTCGGCGTCTTGCGATAGCTGAGTGCGCCGACATCGCTCAGAGACAGCTCGTAGAGATCTTCGATGAGCTTGTTGAGCATGTTCACTTCGGTTTGCAGCGAAGTGAGCGAATCGCGGTTGAACACATGCACGCCGTCTTCGATGGCTTCCAGTTCGCCGCGGAGCACGGCGAGCGGCGTGCGCAGTTCGTGTGAAATATCCGCGATGAAATCGCGCCGGGAGCGCTCGGTTTTTTGCAGCGAATCGGCCAATACGTTGAAGTCGCCCGCAAGCCGGCCAAGCTCGTCGCGTCTGCCGGCCGGCACCCGGGCCGTGTAGTCTCCGCCGGCCAGGCGGTGGGTCGCATTCATCAAGCGCTTGACCGGTGCGAGCACGATGCGCGCAAGGACCAGCGCGACTAGCGCCGCGAGCACGATCGCCACGCCCGCGATCTCCCAGGTCGCGCGTTTCTGTTGCGCCTGAAAAGCGATGTCGGCGGCGTCCGAAAGGGTGTCGGGCCCGTTCACGGCAAGCCAGCCGACCACCTTGCCTGCGTAGACGACGGGGCGCATCGTGCTGCCGGGTGGGGGCGGCTGGCCGGTGCTTGCCACGAGTTCATGGCGGGCGTCGTACAGTGTGACGGGCGGCCCCTCGGGCGGCGTGTCACGGGTCACACTGTCATGCGACGGGGGCGAGACGGGAGACGACGCTAAAGCGACTGAAGGAGGCGGCCGGTCATAGCGACTGTCGCCGCCTACGACACCGCTTGCCGACACACGGTCGCGCTCCATCGCAATGTCGGGACCGGACGGTGGCGCCGGTGGCAGGCGCATGCCCCAGTGCGGCCCTTCGGACGGGCCGGAGAGCGGCCCAAGCAGTTGCTGTACGCTGCCGCTCCCGGGAAAGGTTCGCCAGCCCGGCAGCTTGCCCGTCTGCGCTGTGGCGAGCTCTTCGCGCAAGGCGTCGTGCGCGGCGCCGTCCAGCAGCGCGAGCCATGCCTCGGGATGCTCCCGCAGGAAATTCCAGTTGCCGTGAGCGGAGTATTCGCTCGTCACCTTCGCCATGACGGCTTTGATGCGCCCGGCGTTGCGTTCCCGAACATAGTGCAGGAAGCCGTTTTCGAAGCTCACGCGCAAGGCGTAGCCCATCGTCAGGGAAATCGCCAGACAGGCGATTAAAACGGCGAGAAACATTTTCCACGTAATGCCAAAGCGCATCTTCGTTCGCTGCTGCCGCGCGCGCGAGAGAAAGGTCCCTAAAGGGCGGCTTGGACGAATTCGGATAGTTTCACTTTGCATGGCTGAATTCTAGATGAATGCTACGTCAATCCACACTTGCCGACGAATCTCCACAACTTCTCCATCCTTTCTTCGTTGTCTCTGCGTGTTGTCTGGATATGATGGTATGGCACTTTTACCGTGGTCTCAAAGAGGCCATGTCCGGTGATCAGATCCGTCAGTGGAGCAATCTCATGCAAGTCTCCTCACCTGTGAACCGTGCCGAGTCGCGCGGTTTCCGGCCCGGCCGAAAGACAGCAACAGCTGCCGCTACGCGCGGCACCGCTGAAAACGGCGCTAACGCACCACTCGCCACCGACGTCATGAAGATACGTGGCTGCCGCGTGTCCGCACCGCTCATGCAGCCGTGGGGCGAGTGCTGCCGGATTGTCGAATGGATCAATCGCAACGGTGAATACTCTTGCGTTGCCGTGCCAGGCGCCGCGACCGTGGCCGAGATTCGGGAACGCGTGCGGATGCATCGCAACGGTCAACGCCACACGCTGGCGGACGACCCTTCTGCACCTGCGGGACGCGGGCGTCTGCGGCGCGGTTGAATGCTGCATAAGCTCGTTGCTGCATGTAATTCAGGCCAGCAGAAAGGGATTGTAATTGAGCCAAAAAAACTTCGTTATCCTACGGCTGTCTGACTTTCAAGATCAACTTTGAACACGTCCATTATGCGCATCATTATTGTCGTCCTGGTCGTGGTATCGATTTGCTGCGCTCCGATTCGCCATGGTTTGCGCCAGGAGAGTATTAATGCTCTCGCACTTGGGAATCACAGTGTTTCTGCCGGCGTTGTTGATGAGCTGAATAGCTGCGCGCCACGGCCACACTATGCCTCAGGGTTCAGGTCAATCGTTCCGGCAGACTTCCATTACGGATTCGGTGGCCTGCTGGCAGCGACCAGTGACCTGTATTCCGACTATGTGGGCTATGCCGACATCATCGACGTGATCGATGCCGCGATGACGGGGCCGATCATGCAGCTCGCGTTAGAAGAAGGCCAGAAATAACGCAGTATGGCGGCAAGCACGCAACGTGTCGTGCTATGCCGTTCGCTTTCGCATGCCTCAAGTAAGGCTTGTTACTCGAATTATTCGAACTATCCAATCTATTCGATCTACTCGAGCGACGGTACGAACATATAGCCTCGTCCGCGCAAGGTCTGAATGAACCTGGGATTGCCCGGGTCTGTCTCAATCACGCCGCGCAAGCGGCAGACCGCAACATCCAGACTGGCCTTCTGGCTCTCCGCTCTTCCTAGCTGGCTGTTGACCATCGAACGCGTCAGGATTCGCATCGGATTGCTTGCGAACAGCTTGAGCAACGCAAACTGGCCGGAGCGCAGCGAGATTTCGCAGCCGTCCTTGAGCAGACGCCGCGTAGCGAAGTCGATCTGGTAGTCGCCGAACAACACCTTCTCACGAATTTCCGGCGCGTCGCAAAGCGATCGGTTGCAGCGTTGCACGGCGCGTTTGATTCTGGCGGTCAATTCGTATGGATCGATTGGGTCGACGATATAGTCGTCCGCACCCAATTCGAAGGCGACGATTTTGTCGACGATCTCATCAGAGGTGCTTTGTACGAAGATGGGCATGTCGTAGCCGGCAAGCCGCAATTGACGGAGCGCCTCGCGCGCCTCGCTCATCGGCGACTCGGCGCGCAATAGAATCGCTGACGGACACTCCAGTTCCACCCGGCTGACAAGCTGAGCCGCGCTATACAGCACCGAGAGTGCGATCTGATTCTTGTGAAGATGAAAGCGCAACTGATCCCGAATGGCTTGATCGGGTTCGACTACAAGAAGGCTGATCGTCATAAATCTGCGTTACCTCCCAACCGGAATCGACGGTTGCAGCCCGTGCGATGTTCACGTTCAGCCAATTCAACCATCTGCTGCTTTGGAGCGACCTATCGAACTCAGAAAGCGGACCGGACACGGTCGCGCTGATGATGAGCGAATGATAGATAGCAACGTTGGAGCAACGATGGTGAAAATAAGGAGACTTTGTGAACTTGGGGCGGGAGGGCGCAGATGCGGTGCTTTGAGCGGGCACCGAACCGGGTCATACCGGTTGGGCGCCTCTGCGCGGCTGAAAGCGGGAAGGAATGATGCAGATAACGCCCGCGGTCTTCATGTCATGACCGCGGGTGTTGGAAAGCAGAACGGCGTGATCAGAACGATGTGCCGATCTGAAACTGGAATACCTGGTACTTGTCGGTGGAGTGTCTGATCAGCGGGAAACCCAGCGACAGCTTGAGTGGGCCGATCGGCGAAATCCACTCAAGACCCGCGCCGTAGCTATACCGCAGGCCGTTGGCGCCATTGCTGTTGCCTTCTGTGCCCCAGACATTGCCCGCATCCATGAAGGTGAAGACGCGCAGCGTGCGGTCCCAGCCGCTGCCCGGCAGCGGGAAGGTCATCTCGATGTTGGCCACGACCATGCGCGAGCCGCCGATCGGGTCGCCGGTCGTCTTGTCGGTCGGGCCGAGCGAGCCCGATTCGTAGCCGCGTACCGAGCCGATACCACCCGCGTAGTAATTCTTGAAGATCGGATAGGCTTTTCCGGCGAAGCCGTTGCCGTAGCCACCTTGAAAATTCAAGCCGAGAATGTAACCGCGTGAGAACGAGTAGTAATACTGCGCCTGCACATCGGTCTTGTAGTACTCGGTGTTGCCAGCCGGTGTGCCCACTTCACCATTGGCCTGGAAGAAATAGCCGCGGCTTGGCACCAGTGCGCTGTCGCGGTTATCCCGAGCCCAGGCCGCGGTGAGCGGCACGTTGTTCACCACGCTGCCGAATTCGGCTACGTAGTCCTTGTAGCTCTGCGGTGTCGACGAATCAATGGACAACCGGTTCTGTTCGAGGCCGGCGCCGAAGTAAACGGTATCGGATTCGGAGAACGGAATGCCGAACTTCAGATCCGCACCCACGGTGATGATCCGGAAACTCGTGTCGGTGTAGTAGTAAAGCGGATAGGAGGTGCGGTAGTAGACGTCGGTGATCCGCTTGATGCCGTCCACCGTGAAATACGGATCGGTTTGCGTCACGGTCAGGGTGCGGTAGGTCTTCGCGGTGTTCACGTTCACGGCGAGGCTGGTGCCGGAACCGAACACGTTATCCTGCGAAATCCCGGCTGACAACACCACCTTGTCGGTGGACGAAAAACCCGCGCCCAAGGTAATCGCGCCGGTCGGCTTTTCGCTCACCTTGACGTCCACATCGACCTGGTCGGGCGAGCCTTCCACCGGCACCGTGGTGACGTCGACATCGGTGAAGTAGCCGAGACGGTTGACGCGGTCTTTCGACAGCGAGAGTCGGTTCGAATCGAACCACGAACTTTCGAGCTGACGCATTTCGCGGCGCACCACCTCATCACGCGTACGGGTGTTGCCGACCACGTTGATGTGACGTACGTACACGCGGCGGCTCGGGTCCACTTGCAGCGTCAGGTCGACCTTGTGGTGTTCCTGATCGATCTGCGGCAGCGCATTGACAGTGGCAAACGCGTAACCGTATTCGCCGAGCCTATCGACGATCGCCTTGGTAGTGGCTTGTAATTTTTCAGCGGAGAAACGCTCGCCGGGTTTGATATTGACCAGCTTCTTCAGCTCGGCTTCGCGATCGAGCAGATTGCCGGCGAGCTTGATCGACGAAACCGTGTACGGCTCGCCTTCGTGCAGCGTGACCGTGAGGTACATCTCCTTCTTGTCCGGCGAAAGCGATACCTGGGTCGACTCGAAGTTGAACTCCAGATAGCCGCGGTTCAGGTAGTACGTGCGGATGCGCTCCAGGTCGCCGGTCAGCTTGTCTTTCGCGTACAGGTCGTTCTTCGTGTACCACGAGAACCAGTTCGGCGTGGACATCTGCATTTCGTCGCGCAACGTGTCCGTGCTGAAAACGTTGTTGCCGATGAAGTTGATCTGGCGGATCTTCGCGTTCGGCCCTTCTGCGACGGAGAACAGTATCGCGACCCGGTTGCGGTCGATCGGCGTGATCGTGGTGGTCACTTCGGCGGCATAGTAGCCACGCGTCAGGTACTGGCGTTTCAACTCCTGCTCGGATTTATCGACTAGCGCCTTGTCGTAGTAGCGGCCTTGCGAAAGCCCGACCGCACCGAGTGCCTTGGTCAGATTTTCCTTGTCGAACTCGTGAATGCCGGCGAAGTCGATCGTGCCGACCGCGGGGCGCTCCTGAACGTGAACGATGACGACATTGCCTTCGGTCGAGATCTTGACGTCATTGAAGAAGCCCGTGGCGTACAGCGCGCGAATCGATTCCGAAGCCTTATCGTCGTCAAACGTGGCGCCCTGCTTGATGGGCAGGTAGGCAAACACGGTACCGGGTTCGACGCGCTTCAAGCCCTCGATCCGGATGTCCTGCACCACGAACGGCTGCGCTGCGTGGGCTGCCCCGCTTGTCAGCGCGACGCCGACGAGCGAGAGTGCGCCGGCGATACGGCTCGTTAAAACTTGAAGATTCATCTTGGGTTTTCAGTCCTGATGCAGCGCGCGGAGCGCAGACGGGAGCGCTCGAAGGCAAGCGACGCATTCGAAACGACGTTCCATGACACTGGAAAGCGCGAAGTATAGGGACGCGTTTTCTGCCGATCGTTACTGAAAACTTTCCGACCATTCCGGCCGCCAGGGTGCGCAGCGTGCACCCGCGCAGGCTGACGCCGATTGGAGCGCGAGCTTCGAAATAATGCGTTACAGACTCAAAAGAAGCGTAGTCCGCGCGTAACCTGGCGGCGACTTTGCACTGCTATTGTCAAATTGTCGATTCCGCTACCTGCGTAACGCGATCTGGAGAAGTGGTCATGATTGAATTTTTTTCACCGGCGGTTCTTGCTGCTGTCTTGCGCGTGAGTTCCTCACCGATCTATTCAGTCCATCTTGCGATGGCATCGGTGCGCACGCTTCGCGCCGTGCCCGGCGACACGGTGAGTGAGGCGGCAGGCCGCTACGAGGTTACAGGGGAGGGCGCGCGTCATGTCTGACCCGTCGACCTTCGTGCTGAATTCGATCACCGATATGCAGTTGACGGCGGACGGTCAATATCTGCTGATTCACGGCAACCAACCCACGGCGGCGCTGCACCGTTCGGTGCTCAACGATCTGCTGGTGGCGTTGCCGAACGCCATAGAGCACGCCGACCGCGTGATTCATAACAATCAGGACATGGGCTTCGCGCTGCACTGCCAGGGTTGGGAAGTCGGCCGGCTGAACGGCATGGAAATGGTGGTGATCCGGTTCCGTCTGTCCGGTAGCGCAGGGCTGTCGTTTTCGTTGCCTGCGGAGCAGATTCCCTATCTGCTTCAGGCGCTGGGCGGCGCTGCGAGCGGGGCAGGCACGCCAGCGGACCCCCGCGCCAAGGACGTCACACTTCAATAGCGCCGTGTGCATTCGCTGCTGTTCATCCTGACGCAAGTCAGGGCTTCCGTTCGCCTTGATGCGTCTGTCATCCTTTCCGATCCTTATCTGTTTTGATACTACGCGGTGTATTTCGACGCCTACGCTTAAGGCCTCTCGTTTCTTTCGTGCTGGGTACGGCTGGATGCATGCCGCTTGCCGGGCACGCGCAATTAGTCGGTGCGTCTGCGATTCCGGAACCGCTCGACGGCGTCTGGGGTCTGCGGCTCGATCCGCAACTGACCGAGCAACCCCTGCGGCCGGGCGACAAACCCGTTACTGCGGCCATCGCCGATTCGGTGACCGCGACCACCGACACCGACGTTTCGCTAAAAGGTCACGCGCAACTGCGGCGTTACGCATCGATCGTTAAAGGCGATGCGCTGCACTACGACGTCGATACCGACAAGGTCGACGCGTACGGACAAGTGCGACTCGTCGACAACGGCAATGTGTTCGATGGCCCGGACGCGCATTTCTACGTCGAAGCGAATGAAGGCTACATGAGCGTGCCGAAGTACCGGTTTCATCTGACGGGAGGGTGGGGCAGCGCTCAACGCGTCGATCTGGTCGATAGCGAGCGCACGGTCGTTCATCACGGTACGTACAGCACTTGCCAATGCGAATCCGATCCCGCGTGGTATCTGAAGGCCTCCGAATTCGACATCGACAGCGGCGGCGATGAGGGAATCGCACACAACGGTGTGCTTTTTTTCCAGGGCGTGCCGTTGCTGGCGAGCCCGTGGCTATCGTTTCCCTTGTCCGGCGCACGTCGCAGCGGCCTCCTGCCGCCGACGTTCTCGATCAGTTCGACCAACGGTGTCGACGTTGCGTTGCCGTATTACTTCAACCTCGCGCCGAACTACGATTTAACTCTGACGCCTCGCATCATGTCGAAGCGAGGCGAGATGTTGACGGCGGACTACCGCTATCTGCAGCCGAACGATTCGGGGACGATCTCGGTCGCGTGGCTGCCACACGATGCGATCACCAACACCGATCGTTACTCGATCGCGCTGAAACAGAACTGGAACTTCGGCTCGGGCTTCGGCGCCTACGTCAATTACAACCGGGTGTCGGACTCGACAGTGGTCACCGACCTTGCGTCGGGTGTTGCGTTTCCGACGGGCTCCACCACGCTGTATCAGCAGGAAGCGGGTTTGACTTACTCAAACGGGCCGTGGAGCGTGCTGGCTCGCGAGCAACGGTGGCAGGCCTTTACCAGCGACTCGACCTATAACCGCGAACCGCAGGTCAATGTTAAGTACGCGCGTTATAACGTGGGGGGCTTCGACTTCGGCGCCGAAGCGGATGCGACGCGCTTCACGATTTCGTCGGCCGATGCAACGCAAGGCAGCCGCTTCGTTTTCAACCCTTACGTCAGCTATCCGATCGAGCGTCCAGGCTGGTTCATCACGCCGAAGCTCGCATGGCATTTCGCGGCGTATGACCTGACTACGATCGGATCGGATGCGCCCGCCGGGCAGCCCAAGACGTTTAACGTCAACGTGCCGACCTTCACCCTCGATTCGGGTATGCGCTTCGAGCGAAGCGTGCGGCTCTTCGGGCAGTCGTATATCCAGACCCTCGAACCGCGGCTGTTCTATGTGTACACGCCTTACCGCAACCAGGCATACGCGCCGCTGTTCGATACGGCTACGGCCGATTTCGGGTTGGCTGAACTGTTCATGCCGAACAGCTTCGTCGGCAATGACCGGGTGTCCGATGCCAACCGCGTTACGGCAGCGCTGACGACGCGCTTCATTGATGCGACGAACGGCGATGAGCGGTCCCGTTTCGTCCTTGCAGAGCAGTACGACTTTCGTACGCCCCGCGTGACGCTCAACACAGACGATGCGATTGGCACCGTGGCGCGCACGAGTGTGATTGTCGGCGCGTCGTACAAGCTGGGGGCGGGTTTTTCAGCGGAACAGGCCGTGGAGTACAGCCAGGCCAACCACTATCTGACGAATGCGGAAGCCGGCTTTGGCTGGTCGCCGGCTTCACGGGAGGTGTTGAATGTCGCGTATCGCTATACGCGCGCCAACACCACGCTCGATTATCAACCGGTCAATCAGTTCATCGTGTCCGAGCAATGGCCGTTAATGCACAACGTTGTGAGCGTGGCGCGCGTCAATTACGACATGAGCGCCCACCGGCTGATCGCGGGCCTGCTGGGACTTCAATACGATGCGGATTGCTGGTCGCTCGGCGTGGCGTTCGAGAAATACACCAACGCCACCAGCTCGACCACGTCGCCCAGCACCGGCACGCGTGTGTTGATGCAACTTCAGCTCAAAGGCTTTTCGCAGGTCGATAACGGTCTGCTCAATCAGTTTCGCGCGAATGTGCCAGGCTATACACCGGCGACAACGGAAACCGAACCGACATCCCGGTTTAGCGATTATCCGTAAGGGGCTGCTGGACTAGTTGTGGTTCTGCGAGAACAGCGTTTCGAGCGGATAGTGACTCTTCACGAACGGCGACTTGATGATCACGTAGCTGAAGTACTTCTCGATGCCGATATCGCGTTCCAGCAGACCCTCGATGATGCTTTGGTAGTGGCTCACGCTGCGAGTGACAAACTTCAGCAGGTAATCGTAGCCGCCACTCGCCAGATGGCACTCCACGATTTCGTCGACGTCTTTGATCGCGTTCACGAACTTGATGAAGTCTTCCCGCCGATGATCGGCGAGCGTGACTTCGGTAAACACGATCTGCACGTCGCCGAGCTTCTCGAGCTGGATCTGTGCGCCGTAACCGATGATGTAGCCGGCCTTCTCCAGACGCTTGACCCGGATCAGGCAAGGACTGGGCGAAAGGCCGACCGCGTCGGCAAGCTCGACGTTGGTTATGCGGCCTTTCTTTTGCAACTGGGAAAGTATGCGCAGGTCAATCCGGTCCAGCTTGCTGTCGCTGCTCATCGTAACGTTATCGCTCCGGCGATGGGTGAGAGGGTCTCGAAGGGCCCTCTACTCTAGCACGCAGCGGCATGAATTTTGACCTTCAGCGCGGCCCGGACATCGGCTTGCGCCAGAACGTCGTCGAGGGTTTTTTCGAGGCGTTCGAACAGCAGATCGAACTCGGCCTCGGTGTACGAGAGCGCCGGCGCAAAGCCGAGAATATTGTCGCCGAACGCGCGGAAAATCAGGCGGTTTTCATACGCCGCCGCAGCGATCCGCTCGGACAGTTTCAGCGCAGGATCGAATCCGGTCTTGCTGTCCTTGTCCGATACCAGTTCGAGTGCGCCGAGCAGGCCGCGATGGCGCGAGTCGCCCACCAGCGGGTGCGCGAGCAGCGCGTCGAGGCCGCGGGCGAAACGCGGGCCACGTGCCACGCCGTTCGCGAGCAGGCCGCCTTCGTGATAGAGGCGCAGCACTTCGAGGCCGATCGCCGCGCTGACCGGGTGCGCCGAATACGTATGGCCGTGGCCGACGATCGCTTCAGCGTCGCCATCGGCGATACCTTGATAGATTTCATCAGACATCAGCACGGCGCCCATCGGCGCATAGCCGGAGGTCAAACCCTTTGCCACCGTCATCAGGTCCGGTTCGACGTTCTCGCCCTGGCACGCGAACAGCGGACCCGTGCGGCCAAAACCGGTGATGACTTCATCGGCGACGAACAGAATGCCGAGCTTACGGCAGCTTTCGCGCATCGCTTTCAACCAGCCGACCGGCGGCACGATCACGCCGCCCGAGCCCTGGATCGGTTCGCAGAAGAAGGCTGCGACATTGTCCGCGCCGAGTTCGGCCACCTTGGCTTCGAGCGCGGCCACCGAGGCGGCGATCAACGCGGCGTCGTCGGCGAAATCGTTGCGGTACGCGTACGGCGACGGCAGGTGATGCTGGTTCGGCAGCGGCAGATCGAAATTGCGGTGGAAGGCTGGCAAGGCGGTGAGCCCCGCACCCATCGTCGACGAGCCGTGGTAGCCGCGTTGCAGCGCGATGATGTGCTTCTTCGACGGGCGGCCGGTCGCATTGAAGTAGTGCGTGATGAAACGGATGGCCGAATCGACTGCATCGGAGCCGCCGAGCGTGAAGTACACGTGTTGCAGCGAAGCGGGCGACACCTCCACCAGCTTTTGCGCCAGTTCGATCGCCGGGGCCGAGCCGAAATGGAAATAGCTGGTCGCGTAGGGCAGTTTCTTCATCTGCTCGGTGGCGACGTCGACAATGCTTTGCTGACCGTAGCCCACATTCACGCACCACAGGCCGGAGAAGGCGTCGAGTAGTTCGTTGCCGGCCGCGTCGCGCAGGAACGCGCCGCTGGCGGACTCGAGGACGGTGACGCCGCGGGCTTCGTGCACGCGGTAGTTGATAACCGGGTGAATCAGATGCTTGCGGTCGGCTTCAATGAGCGAATGGATCGGCATGATGGGTTCTCGTCGCGGGAAAGGGCTGTTGACCGTTCCATACTACTGACCCAGGGCAATCGCCTGCTCACCTAAACAATTGCCTGAAAAGCGCGTCCGACGCGTTTTGACGTGCGACCTCAGCATTTTGTGCTGCGGACGCTGAAAAGTCGCGACGGGCGGGCGTTTCATTCAGCGCCGCGGCGCGCGCTCAGTGTCCCGGAGTCAGTATCCCTGGGTCCGGTCAATCTGACCGAGCATCGGCAGGCCTTCGCGATGGCGGCGCAGATTCTCGAGCACCACGTCGACGGCGCTCTCGGGCCGTGTCGAGCTGGCGATATGGGGCGTGAGACGCACACGTGGATGCGTCCACAACGGATGACCGGCGGGCAGCGGCTCGGGATCGGTGACGTCGAGAATGGCGCTGTGCAACTGGCCGCTGTCCAACGCTGCCAGCAGATCGGGCTGATTCAGATGCGGACCGCGCCCGGTTTGAATCAGCGACGCGCCGCGCGGCAGCTTCGCGAACAATTCAGCATCGAGCAGGCCGCGTGTGGCGGGCGTGAGCGGCAACAGGCAGATCAGAATGTCGGTGCGGGCGAGAAACGCATCTAGTGCGCCTTCGCCTGCATAACAATCGACGCCTTCGATCTCGCGCGGCGAACGGCTCCAACCGGCGCAGGTGAAGCCGAACAGCCGCAGCTTTTCCAGCACCGCCGTGCCCAGCACGCCGAGCCCCAGCACGCCAATGCGGCGAGCGCCGGCCGGCTGGGCGGGCAGTTCACGCCAGATTTGCTGTTGTTGCTGATGGCCGTAGTCGAACAGATCGCGATGAATCGTCAGCACGGCTTGCGTGACGTACTCGACCATCCCTTCAATAATGCCGGGCTCGATCATCCGTACCACCGGGATATGCGCCGGCACGCCCGACAGGTCGAACTGGTCGATGCCCGCGCCGACCGAAAACACGATTTCGAGGTTCGGGAAGGTGCGGGTGGGATCTTCCGGCGGTTGCCAGGCGGCGAGGTAGCGAATCGCGGCCGGGTCGCCGAGATCGGGCCAGACGTGAAACGGCAGGTTCGGTGCTTTCTGCGCGAAAAGTTTGGCCCATTGCGCACCACGCGCCGGGTCGGCTTTATAAAGGAAGGCCATGGTGGATCAGCAGATTGCCTGGTTGATGATGCCGTATTGCAGATAGGGCGCGTCCTTGCCGGCGGCCGCAAGATCGGCCGGCGTGGCATGCCGAACCATTTTGACCACCGTATCCACCCGCGGCAGCCCTAACTGCTCCAGCCATTCGGTCAGCCCGCTTTCGCCCGGCGTATCGATACGCACGAACACGCCTTCGTTCAGCGCGAGCCAGTGGCTGATCAACGCTTTGGCGCGACTGGAATCTTCTGACTCTGGGGCGACCACCGGTCCGATCGCAAAGCCCCGTCCGAAGCGGCGAAACAGGGCAAAGCCGACCAGTTCGCCGTCGCGATCGAGGGCGATTCCATCGGCGGCGCTCAACAGGGCGGGCAAGACTTCTCCGCGATCCAGACCGCTTGCCTGCGAGGCCAGTTCGACCAGCCGAGCCGTATCGCTCGAACCGAGCGGGCGCAGGCGTTCCCCAGGCGGCAATGAAACGAGGGGCGGCTGAAATGCGGCGCCCTGATGCTGGTCGAGCGTGCCGATCGCGCGAAAGCCGAGCTTTTCATACAAAGGCTGCCCCGCCGTGGTGGCGTGGAGCAACGTGACCCGGCCGCCGAGTTCTTCCAGCACCAACTCCATCAACTTCCGGCCGATGCCGCGCCCTTGCTGCTCGGGGGACACGATCACCATTCCGAGCGAGGCCCGGTCGGCGCCGTATTTCCAGCACAACGCCGTGCCGATCACGCCGCTCGCATCTTCCGCGACGAAGCCCACGCCAAGTTGAGCGACGAATCTCCAGTCGTCCGGGCGATGCGGCCATTTGAGCTCGACCGTCAACGCATGCGCGGCGGGGATGTCCTCGTGGGTAAAGCGTCTGTAGGTAATCGGATCGGACACGCCGTACTCCCTGGATGGCTGAAGGCTTACGCCGTCACTTTGTCATTCGGTGCGCGGTGTGACTAGGACGATCTTTTTATCCGGGCCGCTCGAGAGGGCCGCATCGCAAATCGATGCAAAACGCCGCGTTTCATCGTGCATTACAAGCGTGTTCTGCTGCGTGGGGATTTTTGTCGGCGATATATGCCGCGCCTGCGGCTCTACGATTTTGCCATGGCGGCGGCGCGCTCAAGACGCACCGCCCGGGACCCACTGCAGTCACACAGGAAACCTTTCTCATGGACAGCTTCAATCCGGACGACGTCGCGATTCGCAGCGGGCATTTTATCGGCGGTGAGTATGTCGACGAGAAC
The DNA here is from genome assembly GCF_030464795.1 of Paraburkholderia sp. SECH2. NCBI lineage: Bacteria > Pseudomonadati > Pseudomonadota > Betaproteobacteria > Burkholderiales > Burkholderiaceae > Paraburkholderia > Paraburkholderia sp. SECH2. The sequence continues at coordinate 163,735 of NZ_JALPRH010000003.1, forward strand.
GAGCGCGGCGGTGAGCGCCGCATCGAGGTGGCGCGCCCCTCGGACGGCGTGATCTATGCCTCCGTGCCGGTCGCCGGCGGCGAGATGGTGGACCGCGCGGTGGAGAACGCCTGGCAAGCCTTCAGAACAAGCGGCTGGGCGCGCATGGCGCCGCGCGAGCGCGCGAAGATCCTGCGCCGCTTCGCCGAGCTGGTCGAAGCCGATGCGCCGTTCCTGGGCCGTCTGGAGGCGCTCGGTTCGACGCGTCCGATTGCTCAGGCAGTGGGCTGGGACGTGCCGTTCACCGCCGAAGGTATTCGCTTCTACGCTGAGTTCGCCGACAAGGTGGGTGGCGATGTGGCCGCGACCGACCACGACCACCTTGGCATGACGATCGCCGAGCCGTACGGCGTGATCGGGGCGATCGCGCCATGGAATTTCCCGCTGGTGATGGCGTCGTGGAAGATCGCGCCTGCACTGGCGGCGGGCAACGCCGTCGTGCTGAAGCCCTCGGAAATGACGCCGTTCTCGGTGTTGCGGCTCGCCGAACTGGCCGTGCAGGCGGGTGTGCCGGCCGGCATCTTCAACGTGATTCAGGGCGATGGCCGTGTCACCGGTGACGAACTGGTGCGCCATCCGAAGATCAGCAAAGTTACCTTCACCGGTTCCACGCGTACCGGCGCCGCGATCATGGCGGCCTGCGCCAACAGCGGCACGAAGCCGGTCACGCTCGAACTGGGCGGCAAGAGTCCGCAAATCGTGTTCGCCGACGCCCCGCGTCTCGACGACGTAGCGCGCCGGATTGCCGGCGCTATTACCGGCAATGCCGGCCAGGTGTGCGTGGCGGGTTCGCGGCTGCTGGTCGAGCGAAGCCTGGCGGAGCCGCTCGCCGAGCGCATCGGCAAGGTCTTCGCCGAGTTGAAGCCTGGTGCGACGTGGGCCGCTGGTACGACGTTGTCGCCGATCATCTCCGCGCCACAGGCGGCGCGCATTGAAGGGATCGTCGGACGCACGCTGGAGGCGGGCGCGACGTTGCGGTTTGGCGGCGTGCGGGCCAACGTTGGGGCGAATGGCGCGTTCTATACACCTACCTTGCTCACGGACGTCACCGCTCACTCCGAGGCCGTGCGCGAAGAAGTGTTCGGCCCTGTGCTGACACTGCAAACCTTCGACACCGAAGAAGAAGCGCTCGCACTCGCCCAGCATCCCGAGTACGGCCTCGCTGCCGGCGTGCACACCGCCGACCTCGGCCGGGCGCTGCGCCTCGTGCGCGGCCTCGAAGCGGGAACGGTCTGGGTCAACCGCTACGGCCGGACTTCCGACTTCATGATCCCCACCGGTGGCTACAAGCGTTCGGGCATCGGCAAGGACCTCGGTCGCCAGGCTTACGAGGCAAACCTGCGCTTCAAGAGCGTGTTGATCGACTTGCGGCCTTGATGTCAGCAAGGACTCGTAAGCGGAAACCCGTACGCGGTTTCACGGGTTCGGCTTTCACCGGTCCGTGCAACGAACCGGCCAGAGCCGAATCCCGCAAAGCCAATACGGACGGGGCTTTCAGCCCACCCACCGCAGACTGTGCTGCGCAGCGGCCTAAAAACGCATGGTTTGTGTCATCAGCGGCGCCCTAATCAGGAACATCTATGTTTTTGCGCTGATTAAATCTTTAACAGAAGTGAGCTTGAACTGTTTTCGTCACTGAACTCAATGTGAGTTCACCACCACGATAGGACTGCACCATGATCGATTTCGAACCGAAGTACATCACCTTCGACTGCTACGGCACGCTGACAAAATTTCGCATGGCCGACATGACCCGCGAAATGTTCGGCCATGTGCTGCAAGGCGACGACCTGGAGAAGCTCGTTACGTTCTACTCCGGCTATCGTCGTGACGAAGTGCTCGGTGCATGGAAGCCGTATCGCGACGTGGTCGTCAATGCGTTGCGCCGCGCCTGCAAGCGCATGAATGTCGAATTCAATGAAGTGGAAGCCGAGAAGATCTACACGGCGGTGCCGACCTGGGGTCCGCATCCGGACGTACCGGAAGGCCTCTCGCGTCTGGCGAAGAAGTACAAGCTGGTGATTCTCTCGAACGCGTCGAACAACCAGATCCAGAGCAACGTCGACAAGCTCGGCGCGCCGTTCCACGCCGTCTTCACGGCAGAGCAGGCGCAGTCGTACAAGCCACGCATGCAAGGCTTCGAATACATGTTCGACCAACTGAATTGCAATCCGGAAGACGTGCTGCACGTGTCGTCGAGCCTGCGCTACGACCTGATGACCGCACACGACCTGGGCATCAAGCACAAGGCTTTCGTCAAGCGCGGCCACGAACCGTCGACGCCGTACTACCAGTACTACGAAGTCAACGACATTCCGCATCTGGCCGCGGAACTCGGCCTGTAAGCGACGTTTGCACATTGATCGCCTCGCTCATTGCCCATCTCAAGGACAGACCGGATGAAGCTCGATTCCTATTGGCTCGACACCGCACCGCCGCTCGTTTCGGCGTGTGAAGGTCCGGTCGAAGGCCAAACCGATGTCGTTGTGATCGGCGGCGGCTTCACCGGACTCTCGGCGGCACAGGCCTTGGGCAAGCGCGGCGCTTCGGTGACGGTGCTCGACGCAGGGCGCATCGGCGGCGGCGCGTCCGGGCGCAACGGCGGGCAGGTCAATACCGGCGTCGCGCAGGACTTCGTCGCGCTGGTTGCGCAACTCGGTGTGGAGCGGGCGAGCGCCTGCTACCGCGCGTTTTCGGATGCGGTCGATACGGTCGAGCGTCTGATTCGCGAGGAAAACATCGATTGCAATTACAGCGCGACCGGCAAGCTGAAACTGGCGTCGAAACCGCATCACCTGGCGCATCTGGAGAAGACGGCGGAGTTGATCCGGCGCGAAGTCGATACGGATATCGAATTAATCGGACGTGAGCGGATTCGCAGCGAGATCCAGTCGGACAGTTTTTACGGCGGGTTACTGCAACGGCACGGCGGCCAGATGCATATGGGCAAGTTCACGGTCGGGCTCGCCGATGCCGCGGTTCGCCGCGGCGCGAAGCTGTATGAAAACGCGGCGGTCACCGCGATCGCGAAGGACGGCGCCGGCTTCAAGATCACCACCGCACGCGGTGAAGTGCGCGCAAAGCAGGTGTTGATCGCCACCGGCCCGTCGCGGCATGGTCCGTTCGGCTGGTACCGGCGGCGGCTTGCGCCGGTGGGTTCGTTCATCGTCGTGACGGAACCGCTGGCGCCGGAACTGCTGGCACAGGTGTTTCCGAACCGGCGCGCGTATACCACCACGCGGTTGATGCATAACTACTTTCGCGTGACGCCCGATTCACGTTTGCTGTTCGGTGGCCGCGCACGCTTCACGGCGTCCGAGCGGCCATCGGACGCGAAGAGCGGCAGGATTCTGCAGCAAGGTCTCGCGGCGATGTTCCCGATGCTGGCCAATGCGCGCATCGACTATTGCTGGGGCGGCCTCGTGGATATGACCGCGGACCGCCTGCCGCATGCCGGGCAGCACGATGGAATTTACTTCTCGCTGGGTTACAGCGGCCACGGCACGCAGATGTCGACGCACATGGGCCAGGTGATGGCCGACGTGATGGACGGCCACGAAGAGCGCAATCCGTGGCGCGAGTCGGAGTGGCCGGCGATTCCAGGCCACACCGGCAAACCCTGGTTCCTGCCGCTGGTGGGGACGTACTACCGCATCAAAGACATTTTCTATTGATTCTTCACTGTTGCATTTGCCATTAAAAACCACGCTGCTATCCCTGTCACCCTCGCGGAGAAGTTCGATGAATAAGGAAACCTCACAATATGACGCTCTTCAACTCGGTACCGAGTTGGAGCGCTTGACGTCAAAAGGCGCGTCGCGGCGCGGCGTGCTGCGCGCGATGGCCGCGGCCGGGATGATGTCGGTGACGGGCGCGGGTCTTCTGACCGCGAGCGGCGAGGCTTTTGCGCAAGCGAAGCCGAAGCAGGGCGGCAAGATCCGGGTGGCGACGCAGTCCGCATCGGCCGCCGACACGCTCGATCCGGCAAAGGGCGCGCTCGGTACGGACTACGTTCGCGGCTTTATGTTCTACAACTGCCTGACCGAACTCGATTCGCATCTCGGCGCGAAGATGGCGCTCGCCACCGCGCTGGAAACGACGGATGCGACGGTGTGGGTCGTCAAGCTGCGCCCCGGCGTGCAGTTCCACGACGGCAAGTCGCTCGCGCCGGCAGACGTGGTGTATTCGATCATGCGTCATAAGGATCCGGCGACGGCGTCGAAAGCGAAGACGCTCGCCGATCAGATCAAGGAAGTGAAGGCGACGGGTCCGAACGAAGTGACGATCACGCTCGAAGGTCCGAACGCCGATCTGCCGGTGATTCTCGCCACCTCGCATTTCCAGATCATCAAGGACGGCACCAAGGATTTCAAAACGGCGGTCGGCACGGGCCCGTTCAAGGTCAAGGAATTCTCGCCGGGCGTGCGTACGGTCGGCGTGAAGAACGAGAAGTACTGGAAGCCGGGCCTGCCGCATCTGGACGAAGTCGAACTGATCGGCATTGGCGACGAGTCGGCGCGTGTGAACGCGCTGCTCTCGGGCGACGTGCAACTGATCAACGCGGTGAGCCCGCGTTCGACCACGCAGATCAAGGGTGCCGGCGGCTTCTCCGTGCTGGAGACGAAGACGGGTCTGTACACCGACCTGGTGGTTCGCGACGAAGGCGGCATTACCGGCAACGACGATTTTCGGCGAGGCATGATGTACCTGCAGGACCGCGAGCAGATGCGCCGCGCGATCTTCCAGGGGTACGGCGCGATCGGCAACGACCAGCCTATCGATCCGACCAACAAGTACTACCTGGCCGGCTTGCCGCAGCGTACCTTCGATCCGGACAAGGCGAAGTTCCATTTCCAGAAGGCGAAGGTCGGCAGCGCGCCGATCCAGATTTTTGCTTCGCCGGCAGCAGAGGGCTCGGTTGAAATGGCGATGTTCCTGCAGCAGGTCGCGCCGCAAGCCGGTCTGAATCTGCAGGTGTCGCGCGTGCCGTCCGATGGTTACTGGTCGAACCACTGGATGAAGCATCCGCTGGGTTTCGGCAACGTCAACGCGCGTCCGAGCGCCGACGTGATCTTCACCCAGTTCTTCAAGTCGGACGCACCGTGGAACGAAGCGAACTGGAAGAGCCCGAAGTTCGACCAGATGCTGCTTGCTGCACGCGGCGAACCGGACGATGCGAAGCGCAAGAAGATTTACGGCGACATGCAGGTGCTGGTGCATGAAAACGGCGGCGTCGGTATTCCGCTGTTCCAGAGTTCGCTCGATGCCTACACGACGAAACTCAAGGGCCTCGGCTCGATTCCGCTGGCTGGCCTGATGGGCTTCATGTTTGCGGAAAACGTCTGGCTGGATGCCTGAGTCGTTCGTGTCTGACGAGCAGTAACAAAGGGTTTCCAGTCTGACGAACTGGGAAGTCGAACCCGGCAATACGCACGCCGCCTGTTTGCGGCGTGCGGCTTTACCCTTGGAGCCGACTTTCGATGAAAGCACATGCGCAACGACTCATCGCCGCGCGCCTTGGCCTCGCGCTGCTTACGCTACTGCTGGTCTCCGCGGTCGTGTTCGCCATCACCGGGCTGCTTCCCGGCGATGCCGCTCAACAGGCGCTCGGCCAGGCGGCAACACCGGAAGCTGTCGCGGCATTGCGGCATCAGTTCGGGCTCGACCAGCCGGCGCTGCAACGCTACTTCGAGTGGCTTTTTCATATTGTCAGCGGCAACTTCGGCACCTCGCTGTCGAATAATCTGCCCGTGAGCGAGCTGATCGCCACGCGCCTGCCGAATTCGCTAGTGCTGGCTGGGCTGACGGCGCTGGTCTCGGTGCCTGTGGCCTTGCTGATTGGAATTTCGTCAGCGATGTTCCGTGGTTCGCTGCTCGATCGCACGCTCAACGTGCTTACGCTCTCGACAGTGGCCGTGCCGGAATTTCTGATCGCCACCATCGCCGTGCTGATCTTCGCCGTCAAGCTGCGCTGGCTGCCGGCGCTGTCGTATCTCTCGGAGGTCCATTCGTTCGGTGCGCTGCTGCGCATCTACGCGATGCCTGTGATGACGCTGTGCTGCGTGATCGTCGCGCAAATGGCGCGCATGACGCGAGCCGCGGTGCTCGATCAGCTCAATTCGTCGTATGTGGAAATGGCGGTGTTGAAGGGCGCGTCGCCCGCCCGTGTGGTGCTGCGGCATGTGTTGCCCAACACCATCGGCCCGATTGCCAATGCGGTGGCGTTGAGCCTGTCGTATCTGTTCGGCGGCGTGGTGATCGTGGAATCGATCTTCAACTATCCCGGCCTCGCGAGCCTGATGGTGGACGCCGTCACCAACCGTGACATGCCGCTCGTGCAGGGCTGCGTGATGGTGTTCTGCGCAGCGTATCTCGCGTTGGTGTTGATCGCCGACCTGTGTCAAATCGTATCCAATCCGAGGCTGCGTCGATGATGAGCCAACCTACCAATCCCCACGTTCCTCATGTTCCCCATGCCACCACCGAGCTGTACGACCTGGGCGTCGATGAACCCGTCATCGAGACGCCGGTCGTCGAAACGGCCGCGCTGAAGCAGGGCGTGTTGAAACGGCTGGTGCACCGCTTCTCCGTGCTCGGCCTGATCGGTCTCGTGCTGGTGACTTTCTGGCTGATCGTCGCGTTCATTGGGCCGCTGGTTGCACCGTATAAAGGCGGAACGCTGACGTCGACGGAGATTTTTGGCCGCTATAGCGCGGCGTATCCGCTCGGCACCGACTATCTCGGCCGCGATATGTTGAGCCGGATTCTCTACGGCGCGCGTTATACGATGGGCCTCGCGCTGGCCGCTGCCGTGCTCGCCAGTTTGATCGGCACGTTCTTCGGTCTGCTCGCCGCGGTGTCCGGGCGCTGGGTCGATGAAATCCTGAGCCGTCTGTTCGACGCGCTGATTTCGATTCCGAGCAAGGTGCTCGCGCTCGTGGTGATTGCGGCGTTCGGTTCGTCGATCCCGATGTTGACGACGGTTGCCGCTTTGGCCTATATCCCCGGCGCATTTCGTATTTCGCGCTCGCTCGCGGTGAACCTGATGGGGCTGGAGTACGTGCAGGTGGCGAGAGCGCGCGGCGAAGGCATCTTCTATATCGCACGCGTCGAAGTGCTGCCGAACATGATTCATCCGATGCTTGCCGATTTCGGTTTGCGCTTCGTGTTCATCGTGCTGCTGCTGAGCGGGCTGAGTTTCCTCGGTCTTGGCGTGCAGCCGCCGAATGCCGATTGGGGGTCGCTCGTGCGCGAGAACATCGGCGGTCTGTCCGAGGGCGCGCCTGCCGTTCTGATGCCGGCCGTTGCGATTGCGACGCTGACCATCGGCATGAATCTGCTGATCGACAACTTGCGGCGTCGTGGCCGTAGCCATGGAGGTGCATGATGGCGGATCGGGACATGATTGAAGTGAAGGGCCTGCGGGTTGTCGCGGGTGCCGCGCCGGGGCCGGTGACGGAGATCGTCAAGGGAGTCGATTTCTCGGTGAAGAAGGGCGAGGTGCTGGCGCTGATCGGCGAGTCCGGCTCGGGCAAGACGACCATCGCGTTGTCCTTGCTCGGCTATGCGCGGGCAGGATGTTCGATCAGCAGCGGCTCGGTGCGCGTCGGCGAGGTGGATGTCCTGTCGCTCGATGCGAAGGGCCGTCGCGCATTGCGGGCACGGACTGTGGCGTATGTCGCGCAGAGTGCGTCGGCAGGCTTCAATCCGGCGCGCACGATCATGGATCAGGTGACCGAGCCGGCATTGCTGCATCACTTGATGACGAAAGACGCGGCGCGCGCGAAAGCGATCGACCTGTTTCGCGCGTTGGCGCTGCCCGCGCCGGAGACGATCGGCGAGCGTTATCCGCATCAGGTGTCCGGCGGCCAGTTGCAGCGTTTGATGGCCGCGATGGCGTTGATCACCGATCCGGCTGTTGTCGTGTTCGACGAGCCGACCACCGCGCTCGATGTCACCACGCAGATCGAAGTGCTCGCGGCCTTCAAGAAAGTGATCCGCGAACTCGGCACGACCGCCGTGTACGTGTCGCACGATCTGGCTGTGGTCGCGCAGATGGCGGACCGCATCGTCGTGCTGAATGGCGGCGCGGTGAAAGAGAACGGCGTGGTCGCGCAAGTGCTCGATGCGCCGGTGGATACTTATACGCGTCAACTGCTTGCCGCTACGCGCCGTCCGGAAGCGGAGCTGGAGACTCCGAAGAATCTCGGCAAACACATCCCGCCGCTGCTCGAAATTCGCGGACTCTCGGCGGGTTATGGACGTATCGATCGCTTCGGCAATCCCGCCGTGCGCGTGCTCGACGACGTCAGTTTGTCGATCCCGCGCGGCAGCACGCTCGGCGTGATCGGTGAATCCGGCTCCGGCAAGACGACGCTCGCGCGCGTGGTGGCCGGTCTTGTCGATCGCGCGGGCGGCGAAGTGTTGTTCGACGGCAAGCCATTGCCCGCACAACTGTCGCGTCGCACACCGGAGCAGTATCGTCAGATCCAGATCGTGTTTCAGAACGCCGATACGGCGCTGAACCCGAGCCATTCGATCGCCGATATCCTGGGCCGTCCGCTCGCGTTCTATCACCATCTGAGTGGCTCGGCTGCGAAGAAACGCATGCTGGAGTTGCTCGATCTGGTGAAGCTGCCGGCTTCGATTGCCACGCGCACGCCTGCCGGACTGTCCGGCGGTCAGAAGCAGCGCGTGAATCTGGCGCGCGCGCTTGCGGCCGACCCCGCGTTGATCCTCTGCGATGAAGTGACCTCCGCGCTCGATACGGTGGTCGGCGCAGCGATTCTCGACCTGCTGGCCGAATTGCGCCGCGAACTCGGCGTGTCGTACATGTTCATCAGCCACGATATCTCGACCGTGCGGGCGATCTGCGACGAAGTGATCGTGTTGTACGCGGGGCATCGCGTGGAAGCCGGGCAGCGTGACGTGCTCGCGGCGCCGCCGTATCACCCGTACACGGAATTGCTGGTGGATTCGGTGCCCGCTTTGAAACCGGGCTGGCTCGATGCGCGCCGCGAGATCGGTTGTGCCACGCTGCCGGCGATGGGTGAGAGCGCGGATATTCCCGAGTTGTGCGCGTTTCGCGCGCGCTGCCCAGTGCGTATCGACGGAATGTGCAATATGACGCCGCCGTCCCTTAAGAAATTGCCTTCGGGCGCGGAGATTCTTTGCCATCATCCGGCCGCCGAGTTGAATCGCTTGCAGACCGAAGAGGCGGCCCCGGTATGAACGGACGATTTGTGCGACTCGCGGAGACGGGGCGCAAGACGTTTCCGATTACCGTGGACGGTGTCGTGCGCGAAGCCGCCGAGGGTGACACCTTGATGGTTGCCTTGCTGACCGGCGTGAGCACGTTGCGCGATTCCGAATTCGGCGATGGCCGCCGCGCCGGTTTCTGTTTGATGGGCGCGTGCCAGGATTGTTGGGTCTGGACCGCACAAGGCGAACGCATGCGGGCGTGCAGCACGCCTGCGGCGCCGGGCATGTCGATCGTGACGAAGCTGGCCGAAGCCGCGGAGGGTGTATGGCCCCGCGTGTAGTGATCATCGGCACCGGGCCGGCGGGCGTGCGCGCCGCAGAGGCGCTGGTTGAAGCGGGGCTGCGGCCGACGGTTATCGATGAAGGGCGGCGTGACGGTGGCCAGATCTATCGGCGGCAACCGGAAGGGTTTTCGCGTAGCTACGAGACCTTGTACGGCACCGAAGCTGAACGCGCCGCTTCGCTGCACGAAAGCTTCGATGCGCTGAAGGGCAAGATCGATTATCTGCCGGAAACGCTGGTCTGGAATATTTCGCCGAACACCGTGCATCTGGCAAGCGGCACGCGCTACCAGACGCTAAGGTTCGATTCCCTGATCGTTTGCAGCGGGGCGACGGACCGGCTGATGCCGGTCAAGGGCTGGCACCAGGCCGGCACGTATAGCCTCGGCGGCGCGCAGGTCGCGCTGAAATCGCAGGGCTGTGCGATCGGCTCGCGTATCGTGATGATGGGCAGCGGCCCGCTGCTGTATCTCGTTGCTGCGCAATATGTGAAGGCGGGCGCACAGGTGGCCGCCGTGCTCGATACGTCGACGTTCATGCAGCGTGTGGCTGCGCTGCCGCGTTTGCTGGCGATTCCTGCTGCGCTCAAAAAGGGTATTGCGTTGACGCGTGTGCTCGCAAAGGCTCGCGTGCTGGTATATCGCGGCGTGCAGCCTTTGGAGATTCAAGGTTCGCCGCAAGAGGGCGTGAGCGGCGTCGTGGTTGCGTTGCCCGGCGGCGAACGCCTGGCGCTGGCGTGCGATGCCGTTGCGCTCGGTTATCACCTGCGTCCCGAGACGCAGCTTGCGGATCTCGCGGGGTGCCGCTTCCTGTTTGACGACAACACGCAGCAATGGCTTCCGCAAATCGACGACGACGGCCGTAGCAGCATCAAGGGCGTCTACCTCGCGGGAGACGGCGCAAGAGTGCGCGGTGCGGACGCAGCCGAACGTTCGGGCCGTCTCGCGGCCTTGGCGGCGTTGCGCGATCACGGCATGCATGTTGGAGGCGTCGAGCAGTTGCGCGCCGAACTCGCACGTTTCACACGCTTTGCCGCGGGCTTACGCGAAGCCTTTCCGTGGCCGGCGAAATTCGCCGCGTCCTTGCCGGATGAAACGATCGTCTGCCGTTGTGAAGCGATTACAGCGGGCGAACTGCGTCGTGTGGTGCACGCGACCGGCGCGCAGGAAACCAATCGCGCCAAGGCGTTTTCGCGCGTCGGCATGGGCCGCTGCCAGGGGCGTTATTGCGGTCACGCAGGCGCTGAGATCATTGCGGCGGCGGCTTGTGTGCCGTTGTCCTCAGTGGGACGGCTGCGCGGCCAGGCGCCCGTTAAACCGCTACCTGTGGCGCTTACCGAAGAGGTGAGCGAATGAGTACGACGACTACAAACGAAGCCGACGTGATCGTGATCGGTGGCGGCATCATGGGGACGACGACCGCCTTCTTCCTGCGTCAGCGTAGGCGTTCGGTAATCCTGCTCGAACGTGGGCTCACGGGACAACAGGCGAGTGGCGTGAACTTCGGCGGCATTCGCCGGCAAGGTCGCGCGCTGCCGCAACTGGCAATGGCGAATCGCGCACTGCGCACATGGCAACGCTCCACGGAACTGCTCGGTGAAGACATCGAGTTTCTGGCGTCGGGCCACACACGCGTGTGCTACCACCAGAAGGACGTGGAGAATTTCGATCAATATGCGATCGACGCCCGCGCGTATGGTCTCGACCTCAAGGTGCTGCACGGCGACGCCATGTTTCAGCGCTTTCCGTTTCTCGGACGCGAGGTGTTGGCGGCATCGATTTCGCCACTCGATGGCCACGCCAATCCGCGTCTCGCTGCACCTGCGTTTGGTCGTGCAGCCGCGCGGCTCGGCGCCCAGGTGATCGAGAACACCGAGATCGTGCGCGTCGAAAAAGGCGGCGACCGGTTTCGCGTGGAGAGCGCGGGCGGCGAGGTGTATTGGGCCGCGCAACTCGTGATCTGCGCGGGCGCCTGGGCGAGCCGTCTCACCGAACAGTTCGGCGAACCCGTTCCGCTTGTCGCGAGCGGACCGCAGATGGCCGTGACCGAGCCGGTGCCGTATGTGTTCAAGTCGTCGATGGGGGTGTTCACATCGATCAAGGAAGAGAGCATCTATTTTCGCCAGATTCCGCGCGGCAATATCATTCTCGGTGGCGGTCCCGCTGGGCCGGCGGATGCCGTGACGTGCCGCGCATCGGTGCTGCCGCGCAATACCGTGCGGCAAGTCGCGCAGTTGCGGCGGCTCGTGCCGGCGATGGCGCCGCTGCATGTGATCCGCGTGTGGAGCGGCGTGGAAAGTTATCTGCCGGACGGTGAGCCGGTGATCGGGCCGAGCAGCAAGGTCGACGGTCTTTACTACGCGTTCGGTTTTTGCGGCTCAGGTTTCCAGATCGGTCCGGGTGTTGGCGAGACGCTGGCCGAACTCGTCGATACAGGTCGTACGGACATTCCCCTCGACGTGTTTTCCGTCACCCGGTTCGCGAAGCAAGCCGCGCCCCGCTCGACTATCGCGACGTCATGAAACAGTCCATCAGCCTCAATGCCGCCCGGGCGTTTATCGAAGCCCATTTCGACGAGCCGGTGACGCTCGCGCAACTCGCTGCGCTGTCCGCGCTCAGCGTGTCGCGCTTCGCGACGGTGTTTCGTCAGCAGTATGGTTCGTCGCCATATCGCTATCTGTGCGGGTTGCGGATTCAGCGGGCGCAGACTTTGTTGCTCGAAGGTGTGCCGGGATCGGTCGTCGCGACGGAAGTGGGATTCTTCGATCAAAGCCACTTTGGCCGGCATTTCAAGCGATGCTGTGGAATGACACCCAGCATGTTCATCGCGCGCGCTGGCGCGAACGCGGCGAAGAATGCTGTGAAGCATGGTGGCGTGGTTCAGGCTACTGCGCCGCGTTCAGCTTCCGCCATAACGTCGTCTTGCTGATGCCGAGCGCCTGGCAAACCGCATCGCGATCGCCGTCGCAGGCGGCGAGGGCGGCGCGGATTTCGTCTGCTTCCACGTGACGGCTGCGCTGGCGTAACGTTAGCGCTGCTTTCTTCGTGCGCGTGTGGGGTTGATCGAAGATTTCAGGTGCGACGGTGCGCAGAACCTCGCGCGTGAAGACGGTTTCTGCTGCGCTGTTTGAATCCGTGCCCGTGCCCATATCCGCATCTGCCAGTTCAACCGCAATCCGCTCGATCACGTTCTGTAGTTCACGCACGTTTCCCGGCCACGTGTAACGCTTAAACGGCTCGCTGAGACTAGCGAGAACGCGCTTCGCCGCATCCGCATCGGGCAAGCGAGCCGCCAGTCTCGGCTCACGCGACGCCGCCTGCAGCAACAGTTCGACCGCGAGCGGCAGCAGATCGTTTGGCCGCTCACGCAGCGGCGGCAGTGCGATGCTCAGAATGTTGAGCCGGTAGTAAAGATCGGCACGAAAACTGCCGACCTCGATGCCCTCGGTCAACGCACGATGCGTCGCCGCGACGACCCGGATGTCCACTCGCGTCGGCTCTGTCGAGCCAAGCCGCACGACTTCACGTTCCTGCAGCACGCGCAACAGCCGGCTTTGCAACGACAGCGGCATTTCGGCGATTTCATCGAGAAACAGCGTGCCGCGGTGCGCCACTTCGATCAGCCCCGCCTTGCCGCCTTTGCGTGCGCCGGTGAACGCACCCTCCTCATAACCGAACAACTCACTCTCGAGCAACGCCTCAGGAAACGCGCCGCAATTGATAGCGACGAAGGCGAAGTCGCGCCTCGCGCTCAGCTGATGCATGCTCTGCGCGACCATCTCCTTGCCTGTGCCGCTTTCGCCAAGAATCAGCACGGTGGCGTCCGATTTGGCGTAGCGCTGCACGAGCGTACGGACCCGTTCGATCGAATCGGATACACCGACGATATCGCCAAGCTGATAACGCGCGCTGAACTGTTGAACGCGCTGCCGCGAGCGCAACGTGCGGTCGAGCCGTTCGACCGCGCGCGATTCCTGAAACGTCAGCACGGTGCCTGCCGCCGAGCTGCTGCTCGCGAGCGGCCCGCGATGCACGACGTAGCTCGCGCCACGCACCGTGCAGAACGTGTCGCCGTCCGCGTCCGGCAAGCTGCCGGCGAGATCCGGCGCGAGATCGAGCAGCGCTCGGCCCACTGCCTGTGCTGCATCGATGCCGAGCACGCTGGCAAGCCGCTGGTTCATCGCTTCGACGCGCCCTTGCGCATCGAGCGCGACGACGCCGTCGCGCAGATGCTGCAGCAGATTGTCGAGCCGTTGACGCCGAACTGTTTCGCGGCGGGTGGCCTGTGCGACTTCGAGTGCGGTATCGAACGCGGCGCGTACCGATGCGCGTGAATACAGAAACACCGCGCCCATGCCGGCGTTCGCCGCGAGATCAGCGATGAGCCCAGGGCCGACCACGGCCTGGATGCCGCGATCGCGCAGATCGAGAACGACACTCTCCGCATCCTGCGCCGATTGATACGACGCAAATGTCACGTCGATGCCGTACGCGGCGATGAAGCGCCGCACTTCGTCTGGCGTGTTGCCGTGCGTGACGAGTGCGACTTTGGCGCCGTCGCGCCGTGCTCGCGCTAGCGCGTGCATCACGTCGAAGCCGGTTGGGCCGATCAGCACGACCGGTACGCTGACGCGCGTTTTCAGATACGCGCCGTTGGAGCCGCCGGCAATCACGACATCCGGACGCCCGGCGCCGACCGCGTCGATCTCATGCACGGCGTCTTCGAAGCCATGCGCGACGATGCGCAGATCGGCGCGTTCGACGTACTCGCCGGCAATGTCGAAAAACAGATCACGCAGACGGCTGATGCTGACGGCCCAGATACGAGGGCGCTGCGCGGGGTCGAAGGGGGGCGTGCTCACGGCGGGGCTCGTTGTCTGGAGAGAGGCGGGAAGGGCGAGAAGTCCGCCTATTATGCACCTGTCGTTTTCGAATTTGAAATCTTCGATTTCACTTGTGAAATCAGGTGGCGATGTACCCAGGACAGGATTTTTTGTTAAATCAGGCACTTAGCGGCGTGCGGTCCGCATGGCCCATTCTTTGCGTTATAGCCACCGTTTTCACCGGTTACCGCATCGAAACCCCGCAAGACAAGCTCGGCGCGCTGATTGCCGCACGAACGCAACCCCGCAGTTGGAGACGAAATTATGAGTGAAGCCGATAACAGCACGCCGAACGCAGGCGCCTTCAAACCGAAGAAATCCGTCGCCCTGTCTGGCGTGACGGCTGGCAACACTGCCCTTTGCACGGTCGGCAAGACCGGCAACGACCTGCACTACCGCGGCTACGACATTCTCGACATCGCCGGTGCATGCGAATTCGAAGAGATCGCGTATCTGCTGGTCCACGAAAAGCTGCCGACGCAGGCCGAACTGACCGCCTACAAGACCAAACTCAAGGCGCTGCGCGGTCTGCCCGCTAACGTCAAAGCCGCGCTGGAATGGATTCCGGCTGCCGCGCACCCGATGGATGTGATGCGCACCGGCGTGTCGGTGCTCGGCACCGTGCTGCCCGAGAAAGACGACCACAACCTGCCGGGCGCACGCGACATCGCCGACAAGCTGATGGCCTCGCTCGGTTCGATGCTGCTGTACTGGTACCACTACTCGCACAACGGCAAGCGCATCGAAGTCGAAACCGATGACGATTCGATCGGCGGCCACTTCCTGCATCTGCTGCACGGTGTGGAACCGTCGGAGGCATGGGTCGACGCGATGCATGTGTCGCTGAACCTGTATGCCGAGCATGAATTCAACGCGTCGACGTTCACGGGCCGGGTGATCGCCGGTACTGGTTCGGATATTTACTCGGCGATTACCGGTGCAATCGGTGCGCTGCGCGGCCCGAAGCACGGTGGCGCTAACGAAGTCGCATTTGAAATCCAATCGCGCTATCAAACGCCGGATGAGGCCGAGGCCGATATCCGCAAGCGCGTCGAGAACAAGGAAGTGGTGATCGGTTTCGGTCACCCGGTGTACACGATTTCCGACCCGCGCAACAAGGTCATCAAGGAAATCGCGAAGAAGCTGTCGAAGGAAGCGGGCAACAACAAGCTCTTCAACATCGCCGAGCGCCTGGAGTCGGTGATGTGGGAAGCGAAGAAGATGTTCCCGAATCTCGACTGGTTCAGCGCGGTTTCGTATCACATGATGGGTGTGCCCACGGCGATGTTCACGCCGCTGTTCGTGATCGCCCGTACGGCAGGCTGGAGCGCGCACATTATCGAGCAGCGGATCGACAACAAGATCATTCGTCCGAGTGCGAATTACACCGGTCCCGACGATCTGCCGTTCGTGCCGCTGGCCAAACGCGTCTAAGCGAGTAAGCGCAAAGCCGCAAGCGTTTCTCCTCCATTGCGTCTCGTGAGCGCGGCGTAATGAAGTTTGGGCCTTGGCTCGCTGGAACCCCCGAGCCAAGGCTGTTTTTTTGCGGAGCTTATTGCAGTGCCTGGTGCGACACGTTGTCCGGCGCATCAACAAAACACACGGCAAGCCGGCGCACCGCCGCAAGCTATAAACTACACAGACTGTCCGATTGATGCGCCAGCGAAGCGCCGACTGAAAGAGGGGCAGCGGATTGTGAAGCACGGCTGCCGCCATCGTCCCCGGATCATTTTTGTTTTGTCCCCTAAGCCATGAATACTGCCAACCGCAAACGCCTTCCCGGCACCCAACTGGATTTCTTCGACACGCGTGCCGCCGTCGATGCAATTCAACCCGGCGCCTATGACAAGCTGCCGTACACCTCGCGCGTGCTGGCCGAAAACCTCGTGCGCCGCTGCGATCCGGTGACGTTGACGGCGTCGCTCAAGCAGATTATCGAACGCAAGCGCGAGCTGGATTTTCCGTGGTTCCCGGCGCGCGTGGTGTGTCACGACATTCTCGGCCAGACCGCGTTGGTCGACCTCGCCGGTCTGCGCGATGCGATCGCGTTACAAGGCGGCGATCCTGCGATGGTCAACCCGGTTGTGCCGACGCAGCTCGTAGTGGATCACTCGCTTGCCGTCGAGTGCGGCGGTTTCGATCCGGATGCGTTCGCGAAGAACCGCGCCATTGAAGATCGCCGCAATGAAGACCGCTTCGACTTTATCAACTGGACCAAGCGCGCGTTCAAGAACGTCGACGTGATTCCGCCGGGCAACGGCATCCTGCATCAGATAAACCTCGAGCGCATGAGCCCGGTGGTGCAGGTGAAAGACGGTGTGGCTTTCCCCGATACGCTGGTCGGCACCGACTCGCATACGCCGATGGTGGATGCGCTCGGTGTGATCGCAATCGGCGTGGGTGGTCTTGAAGCGGAAAGCGTAATGCTGGGCCGCGCGTCTTATATGCGGCTGCCGGATATCGTCGGTGTGGAGCTCACGGGCAAGCCGGCTGAGGGCATCACGGCGACCGACGTTGTGCTCTCGCTGACCGAATTCCTGCGTAAAGAAAAAGTGGTAGGCGCCTACCTCGAGTTCTACGGCGCAGGCACGGCCAACCTGACGCTCGGCGATCGCGCGACCATCGCCAACATGGCGCCCGAATTCGGCGCGACGGCGGCGATGTTCTACATCGATGAGCAGACCATCAAGTACCTCAAGCTCACCGGCCGCGACGACGAACTCGTCAAGCTGGTCGAGACCTACGCAAAGGAAACCGGCCTGTGGGGCGATACGTTGAAGCACGCCGAATATGAGCGCGTGCTGAAGTTCGATCTGTCTACCGTGGTGCGCACGCTGGCGGGGCCGTCGAATCCGCATCGTCGTTTGCCGGTTTCCGAACTGGCTGCGCGCGGCATCAGCGGCAAGGTGGAGAACGAGCTGGGTCTGATGCCGGACGGCGCGGTGATCATCGCTGCGATCACGAGCTGCACGAACACCAACAATCCGCGCAACATGATCGCCGCCGGCTTGCTGGCGCGTAACGCCAATCAACGTGGACTCACCCGCAAGCCGTGGGCGAAGACTTCGCTCGCGCCAGGGTCGAAGGCGGTCACGTTGTATCTGGAAGAAGCCGGCCTGCTGCCGGAACTGGAGCAACTGGGCTTCGGCGTGGTCGCGTATGCATGCACGTCGTGCAACGGCATGTCGGGTGCGTTGGATCCGGTGATCCAGAAGGAAATCGTCGATCGTGATCTGTATGCGACGGCGGTGCTGTCCGGTAACCGTAACTTCGACGGCCGTATCCATCCGTACGCGAAGCAGGCTTTCCTCGCTTCGCCGCCTCTCGTGGTGGCCTATGCGATTGCCGGCACGATCCGCTTCGACATTGAGAAGGATGTGCTGGGCGTCGACGCTGCCGGCAACGAGATCAAGCTGAAAGACATCTGGCCGTCAGATGAAGAGATCGACGCGATCGTCGCTTCGAGCGTGAAGCCGGAGCAGTTCCGCAAGGTGTATGAGCCGATGTTCGCGGTCTCTGTCGATACCGGTGAGAAGGCTGATCCGTTGTACGACTGGCGTCCGATGAGCACGTATATCCGCCGTCCGCCGTATTGGGAGGGCGCGCTTGCTGGTGAGCGGACGCTTGCGGGCATGCGTCCGCTGGCTGTGCTGGGCGACAACATCACGACTGACCACCTGTCGCCGTCGAATGCGATTCTGGCGGACAGCGCGTCGGGTGAGTACCTCGCCAAGATGGGCTTGCCGGAAGAGGACTTCAATTCGTACGCAACGCACCGTGGCGATCACCTGACCGCACAGCGTGCCACCTTCGCGAATCCGACGCTGAAGAACGAGATGGTGCTGGAAGACGGCAAGGTGAAGGCCGGGTCGTTGGCGCGCATCGAGCCGGAGGGCAAGGTGACTCGCATGTGGGAGGCGATCGAAACCTACATGGAACGCAAGCAGCCGCTGATCGTGATTGCCGGTGCTGACTACGGTCAGGGTTCGTCGCGTGACTGGGCGGCGAAGGGCGTGCGTCTTGCCGGCGCGGAAGCGATTGTTGCGGAAGGGTTCGAGCGGATTCACCGCACGAATCTGGTGGGCATGGGTGTGTTGCCGCTGGAATTCAAGCCTGGTGTTAATCGCCTCACGCTCGCTATCGACGGTACTGAAACCTTCGACGTGATCGGCGAACGCAAACCGCGTGCGGATCTCACGCTCGTTATCAATCGTAAGAACGGTGAGCGCGTCGAGGTACCGGTGACGTGCCGCCTGGATACGGCGGAAGAGGTGTCGATCTATGAAGCCGGCGGCGTGTTGCAACGCTTCGCACAGGACTTTCTTGAATCGACGAAGGCTGCGGCTTAAGGCTTTTGAGCTTCTCTCATCAGGACACTACTTTCATGGCTCACAAACCTCAGATCAAGATTCCGGCGACGTACATGCGCGGCGGCACCAGCAAAGGCGTGTTCTTTCGGCTGCAGGATTTGCCGGAGGCGGCCCAGGTGCCAGGCGCCGCGCGCGATGCGCTGCTGATGCGTGTGATCGGCAGTCCGGACCCGTATGGCAAGCAGATCGACGGGATGGGCGGCGCGACTTCCAGCACGAGCAAGACGGTCATCATCGCGAAGAGCAGCAAGCCGGATCATGATGTGGACTATCTGTTCGGGCAGGTTTCTATCGATAAGGCATTTGTCGATTGGAGCGGCAATTGCGGGAATCTTTCTGCCGCGGTGGGGCCGTTTGCGATTAGCGCGGGTCTCGTCGATGCGAGCCGGATTCCGCAGAACGGCGTGGCTGTTGTGCGTATCTGGCAGGCGAATATCGGCAAGACGATCATCGGCCATGTGCCTATTACCGATGGCGCTGTGCAGGAAACTGGCGACTTTGAACTCGATGGCGTGACGTTTCCGGCTGCCGAAGTTCAGCTCGAATTCATGGACCCGGCTGCTGAAGAAGACGGCGCCGGCGGCGCGATGTTCCCGACGGGGAATCTGGTCGATGACCTCGAGGTGCCGGGTGTCGGCACGCTGAAGGCGACGATGATTAACGCCGGTATCCCGACCATTTTCGTGGACGCGGAAGCGATCGGTTATAAGGGCACCGAACTACAGGACGCGATCAATAGCGACGAGAAGGCGCTCGCGATGTTCGAAACCATTCGCGCGCATGGTGCTGTGCGCATGGGTCTGATCAAGAACATCGATGAGATCGCGACGCGGCAGCATACGCCGAAGGTTGCGTTTGTCGCCAAGCCTGCGGACTACGTGGCTTCCAGCGGCAAGCGTGTTGCTGCGAGCGATGTCGATCTGCTGGTGCGCGCGATGTCGATGGGCAAGCTGCATCACGCGATGATGGGGACCGCTGCTGTTGCGATTGGTACGGCTGCAGCGATTTCAGGGACGCTGGTGAATCTCGCCGCTGGTGGTGGGGCGCGCGAGGCGGTGCGATTCGGCCATCCGTCGGGGACGCTGCGAGTGGGCGCCGAGGCTAGAGAAGAAGGCGGGGAGTGGGCGGTCACCAAAGCAATCATGAGCCGGAGTGCACGGGTGCTGATGGAGGGATGGGTGAGGGTGCCGGGGGAATGAGGTAACGATTGCCAGCCCGGCATCAATTCAACTAAGTACTTGTATCGCTGATAGACCTGGTCGGACGGTCCGCACCAGGCTATCCGGTCTCTTAGACCAGCACGCCACCGCCGTCCACGACGACGGTTTGTCCCGTGGAGTAGCGGTTGGTCATCAAATAGAGGTAGGTTTGCGCGAGGTCCTCTGCCTCGCCGACATACCCCACAGGCAGAGCCGCGTCACTTGCCGCGTAGAGTGCCTCGCGCTCTGATTCGGACAGATTGGCCCACAGCGGCGTGCGTACTAAACCGGGACTCACCAGGTTGACGCGAATGGGCGCCAACTCCACGGCGAGTGCCCGAGTCAAGCCTTCCATCGCGCTGCAGACACCGGCAAGCGCCACCCAACCCTTTTGTGGTCGCAAGCTGGCGATACCGCTGGTCAACACCACGGAGCCGCCGGGACGGAGATACGGCGCCGCATGTTTGACGGCGGCAATGGCGCCGAAGACTCGCACATCGAAAATCTGACGGACCGTCTCGAGGTCCATGTCGGCGAGCGCGCCGATTTGCAACGAATCTCCCGCGCTGTACACCAGATGGTCGAAAGGTCCGAGTTGTTGGAACAGTTCGCGCACAGCGGATTCATTACTCAGATCGACCGTGTATCCCTTGGCCCGATCGCCGAGCCCGGCGACGGCCTCGGCGACACGCTGACTGCGCGATGAAACCACCGTCACTGAGGCGCCGGCTGCGAGCGCGGCATGGGCCGTGGCAAGGCCGATTCCCGACGTGCCGCCCAGCAGGACGATATGTTGATGCTGAAGGTTCGTGCTTGCAATAGTCATGGCGAGTCCTCGCTGTGGGTTGGGCGTGAAGCCAGGACCCGAGTATTATTCTTAAATTCAACTTGATAAACCTACTATCTCTTCGAACACTCCTTAATAGGACTTGCGAATGGACCGATTCAGCAGCATGGCGATATTTGCGAGGGTGGTCGAACGCGGCAGCTTCACTGCGGCGGCCGAAGGCAGCGGGATGACGCCCACGATGGTCGGCAACCATATCCGTGAGTTGGAGCGACGCCTCAAAGGCCGGCTGCTGAATCGCACCACGCGGCGCCAGAGCCTGACCGAACTCGGCAAGCGCTATCACGCACGATGCGTCGAAATTCTGGCGCTGGTGGACTCCGCCGAGCTCGACGCGCGGGAAATGCAGAGCAGTCCGCGTGGCCGATTGCGGGTGAGTTGCCCGGTTATCTATGGAACACGTGTGCTCGTGCCGGCGCTTGCTGCGTATCTCGACCGCTATCCCGAGGTCCAGGTTGAACTGTCCCTCAACGACCGCTTCGCCGATCTGGCGGAGGAAGGTTTCGATGCCGCGATCCGCGCCGGCGTGCTGCCGGATTCGGGCTTGATTGCGCGGCCGTTAACCCATTCACCGCGTATCGCCTGCGCGTCGCCGGACTATCTGGCTCGCCACCGGCATCCGCAGGTGCCCGCCGATCTGGCGCAGCACAACTGCCTGGCTTTTACTACAGCGACTGGTCCCGAACGTGAATGGCGTTTTCCACGACCTGACGGTAACGGCGTGGAGCGCATCGCCGTGCGTGGTCGTCTTGATGTCAATGGTGGTCTCGCGCTTCGTGAGGCCGCGCTCGCGGGACTGGGGATCATTCTCCAACCTCAGATGATGCTGCAGGAAGATCTGGATGCGGGTCGGCTCGTTCGTCTCTTTCCCGACTGGCCGGCGCCGACCTGGCCCATCCATGTGGTGCATCTGCCCGACGCGCACATGCCACCGAAGCTGGAAAGTTTCATCGCGTTTCTCCAGGAGACGTTGGGGCAGGGCGAGGAGCAGCAGAACTTTCGCGCCAGGTCAAAGCCGGTTGTATCTGCGCGGCGGGCGCGCGCCAAGTCGTCGTAGATGTCTGGACGAAAACCGTCTCAGTGCACGAATCGCTGAAGGACTGGGACGCGCCGCCTTACCGCTCAGTGGTTTTTTCGATCGCCTAGTTTGGTGCGACAACCGGTTGCTGTGCAGCGTCGGCTCTTAAAGCCGCGGCGTTTTCCGATGACGGGCTTTTGCGCTGCCGCGCGTCTGCGGTAACTATGGCTGCTCCTGCTCGTTGTGCTACCTCCTCTGCAAGCAGGCTCGCTGCATGGCGTGCCGTGATGCGGCTTTGCGGAACGCCCTTGGCGTCGAGCGCAATTACCTTGTACAACTCGCGGTCGCATTCGAGTTCCTGCTGATATTGCTCAGCCGTGTCTACCAGCAATTCGAGGAGTGTCTGACGACGTCTTCTTTCCTCAAGCGTGACGGAAGGATTCCTACATATCGAAGACGAAAGTGTGATCAATGTATCCAGTTGAACCAGGTGCCGGTCGCATAAATCGAATGCCGACAGGGCAAGCTTTTCGTACTGGAGTGCGTCGACAGGCGGACGTGAAGCGGGTTGATTTTTTGTGGACTTTCTCATGATGCGATCTCCCTGTTACTTCTCGGATCGCCCGACACTCGCTTGGGAAGGGGTGAGCGGGCACGTAATAGGGTTGACAGACCGGGGCAATAACAAACCGGCGAGCCTTGCGGCTCCCCCACCACGGCCCGCCCATTGAAATATAGACGTGCAGGGGTAGACGCACGACCCGCGTGAGCGGGTGTGCGGTTATTGCCACGGGCTGTCAAACCCGGCCGTTGGGTGTTTCCCGACGGCTTGGTAATTATAAGGGAGGTCACCGCGGTTGACTTTAACCTTATAGGCAAAATGTTTGATTTGGCCGAAAGGATAAGGCGGACTGGGGCGAGGAGGAGGGCGTTCGTGCCTTCCTCCGTCATCGGCGTCAAATACTTCGCAAGCAACGCGTCTCCCGCGCTATAGATCAGATGATCGAAATGTCCGAGTTGTTCGAACAGCTCGCGCACAGCGGATTCATTGCTCAATACTCCGATCGACCGTGCATCCCTTGGTGCGATCGCCGAGCATGCTTTCCACTCTTCAGATTGACATCGACTTTATCTCAAAAAATATTTGGTTGACCTGATCAGATTCAAACGTTTAGTTTACTGCTTCGGCGATCAGGTCAGTAACAGCGGAGTATTTTGTGAGTTCGACAGTTGAGTATAGGGACGAGCTTAAACGGGATGCAAAGAAGCTCGCAGGGGCTAGTGACCAGGCGAAATATTTCATCGAGGTGTTCGGGGCGGAAAGGATCAGCGATATTTCGGTGGTGTCATACCGTGCCGCCGAAAAAATGGGGCAGTCCTATCGCGTTGATATCGTCGCGGCTTGCCCGCAGAAGCTGACGCGCGATGTGATCCTTGGACATGAGGCGAAGTTCAGACTCGTGCCCGACGATGGCGGCGAGCCGGTCGTGTACTGGGGGCGCATTACAGGCTTCGCACATACGAAGACGACAAAGGACCTCAGCAGCTACGAGCTTGTTCTCAAGGCGCACATCGGCTGCCTGAATCCCCACACGACGCAGACCTACCAGAACAGCAGCGCGCCCGAGATCATCGATGCGATCCTACGCCGCAACGAGCTGAAGGGGCATCAGTTCATTTTCAAACTGCGTCGCCAATACCCGAGGCACCCGTTCAGGTTTCAGTACCAGCAGGGAGACTGGGATTTTGTCAACATGCTCATGCAGCAGGAGGGCATGTATAGCTACATCATCCAGGGCGAACACGGTGATGTCGTCATCTTTGGCGACGATATCGATCACTATGTGTATCAGCCTAAACTCGCGTCCCTGCATCGGCCCATCTCGGGGCTGATGACGGGTGAAGAATCCGTATCAGCGCTGCGCATGGATACCGAAATGGTGCCCATGGCGTATGTCGTCGCCGACTACAATCCTGACCAGGCTTGGGAGCGTATCAAGGCAGAAGCCAACGTCGCCCGAAGCGACAAAACGACTTACGGCCAGCCGTATATCTACGGCACGGGCCATCTTGACCAGTCCGGCGCACAGTGGGAAGCGCAGTTACGCCATGAGGCTGCGCTCGCCTGGCAAGTCGTCTACACCGGCGAGAGCAACCTGCGCGAACTGCGTCCCGGCCGCATCCTGACGACCGACGAAAATTTGGCGGATGCACCACACGGTCAGGTCATCATCGAAGTCACGCACTCCGGCGGCCGTGCCCAGCCCTATCGCAACACCTACAAGGCCATTCCTTCAGACCGGCGTTTCCGGTTAGAAATTGAAGATCAAAAGTGGCCCAAAATCGCGGGAACGCTGAGTGCCCGTGTCACGTCCCCGGGCAAGTACAAATATGCCTATCTGACACAGCAGGGCTATTACGTCGTTCGCTTCGACTGTGACTACGGCGAATGGCCTGCCGGCGGTGAGAGCGTGCCGCTGCGGCTTGCGAAACCATTCGCGGGTGGCTTGCAAACCGGCTTCCACTTTCCTGTAGTGGAAGGTACGGAAGCCGTCATCGAGTTCCGCGATGGCGATCCGAACAAGCCGTATATCAGCGCTTTCCATCACACGAACCACCAGGTCGATCTGATTACCAATCAGGATCGGCTGATGTCGCGCAATCGCATTTATACGCAGAGCGGCAACGAGTTCGACCTCGAAGATTGGGAAGGTGAGGAGCACGTCAGGCTCTCGACCGAGCATTCAGGCAAGAGCCAGTTGACCCTGGGCCATATCGTCAACGGCAAACGTCAGCACCGAGGCAGCGGTTTTGAACTGCGCACTGATCAGCACGGCGTGCTGCGTGCCGGTGGCGGGCTGATGCTGTGCAGCGATATGCAGCCACAGGCGGACGGCAAGCAGACCGACATGGCGGAAGCCATGACGCAGTTCCAGACACTACAGATCCAGGCTCAGAGCCTCGCTGATCAGGCGAACACGGCCAAGGCCGAGATTGCCGATCTGAAGGCCGAAAACGAATGGCTGAAGAACAGCGTGAACGAGTTGAAGGAGGCCGTCGTGCTGCTGTCCTCGCCGAAGGGCGTTGCTGTTTTGACGTCTGATCGCGTGTCGGTTAGTGCGGGCAAGGACGTGAATGTGACGACAGGATCGGGTTTCAACGTCAGCGCCTTGAAGAGCATCGTTATGGCGGCTGAAAGCGCACTCTCGCTCTTCGCGCATACGCTCGGAATAAAAATGCTTGCTGCGCGCGGAAAGGTCCAGATCCAGGCGCAAAGCGATGAGCTCGCCATGTCAGCGCTTAAGGATCTCACGATTACCAGCACGAACGGCAGGCTTGTGCTCTCGGCGAAGGAGGAGGTCTGGATTGGCGCGGGTGGCTCCTACCTGCGTATTACGCCGTGCAACATCACGAATGCCACACCTGGCGACTACATCGAGAAAGCGGTGTCCTGGCAGAGGAATTCGCCGGACTCGCAGTTGAGGAAGGAATCCCTGCCTTACACGACCGACCTGCCGGATACGGGCGCTCACGGTTCGCGGTTCTCTGGCTGACAATGTTGCGTCTTACTCCGGATTACTAACCACAACTAATACGACACGTTACAAGCATGACCGCACAGACTCACCCGCATCCAGCGCCAGCTCCCACACCCACATCAGCGCCGCCCGGGCCGACTTCGGCGACTACGCCGCTAACGTGGCGCTACCCGTTTCCGGACAAGGACTACAAGGAGGTGACCAGCCCGCAGACCTTTTATCAGGCACTGGCCGGAATGGATGACGGCTTTTTCCCCCTTGGAGTCAACGGCTTTCCGCACGGCGGTATCCACTTGAACAACAGCGTCGGCATGTTCGGGACCAAGGACGGCGTGCGCTGCATTGCGGACGGGTACATCGTCGCTTACAAGATCGATGACGCGTATCCGCATCTGCAATTCAAGGACGGCAAATGGGCCATGTACTCGACCGGTTTCGTACTGGTACGCCATAGGTTGACGCTGCCACCTGCGCCCAACAGCACCGGCGTACAGCCCGCTGACGAATCACACGATATCTACAGTCTCTACATGCACACGGCGGACTGGGCAACCTACCTGGCCGATGAGAAACTGAAACGTCCGTGGTGGTGGCTGAACGTTGACGCGTTTCGGGTTCAGGGCAGGGATCGCCAGATGGCCGCGCCCAAGGACGGCACGACCGGGGCGGCAGGCGCATTTGTCTGGACGGAGCCGAAGGCTGGCAAGAAGCCAGGAAGCTTCACAGCGGGTGAGCGGGTTGGTTTCCTGCCTGAAGGCAGCGAGGTCATCATCAGCGAGACGCGTGGCCAGTGGGTGCACATCAAGCGCATCACTGCGGGTCATATGACCAGTCCGGTCAATGGCGGCTATTTCGGGGGTGAGGACGAGAATGTGCCGTGGAAAACCGAAACCAATAACGCAAAGGTCACGCCTGAGAACGACTGGGGCTGGCTCTACAAGCCGAACCTGAAGGGGATCAAGGAACCGGACCCGGTGGGTCAGGTGGTGATTCCGCCGGCACCGGTATTCGTCAAGGCCGGAACGCCGCTCGGGCAGATCGGTGAGTATCACGATTACGAGCGCGCGACGCCGCTGCCACCTGTACCGAAACGCCAGCTTTTGCACCTTGAAGTATTTGCCGACGATGGCTTCAGCGCGTTTCTCGACAAAAGCCGTGCGCGGGCGGCACAGTTCCTCCGCCCCGATCAGCTACCACTTCTCGTGATAAATGCCGGCGCGAAACTGGTGAAGGACGTCCTTCCGGCGGATCGCAAGCTGTGTGAGTGGCGTCCCCTGTACCGCGCCGACGTGACGCCGGATAGTCCGGCAAGCGGTCCCTGGGTCAAGGTGCAGCCGCGATATCAGGACTCAACCACGACCCTGCTTATGCCCGAGGGGGCGCCTGTCTGGATTGAGCGGGAGAAACTTGCGACTGCAACGGCGACAACACCCGCCTGGACTCAGTTTCCGCTAAGCCTGCAAAAGGTGGCTGACCCGGCGAACGCGTTTACGCTCGTGTATTCACGCAGTCAACTCGATGGATTGAGTGCGCGGGAAAAGGCTGTGGATGATGCCAAGACGCAATGGTGGCGCGTGAAATTTGGCGACGCGGACGGGCATCCGGCTTCGGGCTGGGTCTGCGAAAAGAAGCATTCAGATACGCAGTGGCAGAGTCCGTGGGCGTGGCCTGGCTTTGAGAAGGTGGACGCGACGGGTATCGATCTCGCGGATGCCTTTAGGCGAAATCTGGTTCTCACCGGTTCTGCGGACTGGAAGGAGCAGACGGAATTCGAGCCGTCGGTCGCGGCAGTCAATGGCAGTCCGTTGTTGCTGAAGCTGGAGCAGACGATTGCAAAGCTGGCGCCCCCGCCGAGCTATGGTGCCAGTAGCAAGCCTAAAGAGAATCCGGCCGGCAAGGTCACGGCCAAGGCCATGCAGGCCGCCATGCGTACGCCGTGGCTCGCGCAGGCATTGTCACGTGTGATCCTTCGCTACGAAAGCGAATGGGGCGGCGACATGTCGCGTTGGAACGCGATCACGCCGCTGATGCGGAATGCGAAAGATAACTGGCTGGTCGAGTTGCAGCGCATCCACAAGCTTCAATGGTGGAACGATGTGAAGGGCAAGGTTGCGGGGTTTCCTGTTAGTGCGACCGTGCATCACATTCATCCGATTGCGCTGGTTGCGAATTTCGCCACAAGACGAGGGCTGATTACTTTGGCAATGTTAAGAAAGATCTGGAAGAACGCCGCTGTGCCTGACGAGAGACTGCAAGGAATCGCCGATGAGATAAACGAGAATGCGGCACAGTATCGCCTTGATACCGAACAGCGGTTAACACATTTTTTCGCACAGGTTTTTCAGGAGGCTGGACCAGGATGCGCTCTTGAAGAAGACCTCCGTTACTACACCCCTCAGCGCCTGCATATTTTTGGATACTTTCAACGTCATCCTTCGGAAGCCCAACTCTACGGTTATCGCGCGCCGACGCCAGCAAATGCTGAAGCTATTGCCAATCGTGCATATGCTGGAAAAAATGGAAATAGTTCGGATGTAAATAGCGGCGAAGGCTGGAAATATCGGGGCAGAGGGCTGAAGCAGACTACCGGCCGAGGAAACTATAAGGCCTTCACTAATGGCTACGTGAAATACTGGACTTCCGATTATCAAAATTTTGAAGAAAATCCCGAGTTGCTGGCCACTACAAAATACGGGACGCGATCCGGCGTATATTATTGGATTTCGCACAAACTTTACGACATTGCTGATATAACAACTGAAGGGAATGCCAACTCGAAGGTTGATGCAATTACTGCTCAGATAAATAGAGGTACTGATAGCTACGGGCTTCGACGAGATAATTATCACAGAATCATGAAAGAAGGGGTATTTAAAGGTATCGGATCATGAAGGGCGTTCTTCGCATTCTTGCAAAGCTCAATGTAGCTGTTGCGTTGATATTTTTGTCGACTTCAGTATGCGCGGAGTATTCTTCTGATGCGCCGAGTATTAAAAGGCTGCGTATTGATTTCGTTTCCGCTCCCGATTGGATCGAAATACACAATGTCGAAGAGGTGCCCGAAAAGCTTGTGATTCAACTTGCGCGAGGGGGAGGCATATTTCCCATTGCCGCATTTAATCAAGACGGCCCTGCCTTTCCGGAGTTGGTTAGCATTTTTAAGAATAAAGTTGGCGAGAGGAAGATTCTTTTTGTAATTGTCAAGTGGCGATACTATTTATCTGGGGTTGGCACAGAAGGCGATTATTATGAGGTGCATGCGTATGAGGCTAAGGGAGGTGGGCGCGGGGAAATTATTTTCTCTGAAAACAGGAGGATATCGGATTTTTTCGGTTCCGGATTTGACGGAAAGCAGGAAGGTAAGGTGGTGCATTTTCGATTTAAGGATGCTGCGGCGATTCGAAAGAGTCTGAGTCGTTGTAAGGACTGGACAACCAGGGAGTGATCTATTTATCCGTCGTGGGTGCGCGTAATCCGTGAGTTCGCGGGCGTCGCGAAATTCGATTAAACTTCTGATGTTTTTGATTTGATTAATTTAATTAAATTTCTTCGGTTCTGCCTGGCTTTTGTTTTTTTGCAACCTGCTCTGGTTTGGGCAGGGGAGCAATATCCCGATGCGCTTTCAGCCGGCAATATACAGCCTGGTTGCAATCTAAAAATTGTCAGATATGGGTATGACCCATCAGATGTTAAAAAATATGGATTGAGCCTAAACTGGCAATGTGCAGACTCGAATCCCTCTATTGTTGATTCATATGCTGTGGATAATGTTTCTCCAGAAGTGGTTACGGTCTTCTATACGAAAAAACGGGACGTGGTCGTTCTTGTAAGGTGGAAAAATCAGACGCAGGATTCAGTAACAACACGCTATAAGGTGTTTGCCTATCGCTATGTTGGTGACATCTCCGACACGCCTTTCGTGCGGTTGGACCGCCTGTCGGAACGGTTCGGGGAAGGGTTTGACGGAATAGTAAACGGCAAACAGACCGAGTATCCATTTAAAACCGCAGCGGATATTCGAAAACGCCTTGCGGAATTTGGGGAGTAAATTCTCATATCGACATGCCCTGCTCAATCCTGAGTTTGAGCAGTGGCATTTCGTCCCCTTCACAGACACACCTTAGCGGTGGCCTCTTAGAGATTTACTCAACGCATCACAGTCTTTCCAAGGAACCTATCATCAGTGAATCAACGTTTTGATATCTGCGATGGCGACACAACCACGGCGGGCGGCCGAGTCTTCGCCGGTTCTCGCGCGGATCTCCTCAACGGTCGCGCGGTCGCATATGAAGGCGATCAGGTTTCATGTCCCAAATGCGACACGATGGGCTGGATTCTATGCGTCGGCGAGCGTCTTCCGAACAGGGGGGCCAATGGCCGCGAGCAGGCGTTGAGCTATGACTGGTGCGTGTGCAAGTGCGATCCGAAACCGTTATTGATTCCCTCGCAGAACCGGTCTGGGATGCGAGCATGACGGCGGTATGCATGGAAGGAAAACAACGACGGCTGAAAAGTGGATCGATTCAGATCAGTCAGTTAGCCAGAAACGAGTTACAAGCAAGAAAGTGGACAGGCAGCAGCAAAAAGCGTCGAGCACGTCGCCATTGACACGGTGTAGTTGTCCGAAGCGCGCGCCAGACAACGGATTGTCGTCAATTTTGACAAGACCGTCGAGTGTCGCTTATTGGATGAGCGCGGCCCGACACGGTCGGCACAGCTTGACCCCAGCCGGCCATTGGCGCATCCAAGAGCATCGAATAATCGCGCTACGGCAAAGCGCCGACCGGCTTGCTGAACAGCATCAACGGCAAGACGGCCAGGATCCGGACCATCATTGCCGGAGGGTATCCGGGATGGCTGGGCAAGCCGTCTTCGGCCTCCACTTCCGAGCGTTTGAATCGGGTGCAGATCCGCATTTCCACCGGCGGCGCATCCGCTCCGAAAGGGGAGCGGAACGCTGACACCCAGGGCCGCTTGTCGTCAAAAGCGATGTACATCGGTGTTGCGCAGCAACTCGCGATCATCCGTCTGGTCTTCGAGGGGGCGGTCAGCCTCATCGCCTGGAGTCGGTCTGCGCCCCGCGTGCAGGCAATGCGATCGCGGCGGAACACCATGAACTCCGTGCCGCCGTCGACGCTGGACACTCGCCCTGAATTGGCGGATGCGGCGAGACGTTGGGCTGCGGTCTGGCAGTCGTCGCAGTAGCACGCATTGACCATCATGGGTTGACCCCAAGCGCTGATCTCGACCGCGCCACATTGGCAGTGCGCCACGTGTGCTGGATTTTTTGTGGCCATAGGCTCCACTCAGCGAGGTTTGACTATCTCACGCGACAGTTTAAAAGCAATACAGTTGGCAAGAGAGGACAAAGCCGGAAGTTACATGGAGACGAACGACCGAAACTGGCCGCAATGAGGCCAACGATGACCCGCTCAGGACGACCCTAAGCGGCCGTCCGACTCGATGCGAGCGCTATGGCAGCGTCCAAACTGGAACTACCAGGAGGTAGTTCAGGCGACGACCCTCTGCTCCCCGGTAGCCTGCTCGCGCATGCGACGGGCTTCGTCGCGCAGGAACTGCTGGTAATCGTCGAGATCACCGTCGAAGGGCTCGACGCCACCCTTGGTAACGAGCCAGAACTCGTCACAGACCGCGCGCAGCAGCGACCGGTCGTGACTGACCAGCAACACTGTACCTTCGAATTCGTTGAGTGCCATGCCTAGCGCTTCGCGTGTGGCGAGGTCGAGGTGGTTGGTCGGCTCGTCGAGCAGCAGCAGGTTGGGACGTTGCCACACGATCATGCACAACACGAGCCGCGCCTTTTCGCCGCCGCTCATCGTGCCGACCGCCTGATGGACCATGTCACCACTGAAGTTGAAGGTGCCGAGGAAGGTGCGAAGCGATTGTTCGGTGCCGCTCTGGCCGGGGGCACGCAGGTGCGCCGGCGTGTCCTTCGCAAGGCGGATCATGTGTTCCAGCGGCGTGTCGAGGGGACGCAGCACGTCGAGTTCCTGCTGGGCGAAGTAGCCGATGTTCAGGCCTTTGCCTTCGCTGATTTCGCCGGCAATCGGCGCCAGCTCGTGCGCCACCGTCTTCACCAGCGTCGACTTGCCCTGACCGTTGGCACCGAGAATGCCGATGCGCTGCCCGGCCAGCACGGAGCGGTTGATGCCCCGCACGATGACCGTCGGCGGCGTGTCCGGCGCTGCGTCGGCCGGCGCGGGGTAGCCGAAGCTCGCGTCCAGCATCGACAATAGCGGATTCGGGACGTTGAGCGGCTCCTTGAACTCGAAGGTGAACTCCGCGTCGGCAAGCACCGGTGCGATCTTCTCCATGCGTTCGAGCGCTTTGACCCGGCTCTGCGCCTGCTTCGCCTTCGAGGCCTTGGCCTTGAAACGGTCGATGAATTTCTGCAGATGGGCGATCTTGTCCGCCTGCCTCGCCATCGCGGCCTGCTGCAACAGCAGTTGCTCGGCGCGCATCTCTTCGAACTTGCTGTAGTTGCCGCCATAACGCACCAGCTTGGCGTTGTCGACGTGCACGGTCACCTGCGTCACCGCGTCGAGGAATTCGCGGTCGTGGCTGATCACGACCATGGTTCCCTCGTAGCGCTTGAGCCACGCTTCCAGCCAGACCAGCGCGTCGAGGTCGAGGTGATTGGTCGGTTCGTCGAGCAACAGCAAGTCGGACGGACACATGAGCGCGCGCGCCAGCTGAAGGCGCATGCGCCAGCCGCCGGAGAAACTGTTGACCGGCTGGCCAAGCTGCGCAGCACTGAAGCCCAGGCCTTGGATCAGCGCCTGGGCGCGTGCGGGAGCATCGTGTGCACCGGCGTCGTGCAGGGCCATGTAGGCGTGCGCCATGCGCATGCCATCGTCGCTGGCCTCTGCGGCGGTTACTTCGGCCTGCGCTGCCAGCAGGATGGTGTCACCCTCGATGACGAAGTCGGTAGCACTCTGCTCGGTCTCTGGCATCTCCTGCGCGACCTGGCCCATCTTCCACGCAGCGGGAATCGAGAACTCGCCACCGTCTTCGTGCAGCGTGCCGTTGAGAAGGCCGAAGAAGGATGACTTGCCGGCGCCATTGCGGCCGACAAGGCCAATCTTTTCGCCGGGGGTGAAGGTGACGGACGCGCGGTCGAGTACGACATTGACGCCACGGCGCAGCGTGACATTACGGACGGAAATCATAAGGAGCTACTTCGGAGAGGATAGGCATGATAGCCCACCAGACGTACAGGGCCGTTTCTTTTCTGGCCGAACGAGTGAAGAACCGCTTGCGCTTTGCGGCGCCCGCCGGCCGCAAAGCGAGGCGGGCACTGGCGCACCGGGCGATCCGGATGCGGGGCCAGACGGTGAGTGACGGCTCCTGGCCGAACTCAGCTGGACGACGAGCGGCTCAGATCGACACAGTCCGCTCAGTCAAATTTCTACAAACCGGCCATTCGCTCGTCGTGGCGTGCAATAAGGCTACTGTCCCAGCGAGAACGAACCGAAGCGGCAAATGGCACCACCTACGCCAATCGCAGGTCCCACAACACATCAAGTACGTGTTGCGTGGAACGCTCAACGTACCCCGCGCGATGTGCAATGCCGAGTCGACGCCACAACGCCGGGCGCAGCGGACGCATGACAATGCGCTTGTCGGGTAGGGGCGTGGTGGCCTCATGGGGCAACAGCGCTGCGCCGTAACCTGCCGCTACGAGACTCTTGATCGCGTCGTTGTAGTTGAGCTGAATGCGCGGCACAGGATGGTGCCCCCCGGCCGCGAACCACTCCGCGGTCAGACGCGAGAGACGTGTGGTCGCGTCATTGAGAATGAGAGGCTGGGCGGCGAGCCATTCAGGCGTGACGCGGGCCGGGCACCGCCAATGCGCCGGCACGAAGGCCATCACGGGGTCGCGGCGCCAAGGCTTTATCACGAGTCCAGCCACCGGGGGCTGAGGCAGTGCGACCAGCCCGACATCCAGCGTTCCATCCGCCAGTCGGGACAGTGTTTCGTGCGACGTGAGTACTGCAATCTGAATGTCGATAGCGGGATGGTGTTGGCGCAGCACCTCAAGCGCTTGCGGCAACAGGTGCGCGATCGCGCCAGTCGACGCACCGAGCCGCGCGCGCCCTTCGAGCCCCTGCACCTGGCGTTGAATATCGTCTAACGCCTGCTCCGCATCGGCCAGCAGTCGACGCGCGCGCTCCACCAGCACCTCTCCTATCGCCGACGGCCGGACATGTCCGCGCTTGCGTGACAGGAGGGGAGCCCCAATTCGTTCTT
Source organism: Paraburkholderia sp. SECH2 (assembly GCF_030464795.1). Classification (NCBI taxonomy): domain Bacteria; kingdom Pseudomonadati; phylum Pseudomonadota; class Betaproteobacteria; order Burkholderiales; family Burkholderiaceae; genus Paraburkholderia; species Paraburkholderia sp. SECH2. Next base: position 197,442 of record NZ_JALPRH010000003.1, read on the forward strand.
CGAGTTCAGCGATGTGGAGGCTGACCGTTGGCGGCGCCAGGTTCAATGCACGCGCCGCATCGGCAAATGAGCCACGGTCGGTAATGGCGACCAGAGTGCGCAAGCGGTCCAGGCTGATCTCTCTCATGTCGGCGTCCAGATTCAGAAAAACTGAATATTCACGTTATGAAATTCAACTTTCTCTATTCTAGCCGTCCATGGAACATAGGGGCTCGTTCTACCTGTTACAACCTATATTCAGCGGAGTATTCCACCTATGAGCTCTCCCGTTGTTTTCATCGACGGCGACCAAGGCACCACCGGGTTGCAGATCCATGAACGGCTGCGCGACCGGACCGATCTGAAACTGGTCACGCTTCCCGCGGCAGAACGCAAAGATCCGCGGCGTCGCGCAGAGGCTATCAACGCCTGCGACATCGCCATCCTCTGTCTGCCCGACGCTGCTGCGCGCGAGGCAGTGGACGCCATTGTTAATCCTGCCGTCAGAGTTATCGACGCAAGTTCCGCTCATCGCACGCAGCCAGACTGGACATACGGCTTTCCGGAAATGACGCAGGGACAGGCTGAGCGCATTGTGAGCGCACGTCGGGTCACCAATCCCGGTTGCTATCCGACCGGTGCCATTGGCTTGCTGCGTCCGCTGTTGCAGGCTGGGCTCATACCAGGCAACTACCCTTTCAGCATTCATGCGGTGTCCGGCTACTCCGGACGGGGGCGTGCCGGCGTGGAGGAGCATGAGGGGCAGGGTGCTGCCAACGCGCCTTCATACCAGGTATATGGTCTAGAACTCGCGCACAAGCACACCCCGGAGATCCAGCAGCACGCCGGGCTCGCGCAGCGCCCCATCTTCGTCCCTGCGTATGGTGCATTCCGCCAGGGCATCGTACTGACGGTGCCCTTGGAGTTGCGGCTGCTGGCACCCGATGTGGATGGCGCCACGCTACACGCATGCCTCGCACGCCACTATGCCGAGGCGGCCCACGTACGTGTCTTGCCGCTGCACGAATCGTCCGTCTTGAAGCACCTGGATCCGCAAGTGCTGAACGGTACGAACGACATGCGCTTAAGCGTGTTTCCTAACGTGGAACATGGGCACGTCTTGCTGTCCGCGGTTTTCGATAATCTTGGCAAGGGCGCATCCGGCGCTGCGGTTCAGAACTTGAACCTGATGCTTACGCGGCATTAGTGGCCGATGGGCATTTGAAAGGTCTGCTTCTACCCGGTCGCTGCCTCATGTAAACGGCGTGCAACGCCCGAGTCTAGCAAGGTAGCGATCGGCAGCACGTGGCCCTAACCGGCCCTGGCGGTTCGCCGAAAGCAGCCGTTCGAACGCATTGTTGTCCTATCCTATAGACATTCCACAAACCATCCGTGACCACCCGATGCGCTTCGAAGATTTTCTCAAAAGGTGGAGAGACAATCCTTCCACAACATCCCAGATCACGCTTCTCATGCGAATCGCGGCCGCGGTCCGAGATTCTCCAGATTGCACCGGTGCAGTGGTCGTCGGTTCATTTGCAAAAGGGACGGCAGATCGCCTCTCTGATATCGACCTCGTTGCCTTTTGCTCTGGAGGAGCCGGGCATTCACTGTTCCAAACGATACAGCAGCAGATCGCCCCAACGAACGTATTCATCACGTTTAATGGCGCGCATGATCCGGACAGTCCATTCCAAAAGCTTATCTTCAACGACTTAACTTCTATCGAGTTTCACGTCATCTCGCCTGATACCGAGCTCACCCTTGAGCAGCCTTTTGTCGAGATAGTCAATTGGGATCGTTGTCTTGAGTCGAGGACGTCGTCGAGGCCCGCACCGACTGAGCAGGACCTGACCGTCTTTCGCTATGGTGACCGGTTCCTGGCATGGGAGCTCTTCGGCTGCTTGAAGTGGCTATGGCGCGGCGACTTTCAAAAAGCAAAGCGCTATCTGATCAAGCTAGGAAGAGCTATTGATGCGTCGGAAGAACGAGGTGGAACAGCCCACCACCCTGGTTGACCCGAAACGATCTTCCTTGGACCTCCAAAGAGGGCGCCCAATGCGTGCGCTGAATAAATCGAGAGCGGGCTCAACGCTGGCGTGTCGATTACTCAACAGTCACGGACTTCGCAAGATTCCTCGGCTTGTCGATATCCGTGCCGCGCGCGAGCGCCGTGTGAAAAGCGAGCAGTTGCATTGGGATCGTGTGCAGGATAGGTGAGAGCAAGCCGTAGTATTCGGTAAGCCGGATCACCTCGATATCGGGACTCGGCGAAAGCCCGCAATCGATATCGGCGAAAACGAAAAGCTTGCCGTTACGCGCATTCACTTCATGCATGTTTGATTTCAGCTTTTCGAGCAGGCGATCGTTCGGCGCGACGGCGACCACAGGCATCTGGTCGCTGATCAGTGCCAGCGGCCCATGCTTCAATTCGCCCGCCGCGTATCCTTCAGCGTGAATGTATGAGATCTCTTTCATCTTCAACGCGCCTTCGAGTGCAACCGGATAGTGCATGCCGCGCCCGAGAAACAGAATGTTTTCCTTGCGAGTGAGAATCTCGGACCACGCCATGATGTGCGGTTCGAGCGCGAGCACTTTGCTCATCGCATCAGGCAGATGACGCAGCGCACGCAGATGGGTTCTTTCGTCGTCCTCGGACAGATGGCCGCGCACTTGCGCCAACGTCAGCGCCAGCATGAAGAGCGCGACAAGCTGCGTCGTGAACGCCTTGGTTGATGCAACGCCAATCTCGATGCCGGCGCGCGTGATGAAATTCAATGCACATTCGCGGACCAGCGCACTGGTCGGCACATTGCAGATTGCGAGCGTCTTCAGCATGCCACGCTGTTTCGCGACGTGAATGGCGCCGAGTACATCCGCTGTTTCGCCGCTTTGCGATACCGCCACCACTAGCGTGTTCGGATTGGCGACGCTTTCACGGTATCGGTACTCGCTTGCAATCTCGACATTGACGGGCAATTGCGCGAGGCTCTCGATCCAGTATTTAGCCGTCAGCGCCGCATGAAAACTGCCGCCGCACGCGAGCAATACGACCGAGTCGACTGAATTCAGCACGCGCCAGGCGTTGTCGCCGAAGAGTTCCGGCATGATTGACGACACGTCCTGCAAGGTGTCCGCGACGGCGCGTGGCTGCTCGAAAATCTCTTTCTGCATGTAGTAGCGGTACAAGCCTAGGTCGGCCGCGCCGCTGTGCGCGGCAACTGTGTGAACGGGACGTTCGATGCGTCGCCCGGCAGCGTCCACGATCCAGTGGCGATGAAGCTGGACGTCCACGACGTCGCCGTTTTCGAGGTACGCGATCTTGTCCGTCACGCCCGATAGCGCAATCGCGTCAGACGCGAGGAAGTTCTCGCCTTCACCGATGCCGATCACAAGCGGCATGCCATCGCGCGCACCCACCAACCGATGCGGCTCGTCACGGCAAATCACCGCAATGGCGTAGCTGCCGCGCAGCCGTGCGACTGTTTCACGTACCGCGTCGAACAGATCGCCGTCGTACAGATAGTCGATCAGATGCGCGATGACTTCGCTATCGGTCTGGCTCGAAAATACATAACCGTGATCCCGAAGCGTCTCGCGCAATTCCTCATAGTTCTCGATGATTCCGTTGTGAGAGAGCGCGATTCGCGGTGATTCGGCATTGGGCGAGAAGTGCGGATGGGCGTTGGTCGTGACGGGCTTGCCATGCGTTGCCCACCGCGTGTGTGCAATGCCGGTATATCCGGACAGGCCGCGATCGGATATCTCCTGTTGCAGGGTGGCGACGCGGTCTACGCTGCGTGCGCGCACGAGCTCCCGGTCCTGATAGAGCGCTACGCCACACGAGTCGTAGCCGCGATATTCGAGTCGCTTCAGGCCGTTGACGAGATCAGGCGGGATGTTTCGTTGGGCGACCGCACCGACAATTCCACACATCACTTTTCTCCGCAAAGGATTCACAGGGAACCGATGCTGCGATAGTAAGGGTGGTCATATGAAAGTAAATTTCATAATTTATCAGAAAATAGAATTTTGAATCGGTGATGAAGTGTGGTGAAATTTAATTTCACTCATTACTCGCTGCGAGGTCCGCGTGCCCGGCATCACACTCGACGAGCTTGACCTGCGCATTCTTGGCATTCTGCAAACCAATTGCTCGCTGTCGAATATCGAACTCGCGGAACGCGCGCATACGTCCCCGCCGACGTGTCTGCGTCGCGTGAACCGGCTTCGGGAGAGCGGCGTGATCAAGCGCGAGATTGCGATCATCGATCACTCGAAGCTCGGCCCGACGCTGACCGCGATCATCGAGGTGAGTCTCGACCGGCAAACGGCGGAAGACCATCAGCGTTTCGAGTCGTATATCTGTGCGGAACCGGCCGTCACGCAGTGTTATCGCGTGTCGCCAGGGCCGGATTTCGTCGTGGTCGCAGATGTCATGGACATGGCTGCTTACGATGAGCTTGCTCGCCGTCTGTTCACGAGCTCATCGAACATTCGCAACATTCGCACGTTTTTCTCGACGCATTGCGCCAAGTTCGAGGCGAACGCGCCCGTACGATCGCGCGGAGTCGGTTCAGAGTGAAGTCAGTTGGACCCGACGCTCTCTGTCAACAATCTGAGGGCCGTGATCGAACGTCGGCTCCTTACCGGACAGTGCCCGGTCTCAGTGCACCGGTTCAATCTTGAAGTCGTCGACCGCTACACCAAGGTCCACGCCTTCACCGCTGCCGCTTAACGCCATCGACGTGGTTCCCTTGGTCAGCACCTGCGCAGTACCGCTCTTCCCCGCGCCGGCCGAAGCGCCGGCCTGCGCGTAACTGCCGAACACATCCTTGATGCTGTAGACATGGGTGATTTCGCCGCGGCCGCTGACGTGGAACTTGCCGGCGGTCAGGCCGCCGCCGTGCACGCTGATGGTGACAGCGGCCTTTTGTCCATTACTGCAGCTTACTTTGCCGCGTCCTTCGGCATGCTGATAAATCGCCGACCATCCGGACATGCTGTAGGTCAGATGGCATTTCACTGACGCGCTGCCTGCCTGAGCAGGGGTGGCGGTCAGACCCGTCAGGGCAACCGCGCACAGTAAGGTGGTGGTAATCGATACGAGGGCGTGCTTGCTCATAGAAGTCTCCTTGCACCTGAACATGGGTTATCCAGTGTAACCGTCATTTGCAGTGGGTCGGGTGACGGCCGCGAAAATGTCCATGCGACTGTGCGGGAGAATGCCGGTTCATGGCCAACCCGGTTCCGTGCCGGATTTCCGTGAACGACCCGCAACCGCCTGTCGAATCACCGTGACGAATGTCCGTAAGAGGGCTTTAAACTGGACACTCGATCGACGGCAAGTATTCTCCGTTGTCTGGACCCGGCAATGCGTCGATCTCCGCGCGGAGCGCAGCAACGACGCCAGTCCAATCGTCTCGCGTCGTTTGTCGAAACAGTCGCGCCTTTGCGTACCACGGACTATCGCTTCGGTCGAGTTGCCATCTCCAGTCCGGCATGAACGGCAAAGCAATCCATACCGGCTTCCCAAGCGCCCCAGCCAAATGCGCCACGGCTGTGTCGACGCTGATCACGAGGTCGAGGCGAGCGATCAGCGCAGCAGTCTCAGCGAACGTGGTGAGCCGCCCGGAAACATCGCGCAGCACCCCGCGCTGCTCAAGTTGCGCGAGGCGCGCGCGATCACTGTCGCGTACATCCGGTTGCAACGCGAAGAAATCCGCGTCTGCATCGAACACCGGCTTCAGTTGCTCCAGCGAAATGGATCGATTGTGATCGTTCAGATGCGTACGGCTTCCCGACCACACGATCCCAACGCTCGGCCGTCGAATGGAGCCTGTAAAAAGATCGTCCCATTGAGGGGCAAGCGCACCGTCTGCCTCTACATATGGACCGGATAGCGCGAGATCGGGCGCACGAACCTTGAGCGCAAACGGCAGACTCAGGGTTGGAATGTGATAGTCGAAATGTGGCACTTGCCCTGTCTCACCGATGACTTCGGCCGCACCCCGATAATTTTGGAGGAGCGGCAACAGGGCATCCTGAACACGCAACACGACGTGAGCGCCAGCTGTACTGAGCCGATCCACAAAGCGCACGAATTGCAGCGTGTCGCCGAACCCCTGCTCATGATGAACGAGCACTGTCTTGCCATCTATCGGTTGGGTGCCGGTCCATAGGGTGTTCTGCGGAAAACCGTGGCTGCAGGTGCCATCACGCCAACGCCATTCGTATTCGCGCCAGCCGTGTTCGAATTCGCCGAGCAGCAAATTCGTCTGAGCTCGATTGGTGCGTGCGCCGGCGTCGTTCGGATCGATCGAGAGCGCCTTCTTGAATTGAAGCAGTGCCTCATCAAAGCGCCCGAGATCTCGCAACGCGACCCCGAGATTAACGTATGCGCGTACGAACCGCGGCTTGAGCGTGATCGCCTGCCGGTAGGCATCCAGTTCGTCCTCATAGCGGGCCATCGTGCCGAGCAGCGTGCCACGGTTGTAATGCGCTTCGGCTGATTGTGGCTGGATCTTGCACAGATGCACCAACGCCTCGAGTGCCCGCTGCAATTCGCCAAGCTGTATCAGCGACATTGCGACACCATACAGCGAGGCAGCATGGTGCGGAAACTGCGTCAGGCAGCGCTCGAACAGCGCTATCGCAGCATCGTGACGCTGCGCCAACTGACACACCTGTGCGGCGAAGTTCAGTTGATCCATAGACATTGACACGTGCGCCGATGCCTGCACCAGGTACTCCGCTGCGCGTGCGTGATCGCCCTGGTTGGCGGCGATATAACCGAGACCTGAAAGGGCTTCGCCGTGGTCGGGGACGCTCGCCAGAATGCCGCGCAGCAGACCTGCGGCATCGTCGAGCCGACCGGCCTGGAGGTTCTCCTGCGCGGCGGCGAGAGCGTGTTCAATATCGTGATTCATGGCGCTGAAGGCTGGAGCAAAGTGCGATCTGTCGCGGGATTCGAAACGACTTATTGTACGGGATCGCGTATAGCGAGTCGCCAGAGCGAGCCGGCCAATTGCTGACGGCAATGGGCGGGCGGTGAAGGAAGGGGAAAATAGCTGAGCGTTGAGGTTTTCGCCGCGGCTGCGAACTTACGCTTCATTACCGCGGTAGAAATGAAGTGTCCTGCGCTGTGTTTCGAGTATGTGCAGACCATGAAAGTCATGGAGCGTAAGGCAGCGAAACCGATCGAAACACCTATCCGGAGCTGTAATCGCTATGCTCTGAGTCATCTCCACCGGAAGACTCAAAGTGCATTCGATTCCCTTCTTTATCATTTTGGCAGTGTTGTGGTTTGTGCTCATCAAAGTCCCGCCGCACGACGAGTAACTCGGCTAGTGCGTGCCATCAATGCCAGCCCAATAACTGCTAAACCCGCGAAAAGGGCTGGCAGCAGGAAAACATTGGGAAGGCCCAGAAACGCCACGCCGAAACCGCCCGCGACGCCTCCTAACGCCGAGGCGAGAGCAGTCGAACTCATGAAGATTGCCGAGGCCGTCGCTACCGCATTGGGAAGCAGGCGTTGAGCGACGATGATGCCCAGAACCATAAATATGCCCCACACACCGCCCATGAGAATCTGTCCGGCGAACATGCCCGCTGCGGACGACCAGAGCGCAAAGCAAAGATTGGCACACACTCCCATGGCGGCCGCGATACACATCAACCACACGTTGCCGAGCTTGCGGCCGAGGCCGATGCTGAAGGGCATGATGAGTAACTCGATGAACGGCTGTATTCCGATGACCGCTCCCCGTAGGGCCGGACTCAGCTTTAAGTGTTCTTCCATGTAGATCAGCAGGAATCCGTATTTCACTGGCTCCCCTGCGTAGACCAGAACGAAGAGTCCTGTGAACGTCAGCAGTGGAAGCATGGCACGTAGGCTGGAGTGATGCGCGTGCTCACTCGCCGACTCTGGCTTGATCCTGGCGGTCGGGTTCAGCGTTCCGAGGGGTACGATCTGTAAAAGCATGCAGATGGCGGTCATCCAAAGCATGGGGCGCAGGCCATAGGCAGCCGCCACCCACGCTCCCAGCACAGGCCCGATGATCCATCCGCCGGTCAGCGCCATACGGATGATGGCAACGACACTTTCATTTGCCTCGCCGGGCCTGTCGCTGAGTTCATCATGCACTGCCGCAAAAATTTGCGAGGCGGTCGCACCGGAAACGGCCAGCAAAGCGATGGCGATGACGAAGGGCATCCAGACCGAAGTAGAGAGAGCGAGCCCCGCCCAGCCCACAAAACCCGCCACAGCGCAAAGGCGAAAAAGACCGAGACGATTCCCTGTACGATCGGAGTAGCGGCCGACGAAATACCCCGCGACTGGCGCGGCAAGGCTCGTCAAATAATAGAATCCCGCCAACGGCAGCGAGGCGCCGAGTTCTTTCGCGAGGAACAGAACAATCTGTGGCGCAGCCGCCGACGCGCCGAGACCCGACAGAAACATCGCAATCGTTGCGCCGAGAAAAAGTCTCGAAGCTGCAACTTGACGCAATGCAGATTGGCTACCGGTTGGGTCAGACATCGTGACAGTTTGACTACCGCGTTGGTCAGACATTGTGAAACGTCTTCCGGTTATGTTTCTGAACCTCTTTGGCGCGACGGTCAGCGCGGCGCGCATGCTGGAGATTATCGCGACCGCTTCCCAATTGCTATGGTCAGGTCGAACTCGTTACTTTTTCCGCACTGCAGAAACAACGGGATGAGGCTTGAAATTGCAACTGCTCTAGCAAATCGCATTGCCGTCTAATAACGGATTTTCGATTTTATCTTTTATGCATAAATTTCTGTATCCCTAAACATTCCCACGTGCTGGGATAACAAAAAATTTTTGGAGTTCCAGAGCAGACCTGAATATAGTCACTCCCAAAACAGCCCTGCCGCAAGAGTCAAGCGTTCAACCAGGAGACAGACATGAACCTGCTCGTGTACAGACGTTGTGTCATTTCGCTGTTAACCGCATTAACCGTGAGTGTGTCGTTGGGTTTGTCGGGTTGTGGCGGAGATGCGTCGGACGGTAGTGGCGCCGCCGTCTCGCTGAAGAGTCAACAGACCGCCGCGGCGGTCTCTGCCGCGCAAAGCGAATCCGCGGCGCAGCAAAACCGCCGCCTCTCGCGTCAGATCGCCGTGGTGCCGCCGCCAATGGGATGGTCGTCATGGAACAGCCTTGCGGAGAACGTGAATTACAACACGATCAAGGCCGAAGCCGATGGACTTTCCGCACTTAACGCGCAAATAAAATCCGGCGCGCAATACGAATACGTGAATACCGATGAGGGCTGGTGGACCTCAGGAACGAGAGATGCCAACGGCAACTTCGTCATCGACAACACTCAATGGCCGGGCGGCATGCCAGCCATCGCGCAATATATCCACAGCAAAGGGCTGAAAGCGGGCATCTACATCGACGCCGGCCCGCAGGGTTGCGGCACCCGAACCAACGGCACGCATTTCGTCGGTAGCGATTTCGCGCATTACGATCACGACTTCCTGCAATTCGCGCAGTGGGGATTCGACTTCGTGAAGGTCGACTTCTGCGGGGGCAGCGCAGCCGGCTATGATCCGCAGCAAGCCTATACGGCCATTGCCGATGCGATCGACAAGGCGTACGTGCAGACCGGTCACCGCGTGACGCTCAGCATCTGCGACTGGGGCACCATCGCCAATAACAGCACGTACCCCGACTTCAACGAGGGACCGTGGGCGTGGGCCGCCGGGGTTGGCCGGATGTGGAGAACCACGGGCGACATCTATGGGCCGAACAGCGGCGCGCCGAACTTCGGCAGCGTGACCGGCAACTTTCTGGGCAACTATCACCCCGAGGGCCAGCACACCGGCTTCTACAACGACCCCGACATGATGGTGGTCGGCATGGGCATGACGGCGGTTCACGATCAGGCGCACATGAGCCTGTGGGCGATCGCCGGCGCACCGCTGATTCTCGGCAACGACCTGTCGAAGCCGCTGACCGCGGATGCCACGCAGTTGATGACCAATACCGGCGTCATTGCGGTCGACCAGGACCTGCTTGGCACACAAGGCGTAAAGGTAGCGCAGTCCGGCGCACAGCAGGTGTGGGCGAAGCTTCTGGCCGGGCAGGGACAGCGTGCTGTCGTGCTGTTCAACAACGGCGCGACGGACGCGCCGATGACGGTCACGTGGCAGCAACTCGGCCTGGTGCCGAACGCGCACGCGAGTGTGCGTGATCTCTGGGCCAGCAAGCAACTCGGCTCGTTTGTCACTTCGTATACGGCCCCCACGGTGCCGGCGGGCGGCGCGGTGATGCTCCTGGTAAGCGGACAGGACGTCGCCGCGACGACCTACCAGCCGACCTCACTTGGCGGTGGCGCGTCGTACACGCACTGCTCGGACTGCGACGGCGGCAAGATCGTTCGGGGACTTGGCACTGTGACCTTCGGCAACGTCGCATCGACCGGCACCGGCGGATACGTTGCGATTGCCTATGCGAACCGCTCTCGCGAAACGCTGACCGCGCAACTTTCGACAAACGGCGGCCAGCCGACCACCGTGGCATTTCCGCCGACCGGCGGCGAAGGGCGCATTGGCACGGTCACGGTCTACGTGCCGCTGCAAGCCGGCGGGGCTAACTCGCTGACGTTGTCGAGCGCGGACAGCAGCGCGCCCACGCCCGAGATCGGCACAGTCACTGTCGTCGCCGGCCCGGTGACGACACCGCCGTTCAAGGCCGCCTACGAGGCAGAAGCGTCGACCAGCGTACTCGCCGGTGGCGCGCGTATTTCGACATGCAGCGCTTGTTCGGGTGGCTCGGACGTCGGCTATATCGGCAACGGCGGGACGTTGACGATCAACGACATTAGTGTCCCCGCGGACGGTACCTACACCGTGTTGGTGGGTTATGCGAACGGCGACTCGGCGCCGCGCTCCGCGGACATCAGCTTTAACGGATCAACGCCTGTCACGGTGTCGTTTCCGCCGAGCGGTGGCTGGGGCACCGTCTCGACGCTCGCTGTAACGGGCACGTTCAAGGCGGGCAACACGAACGCGCTGATTTTCTCGAACCCTTCGGGTTGGGCGCCGGACATCGATGGCGTTAGCGCGCCGACAGCGCAATAGCTTCAGTTGAAGGAGCTGCGCCGCCGTCTTCAACGGCGGCGCAGACGGCATGCGACCTGGGCGGTCGGCCAGTCTCCTCGACAACGGACATCCACATGCGCTAGTGATTGACCTCTCTCAGCACGTCTATGAACGCCCGCAAGCCAGCAGGCACGTGGCGATGCCCGGGATAGTACAGGCAGAGCCCCGGGATGAACGGGCACCAATCTTCCAGCACGGTAACCAGCCGGCCGTCGTCCAGCCAGTCGCGGGCCGTGGACTCCGGTACATACGCGAGGCCCAAACCATCGGACGCGGCCTCGACCATCAGACCGTTGTGATCCAGCGTGAGCACGCCGGGAACATCGATCGCCACCTCCTGCCCGTGCTTGCGAAACTCCCAGCGGTAGCGTTTGCCGCTCGGCAGACGTTGGCGAATACAGTCGTGGCTGTGAAGGTCGTCGGGCGTGATGAGTGGTGTTCGACCCGCGAGATACGAAGGCGCCGCAACGACTACGAAGCGAAGATCGTCGCTGATGCGCACCGCCACCATGTCGCGCGGGACCGACTCGCCAAGCCGTACTCCGGCATCGAAACCTTGCTCGACGATATCCACGAGCCGCCCCTCTGCAACCAGATCGAGCGCCATGCCGGGAAAGCGCTTCAGAAAACGCGGCACCACCGTTTTCAATAACAGTCGCGCTGCACCCTCATTGGCGTTGATCCTGAGCGTGCCGCTCGGATTGCCGCGCGCATCGGCGACGGCGTCCAGTGCCTCGTCGAGATCGCGGAGCACGGGCGCAAGCCGGGCGAGCAATGCTTCGCCGGCTTCTGTCGGCGACACGCTGCGCGTCGTGCGGTTGAGCAGGCGTACGCCCAATTCGCGCTCCAGGGCGAGCATGGCGTGACTTAGCGAGGAGCGCGAAACGCCGAGTGCATCGGCGGCACGGCGGAAACTCCGATGCGTTGCGACAGCGGAAAACGCGGTGAGATCGGCAAGTGTCGGCTTGGTCATTGGTGGCGAATTTTCACGGGGTCATACGTACTATAGAGACTTCTCTGACCAATGACGGGTCCCTAGACTGGTGATCAGGCAATGCCATTCCATCCACTCTATGGAGAGACACACCATGGTGAAGACCTGGTTTATCACCGGCACGTCGTCAGGCCTCGGCCGGCTACTCGCGGAGCGCCTGCTGCAACGCGGCGATCGGGTCGTCGCGACGCTGCGGCACGAGGGGGCGCTCGATGAGCTGAAACAACAGTACGACGACCGGTTGCATGTGTTGACACTCGATGTCACCGACATCCGCGAGGTGCACACGAACATCTCCGCCGCATTCGAAGCGATGGGCCGCATCGATGTGGTCGTGAACAACGCGGGCTACGGGTTATTCGGCGCGGCCGAGGAAGTGACTGATGAACAGATTGAGCGGCAGATTGCCACCAATCTCACAGGATCGATTCAGGTCATCCGTGCGGCGCTGCCTCACCTGCGCCGCCAGGGCGGCGGCCGGATCGTTCAGGTTTCGTCCGAAGGTGGACAGATCGCTTACCCGAATTTCAGCCTCTATCACGCTACGAAATGGGGCATCGAAGGTTTCGTGGAGTCGGTAGCGAAGGAGGTGGGGCCATTCGGCATCGACTTCGTGATCGTGGAGCCCGGGCCGACGAGCACGCAGTTCGGTGCCGGTCTCGATCACGCGGTGCCGATGCCCGAGTACGACGATACCCCGGCGGGCGACGTCAGGCGGGCAATCGCATCCAACAGCTTTGCAATTCGGGGCGATGCCGGCAAGACGGTCACCGCAATGATCGTCGCGGCGGACTCGGCACATCCGCCGTTACGCCTGACGCTTGGCGGCGGTGCCTACGACTCGATCAGGGCTGCGCTGGCTGAGCGGCTGAGGGTGCTCGAAGCGCAGAAGGACATCGCGTTTTCAGTCGACTCGATAAGCTAGGCGTCGGAGCGCTTCAGTCGCCCCGCTCCGATAGCGCGCAGCGAGCTCACATCGAAGGGGCCGTTTCCGGTCCTGATCGCATCCCCTCGCGCTCGAGCCATGAGCGGAACAGCACGATCACGTCATCTGCAGACCTCCCATCCGGAACGTAAGTGCAATAGCTCCGCGACGGTAGGCGAGGGCCGGCGAACGGCGCGACAAGCCGGCCGGTAGCAAGGTCGTCTGAGACAAGCGCAGTCGGTCCCATCGCGATGCCTATGCCGTCGATGGCAGCCTGCAACGTCAGGTAGAAGTGATCGAAGGTGAGGGTGGCAGCCGGCCGGAGTGCGGAAATCTGTGCTTTCGCCAGCCAGTCCGGCCAGAGTCGCGGCAGACTCGACGTGTGCAGCAACGTATGCTCCCGTAGGTCGTCTGGCGTCCGAAGCGGCAGTCGTTGCAAGAGTGCCGGACTGCAGACCGGGAGTCTCTCCTCGGACAGGAAAAGCTGCATCGAGTAGCCATAAAACGTGTCCGGACCACCCCGGATAACGACGTCATAGATCTCTTTCAAGCTCTCCACCGACTCGTTCGACGTCTCCACCTTGACGTCCACGTCGGGATGCTCGGCGCGAAATTGCGCCAGTTTCGGCACCAGCCAGCGCAACGTGAAGGTCGCGGGCGCGTTCACGGACAGTGTTCGCGAGACCGTTTCGAGCAAACCATATCGGGCGGTTGCCTGCGAGAGCTGCTCGAACAAAGGACCGACTTCCGCCAGGTAGGCCTCGGCCGCCGGGGTCAGCACCACGCGCCGGTTGTGCCGTTCGAATAAGGATGCGCCGAGCCACTCCTCGAGCAGTCGAACGTGCTGACTCACCGCGCCGTGAGTGACGTGCAATTCCGCAGCGGCTTCCTTGAAGCTGCCGAGTCGGCCTGCGGCCTCGAAGGCACGCAATGCATTGAGTGGAGGCAACGTCCGCTTCATTCGAAATAGTTTATCTAACGCGAATGGCCAATTTATCTGGTTTGATGGCCCGCCACAAGCTAGATATTCTTCCTAATCCCTTCTCTTTCCGGAACTCGAATGCTCAGTTATACCGGCGGCTTCGTTCTCCTCGCCGCTCTGCTTCACGCGAGCTGGAACGCGATGCTGCACGGCAACGACGACCGGTTCCTGTCCATGACATGGATGAGCATCGCCATCGCGGCAGCCTCTACGGTCGTGATTCTGTTCACGCCGTTACCGTCCGACACGGCCTGGCCGTACATCGTCGCATCGGGGCTCGTGCATATCGTCTACAACGTGACGCTCGTACGGTCGTATCGCAGCAACGATCTGGCGCAGGCGTATCCGATCGCGCGCGGCTCGTCGCCCCTGCTCGTCACGCTCGGCGCGGCGCTCTTTGCGCATGAGTCGATCGGTCCGTTGCATGTGCTCGGGATCGTGATGATATCGGGTGGCATCGTCGCAATCGCCCTGGAGAGGGGGCGCGTGTCGCGTACAGGTTTGCTGGCCGCGCTGACGACCGGCGTGACGATCGCCATCTATACCGTGATCGACGGCATCGGCGTGCGTTTATCCGGTGGCGCGGCACTCGCCTACACCGCGTGGATGTTCCTGTTTTATTGGCTGATGCCGATGCTGTTCGTCGCAACGCGTGGGATTGCGGCGCTGTGGACTCCTGTAAAGACGGTGCCAATAGCAATCGGCTCATCGCTCTTCGGGGGCCTCGTGTCGATCGCGGCGTATGGCATCGTGATATGGGCGCTGCAGTCGGGCGCGATGGGTGCGGTATCGGCCTTGCGCGAGACCAGTGTGGTGTTCGCGGTGCTGATCGGGCGTGGGTTTCTGCGTGAAACGGTCAGTGGAAAACGCTGGCTCGCGTGCGTGATCGTCGCGGGTGGGGCGGTTTGTTTGGGCCTTTGACATTGCGCGTTTGCGCTCTTTTATACCGGCACTATCACGTGGAGGATCACTAAATGAATGCTGTTCCGCAGGCCCCGTTGATTCTGATAACGGGTGGAGGTCGCGGCGTAGGCGCGGCGACTGCGCGGCTTGCCGCCGCACAAGGTTACGATGTAGCGATCAGTTTCGTCTCCAACGAGTCTGCCGCCCTTGCGGTGGCGGCTGATGTGGAAGCGCTCGGGCGCCGGGCTTTAGCCATGCGCGCAGACAGCGCAGATCCAGAGCAGGTCGCTGAGCTATTCGCCGCGATCGACCGGAAGTTTGGCCGGATCGATGTGCTGGTGAACAACGCCGCGATCATTGCGCAGCAGTCCCGGCTGGAGGATTTCGAATTCGAGCGGATGCAGCGTATCTTCGCGATCAACTCGATCGGCCCTATCCTCTGTGTGCAGCAGGTGGTGAAGCGGATGTCGTATCGCCACAACGGGCGGGGCGGCGCCGTGATCAACATCTCATCGGCATCGGCCCGGCTTGGCAGTCCGAACGAATATGTCGACTACGCGGCGTCGAAGGGTGCGCTTGAAACATTCACTATCGGCTTCGCCAAAGAAGTCGCGCGGGATGGGATACGCGTCAACTGCATTCGCCCTGGGCACATTTACACTGAGATGCATGCTAGCGGCGGCGAGCCGGGACGGGTGGATCGCGTTAAAGACTCGATCCCCATGGGAAGAGGCGGTCAACCTGAAGAGGTTGCACGGGCGATCCTATGGCTAGCAGGCGCCGAGGCTTCCTTCATCACCGGCACGTTCCTCGATGTTACTGGCGGCAAGTGAGCAGCAGGGTACGGCTATGGCAGATCAGCGACGGCCCGCTGACTCGATCCCGCGAAGCATGAGATCGATTCCGGCGAGAAAATCGGCACGGTCGTCGTGACCGCGCAGTATGCTCATGACTGTCTCGCCGGACCACGCGTGACACTTGCGCCGGACTGTCTGCGCCGATAGGCGGTGTCCCGCGACGCGAGCCAGTAATACAGCGGCGATGTCAGAAGCAAGCCGATCACCCACGAGAGATCCGCGCCGTCGAGATACTTCGGCACGGGACCCGTATACATCGGCGTGCTCATGAACGGAATCTGTACGACGATGCCGATCCCATAGGCAATCAGCGCCTGTGGATTGAAGCGGCCGTAGATGCCGCCGTCCACCTGGAAGATCGACTGGATGTCGTATTTCCCCTTGTGGATCACATAGAAGTCGATCAGGTTGATCGCGGTCCACGGCACCAGCACAACCAGCAGCGCGAGCACGAGATCGACCAGATTGCCGACGAAATTCGTCGAAGCGCCAATCGCTCCGTAGCAGGATGCAAGGAGAATCGCAATCGACAGCACGGCACGCGCCTTCGCCGTGGGAATCCAGCGATAAGCGAATGTCTGCAGCGACGTGATGGCCGCGAGCACCGCGCCGTAAAGATTCAGCGCGTTATGGCTGATCACGCTCAGCAGGAAGAGGACGAGCATCGGCAGCCCGAGCGGTCCGGTGGCCTGCTTGACGGCGTCCATCGCGTCGGCGCCGGGCGGCACCGCGAGCACGGCTACCGCGCCGAAGACGAACGCGAGCGTTGAGCCAATCGTGCAGCCGAGGTAGGTCGCCCAGAACGTCGATGCGACGCGCACGTTCTGCGGCAGATAGCGCGAATAGTCGGACACGTAGGGGGCGAATGCAATTTGCCAGAGCGCCGACAGCGAAACAGTCGCGAGCCAGCCGGCGAAGTTGAATCCGCCGCGCGTCAGGAAATCGCCTGTAGAGATATGCGTGAGGATATAGCCGAAACCGACGAAAATCCCGATTCCAAGCACCCAGGTTCCGATGCGATTCAGAATATGAATGAGCCGGTAACCGATGACCCCGATCAGCCCCGATCCCACCGCACCGATCACGATGCCGACAGGAACCGGGATGCCATGTTCGATGCCATGCAGAGACTTCCCGGCAAGCACGATATTGGACGCGAAGAAGCCCACGTACATCACGCCTGCGATCACGGTGACGAGCAGCGCGCCCCATGAACCGAACTGCGCACGGCTTTGAATCATCTGCGGGATGCCCATCTGAGGGCCCTGTGCCGAGTGCAACGCCATCAGCACGCCGCCGACGGCCTGACCGACGATGATCGCGACGATGCCCCACAGCAAGTTCAGGTGGAATATCTGCACGCCGAGTGCGCCAGTAACGATGGGCAATGGCGCGATATTGCCGCCGAACCATAGCGTGAACAGGTCGCGCACCTTGCCATGGCGATCTTCTGGCGGCACGTAGCCGATGGTGTGTTTTTCGATCAACGGCGAAGCGTCGCGTTCGGAAGTATTCAAGTTTGTCTCCAGTGTTGACAGGAGTTAGCGCGTTACTCTGGTCCCGTGCAAAGCGCTTACTCCTGTCGCATGCTCTGCGCCTTGCGTAATCAGGCGTGTTCGGTCCACCGAATCGCCATGCCTGGCATTCGAAAGTATTTGAGTTACGTGGTCTTGCAGATCATCTAACTTTGGCGCGAGACAGTGGCCTCGCTATTTGACGCATACGTCTCGCGACGCGGCCGCGGCCGAAATGTAATCTCCCAACCGAGCCAGCATCGCATCGCAATTACGCAATTGCTCGACCGTGACGAATTCGTCCGGCTTATGTCCCTGGTCCATGCTGCCGGGTCCGCAGACCACGGTTGGAATGCCCGCCTGATCAAACAGCCCGCCCTCGGTGCCGAATGCGACCGTGCCGAACTCAGTGGAACCGCTAAGCAGCGCCAAAAGACGCGCCGCTTCGCTGTCAGGCGACGTAGCCAATCCCGGATAAGCGGAGAGTGGCTGAAGGCGGATGTCGGTATCGGACTGCACGGCGCGCATCTTCGGCAGCAGCTCAACCTCGGCGTAGGTCAGCAACTCGTCGGCTACCTGATTTGCGTCGAAACCAGGCAACGCGCGCACTTCAAAGTCGAATTCGCATTCGGCCGGCACGATGTTGAGCGCACGGCCGCCTTTTATCACGCCCGTCTGCACGGTCGAGAAGGGCGGATCGAATCGCTCGTCGTGATGCTGAGGCTGCGCCAACTGCTCGCCGATCTCTTCCAGGCGGCCGATCATCCGCGCCGCGTATTGAATCGCGTTGACGCCATACGGCGCATAAGCCGAATGACAAGGCGCACCTTTCACCTGACAGCGCATCGCCAGCTTGCCCTTGTGGCCCAGCACCGGCTTAAGCTCGGTCGGCTCGCCGATCAGGCACAGGGCCGGCTTGTGCGCACGCCGCTCAAGTTCCGCCAGCATCGGCCGCACGCCGAGGCAGCCGACTTCCTCGTCGTACGAAAAGGCGAGGTGCACCGGCTGTTTCAGCTCGCGCTCGAGAAACCCGGGCACCGCTGCCAGCACCGAAGCGATGAAGCCCTTCATGTCGGCCGTGCCGCGGCCATACAGCCGCCCGTCGCGTTCAGTGAGACGGAATGGATCGACGGTCCACGCCTGACCATCGACAGGCACCACGTCGGTGTGGCCGGACAGCACGATGCCGCCGTGCTCACGCGGACCGATGGTCGCGAACAGATTCGCCTTGGTGCGCTCGGCGTTGTAGAACAGCTCGCTTTCGACACCGAGTTCTTCCAGGTAAGCCCGAATGAATTCGATCATGTCCAGATTGGAGTCCCGGCTGACCGTGGCGAAGCCGATCAGCCGTTCGAGCAGCGCCCGGCTGGATCTGTCATTCATTGCCGGGCACTCCGTAGCTGGGCGCGGCGGTCGGATTCAACGCCCGGGTCAAGTAGTCCTGCATCTGCGGCCGATACGCTTGCCATAGCGTGTCGAGCTGACCGATGGGGTCGTCATCGATCCAATCGACCCGCAAATCGACGATCGGCCAGCTCACGTCGCCCACGATCTTGAGCGCCGCCGAATGCACGGGCCCCGCTTCGCCGCCAGCAGCCATCGCGGCATGCATGGCCGCGAGCAGGCGATCGGCCAGCGTGCCGGATGCCTGCTCGAACGCCGGAAGCATTGCCTCGATTACTTCGATGCCGGCGAGCATGTTGCCTGCGGCTACGCACTGCTTGCCGGCGACAGCGTGATACGTGCCGAGCGCTTCCTTGCCGCTGAAGAACGCCGTGCGCCCCTGGCCATCGATCACCGTCACCTGGCGGTACTCGCTCCACTCGCTCGCGCCGAGCACACGGTCCAATGCGGTAGTGGGATCGAGTTGCCCGTTCTCCAGAAGATCGAGAACCTGCGGGCCAAGCGCGGGCAGCGTGACGTTCTGCGTCGCCACCGCGCCCACGCCTGCGCGCAACCATGGGCATCGAGCGCCCACCGCGATGCTGGACGAACTGATCGCGATGCCAAGCTGCCCGGATTCCGGACAACGTCCGACGATTGAGAATGTCATGTCCCGCTCCTTAGGCCGTCGGCGGCGTCCATCCATCCGGAATGACCGCGATAACGTCGATTTCCATCAACCACTGCGGCTGACCCAGCGCGACCACCACCAGGCCGGTCGAAATAGGAAACACGCCCTTTAACCACTTGCCGACTTCCTGATAGACCGGCTCGCGGTAGCGGATGTCAGTCAGGAACGTTGTGGTCTTGACGATGTGAGACAGGTCGCTGCCGGCTTCTTCGAGCAACTGCTTGACGTTCTTCATCGCTTGCTCGGCCTGGGCGCGCGGATCGCCGATGCCGATCAGGCGACCTTCGAAGTCCGTGCCCACCTGGCCGCGGACATAGACTGTATTGCCGGCGCGCACGGCCTGACAAAGATCGTTGTCGAGCGTCTGGTTCGGATACGTATCCTTCGTGTTGAACATGCGGATACGGGCATGCGTAGGTTGGCTCATCAATGCACCTTAATGTAGGAAGAAATGGATCGCGGATTAAAGAGGCGTACGCATCAATTCACGCCCATCTCGCTGACTTTGTGGATGCGTGAGCCGGCGGAGGTGTTGTCAACGCTTTCAACCCTTTCCTCGCCGCGGCTCGGTGCCTGGCCTTGCGAGTCGTCGTAGTAAGCCAGGTATTTACGCTGCGTGACGATGTGATCGGCAATGTGCTTCGCGTCGTGCCACACGCCCCAGATGAATGCGGACCCTCGGCGCGATAGCCAGGGCAGGCCGATGAAATAGATGCCGGGCTCCTTCGATACGCCGCGCTGATGTTTCGGCTTACCCTTTTCATCGAAGGCGTTGACGTTCAACCAGCTAAAATCGACTGCATATCCGGTCGCCCAGACAATCGATGTCACGCCGGCTTTCGCCAGATCGAGATCGTGCAACGGGTGCGTCACGCATTCCGGATCCGCAGGAATGACGCGGGCTTCGGGCTCTTCGGGAAGATCGAGACCGTTACGCTCGGCGTACGCGTCGGCCGCGTCCAGCAGCGACAGATAGTTTTCGTCGCCGCGCGCGATGTTTTCCGCGAGATCGGCTTCGAAGGTCACCACGCCGTTATCGAACGATTTCGTGAGACCCACGAGCGTGATGCCCTGATTCGCGAGACGCCGAAAGTCCACCGTATGGCCGCCACGCGAACCGCTCACTGCAATGGTGACGTGCTCTCTGCCGGGCTTCATGACCTCTGCATCCCATTCGCCGAGCACGCCGAGCCACCAGCAGAAGTCGCGGCCGCGATAGGCGCGCGGTGGACGATCGTGCGCCCCGACCGACAGATAGACGCGCTTGCCCGCACGTTGCAACTCGTCCGCGATTTGCACGCCTGACGATCCGGCCCCGACCACCAACACGCCCCCTTCGGGCAATTGCCCGGGATTGCGATAGTCGGCGGAATGAATCTGCGTGAGACTCGAATCTTGCGGTGCGATTGGCGGAATGACAGGGCGCTGGAAGGGCCCCGTCGCGACCACCACGCGATTGGCCTCGATCGTGCCCTCCGATGTTTCGATGGTGAAGCCTGGGCGCCCCGCATTGCGCACGACCTTTTTCACTTCCACACCGGTGCGGATCGGCGCTTCAAACTTCTCCGCATAAGCGACGAAATAGTCCGCGACCTGCTCCTTCGACGCGAATGCGTTGGGGTCAAAGTCGGCGAACTCGAGATTGGGGAAACGATCGTGCCACGCGGGACCATTGGCAACCAGCGAATCCCAGCGTCCCGTGCGCCAGCGCTCGGCGATACGAGCGCGTTCGAGCACAAGATGCGGCACGCCAAGCTTGCTCAAATGTTCACTCATGGCGACGCCGGCCTGGCCGGCGCCGACGACGAGCGTGTCGATTGACGTTGTTTCCACTGTCATAGCTGTGTCCTTCTGAAAACGCGGAATGTTTCGATTCGATCGCGGTGTCACGGCGTAGCGGCCTTCGAGGGCTCGCGATCGTGGCGGACCCGGTAGTGTTTTCCGACAGCGCGTCGCCACCTGGTCCGTTCGTCTTTCGTGAAAATCTACGCGCCCATTCAGAATCTGAAAAATATATTTAAAAAATGCATAGCATCGGATTTACCTATGCAAGCCTTTTTGATCGCTTCACAATGCCGCCCATTGGGGACTTTGAACACGGAGCGTTGCAGATGGAGAGTCAACCGTTGCGCTACTCGTTGCGCCAGTTGCGCTATTTCGTGGTCACCGCGGAAGCGCTGTCTTTCACTGCCGCCGCGAAGCGTCTGCACATTTCGCAGCCGTCGATCTCGACGGCGCTCGCGGACCTCGAAGTGTCGTTCGGTGTGCAACTCTTCATACGGCATCACGCGAGCGGTCTCTCGCTCACGCAAGCCGGTCGCGATCTGCTCGGGCAAGCGCGTAATCTGCTGAAGATTGCAGAGGAATTGCAGACGACCGCGAAGGAAATGGACGGCGGCATGACGGGCGTCATCACGCTCGGTTGCCTCGTCTCGCTTGCGCCGCCGCTCATGCCGCGGCTGATTAGCCGATTCGTCGACGAGCACGCGGGTATCTCGTTTCGCACTGTCGAGGCGCATCAGGATGGCCTCTTGCGTGGCCTGCACGACGGCTCGCTCGACATTGCGCTCACCTACAGCCTCGATTTGACAGAGGAAATCGCCTTCACGCCGCTGCTCTCGCTGCCGCCTTACGCAATCCTGCCGAGGACGCATCGTCTGGCACGCGCACGCAAGGTATCGCTCGCGGATCTCTTGCCCGAGCCCTACGTGATGCTCGACCTGCCGCACAGCCGCGAGTATTTCGCCGCGCTCTTCGATGCGGTGGGCAGCCGCCCCGTGCCCGCGTTCCGCTCGTCGCAGCCGGAAGTTGTGCGCGGCATGGTGGCCAACGGTCTCGGCTATAGCCTCCTGAACTTTCCGCTCAAATCGAATCGCACTGTGGATGGCGAAGAGTTCGTCATTAAGCGTTTCAAAGACAACGTCAACGCCACGATGCTCGGCATCGCGCAATCGCGCACGATGAAGCCGCGCCAGGTCGTGCATCGCTTCACGTCATTCTGCGAAACCTATATACGGCGCCTGCATATCGACGCATGATCAGGAAAGCGCGATCGTCTGCTTTAGGTCTGCGCGCGCTGCATAGGCAAAACCTTTGCTTTGTATCTAAAAACAATATTTTGGCTTGCAATTTGGCTTGATAGATTGGTGTCCATGTTGAGCGCTACGCCGTAAAGCCTTGCGTTGCCGCGCTTTCACCGTGAAGAATCAAGGGGGACACCATGGCCAACCCGGCAAGGACGATCGCAGTGCAAGCGCTGGTCGACGAACTGCAGACGGGTTGCGAACGGTCATTCGGCGATGCGCATGCAATGCCGCCCGGTGTCTATACGTCGCCCGAATTCCTCACGCTGGAAGAGCGCGCTATCTTCGAGCGCGAATGGCAATGCGTCGGCCGCGCCAGTGCGCTCAAGGTGCCTGGCGATTACATGACGGCGCGACTTGGAGCGCAACCGATCGTCGTACTGCGCGACGAACAGATGCAGATCAAGGCGATGTCGAACGTGTGCCTGCATCGCATGTCGGTGCTGCTCGAAGGACGTGGTAACGTGCGCCGCATCGTCTGCCCCTATCACGCCTGGAACTATTCGCTGGATGGCGCCCTGCAAGGCGCGCCGCTCATGGATCGGCAAGAGGGCTTCTGCAAGGAAAGCTACAAGCTGCCCGTCGTGCGCTGCGAAGAATGGCAAGGCTGGATCTACGTGACACTCGACGAAAACGCGCCGCCCGTTCACGCGCAACTCGCCAAACTAAACGAGCTCATCGGTGCGTACGGCATGTCGGACTACATCGAAACTTTCTATGAAGAGCACGTGTGGGACACGAACTGGAAGATCCTCGCGGAAAACTTCATGGAAAGCTATCACCTGCCCATGCTGCATCGCGCGACGGTAGGACCGCATTCGCGGCTCGATGAAATGGAATGTCCGCCGGGGTATCCAGCTTTTAACTATCACTGGATCACGAAGGAAGCGTCCTTGCCCATCGGCAACGCGCATCCGGACAATACGCGCCTCACGGGACATTGGCGCAAGACCACAGCGCTGCTCGCGATCTACCCGACGCATCTCGTCACGCTTACGCCGGGCTACTTCTGGTATCTCGTGCTGCAACCTCACGGCGTGGATCGCGTGCATATCCGCTTCGGCGGCGGGCTTGCGCCGGAGTTCGTCGCGGATACCGAGGCCAACGCGCACATGACGACGTTGAAGAAGCTGCTCGACGACGTGAACGCGGAAGACAAACGCGGCGTGGAAGCCGTCTTTCGCGGCGTGCACGCGCCGCTCGCGAAGCCCGGTCACTTAAGCCATCTCGAACGGCCCAACTATGATTTCGCCCGCTACATCGCCAGCAAAATCGCCGCGATGCAGTTCGAGAAAACGCATTGATCAAGACGCATCATCGACAGGACGCGATCACGATGTCAAACCCTTCCTTCATTTCGTTCTCGGGCGTAAGCAAGTCGTATGACGGCGCGCAATACGTCGTCGATGACTTGAACCTCGACGTGAGCAAGGGAGAATTCCTGTCGCTGCTGGGTCCGTCCGGTTCAGGCAAGACGACGACGCTCATGATGCTTGCGGGATTCGAATCGCCCACGCGCGGCGAGATACGCCTCGACGGACGGCGGCTCGACGACAAGCCTCCGCATCAGCGCGACATCGGCATGGTGTTTCAGAACTACGCGCTCTTTCCGCATCTGACGATTGCAGAGAATGTCGCGTTTCCGCTCTCTGTGCGGCGCGTCAGCCGCGCCGAGCAGAAGACGCGCGTGAAGCGCGCGCTCGAGATGGTCGAACTGCCGCATCTGGCGAACCGGCGTCCCGCGCAGCTCTCCGGCGGGCAGCAGCAGCGCGTGGCCCTCGCTCGCGCGCTCGTGTTCGAGCCGAGCGTGGTACTGATGGATGAGCCGCTCGGTGCGCTCGACAAACGCCTGCGCGAAACCATGCAATACGAAATCATGCGCCTGCATCGCGAGTTGTCGCTTACGATCGTCTACGTGACGCACGATCAGGCCGAAGCGCTGACCATGTCGGACCGCGTCGCCGTGTTTTCCGATGGCCGTATTCAGCAAGCCGCCACGCCCAGCGAACTCTACGAGAACGCGCAGAACGCCTTCGTCGCCAACTTCGTCGGCGAAAACAACGGGCTGACCGGGCGCGTCGTCAATGCGAACAAGGAGTGGGCGACGCTCGCGCTCTCGGACGGCAGCGTCATTCGTGGCCGTTGCGAACCCGGTCTGAGCACGGGCGACGAAGCGATGCTCGCGCTGCGCCCCGAGCGCGCACATATCCCGAGCGCCGAGGGCGTGCCCGTCGACGAACACAGCAACGTGGTGCGCGCACGCGTCGAGGAGCTGGTGTATTGCGGCGATCATCATCGCGTGCACCTCGCGCTCGGTTCGCGCGACTCCTTCGTCGTGAAAGTGCCCAATACGCAGCGCCATGCGCTGCCTTCGCCCGGCAGCGCGATCGAGATCGCATGGCGCCACGACGACTGCAAGATTCTCGCGATGAGCGTGCCACGCAGCGCGCCCGTGATTCCCGCATCCACACCGCTCTCACCTTCCATCATCACGACCGCACCAGCAGGAGCCAACTGACATGCGCACTCTCATCAAAGCACAAAGCGCCGCACTCGCCGTACTCGCATTCGCTACAGTGACCGTCCAGGCGGCGGAGACGCTTTCCGTCGTGACCTTCGGCGGCGCGTATGAAGCGGCTGCCAAGAAGGCCTATTTCGAACCGTTCACGCAAGCCACCGGCATTGGCTTCTCGACCGAATCGTATGACGGCGGCCTCGCGAAGCTCTCCGCGATGGAGCAGGCGAAGAACACCACGTGGGACCTGATCGACCTCGAAACGAACGATGCGATCACTGCCTGCGACGAAGGCCTGCTGCAGAAGTTCGACAAGAAGACGCTCGGCAAGACGAGCGACTTCATCCCCGGCACGATCAGCGATTGCGCGGTTGCAAGCATGGTCTGGTCCACGGTCTACGCGTACGACACGAGCAAGCTGAAAACGGCTCCGACCACCGTCAACGACTTTTTCGATCTGCAGAAATTCCCTGGTAAACGCGGCCTGCGCAAGTCGCCGAAGGTAACGATGGAATGGGCGTTGATTGCGGACGGCGTCGATCCGAAGGATGTCTACAAGGTGCTCGCTACGCCCGCCGGTGTGGATCGCGCGTTCAAAAAGCTCGACACGATCAAGCCGAACATCGTGTGGTGGGAGTCGGGTGCCCAGGCGCCGCAGTTGCTCGCAGACGGCGCGGTCGTGATGACGCAGGCCTACAACGGCCGCATTTCCGACGCCGCGAAGAAGGACAACAAGCCATTCAAAACCGTCTGGGACGCGCAGGTTTACGACTTCGACTGGTGGGCCGTTCCGACGGGCGCGAAGCACGCCGACGCCGCCGCGAAATTCATCGTCTCCGCTTCGCAGCCGAAGGCGTATGCGGATCTGTCGAAGTACATCGCGTATGCGCCGCCGCGCAAGGATGCAATCGCGCTGGTCGACAAGCAACGCCTCGCCGATCTGCCGACTGCCCCCGAGAACTTCAAGCGCGCCTTGCAGATCAACGCGAACTTCTGGGCCGACAACGCAGACCAGATCAATAAGCGTTTCCAGGTGTGGCTGACGCAGTAACACGATCGTCCAACGAGAGCCCAACGTGACTACCCACATGCCCGTTTCGGCCCGAGCCACGGCCCCGGGCTCTCCGACGAGGGCCGACGGCCGCGCGTCGTTTCAAAAGGCGCGCCGCCGTGCGTCGGTGCAAGCGCTTTTGCTCGCGCTGCCGCTGATCGTGTTTCTGCTTTCGACGTTCATCGCTCCGATTGCGCTCCTGCTCGCGCGCAGCGTGGAGAACCATGAAGTGCCCGACAGCATGCCCGCGCTCACACGCGCGCTCAATGCATGGGACGGGCAGGGCGTGCCGGACGAGCGGATGTTCGCTCTGCTCGCTGCGGGGCTCAAAGAGGCGCAGCAAAGCGGGCAGCTCGGGACTGTCGCGCGGCGGCTGAACTTCGATCAGGCCGAGTTTCGTAGCCTGTTGATGCGCACCGCGCGCCAGTTGCCCCCCGATGCGCCGCCCGCGTGGAAACCGGCGCTCGTCGAACTCGACGCACGCTGGAATTCGCCGGAAATCTGGCGCTTGCTGAAGCGCGCCGCCACGTCGCCGACGCCCGACTTTCTGCTCGCGGCCGTCGATGCGCAAGTGACGCCGCAAGGTTCGGTCGCGTTCGTGCCGGACAACGCTTCGATCTATCGGCAAGCGTTCCTACGCACGATCTCGATCAGCGGCACGGTCACGCTGTTGTGCCTTGTGCTCGGCTATCCGGTCGCATGGCTGCTCGCGAATTTGCCCGCAAAAAGCAGTAACCGCCTGATGCTCTTTGTGATCGTGCCGTTCTGGACCTCGGTGCTCGTGCGCACAACTGCGTGGTACGTTTTGCTGCAACCTGGTGGCGTAATCAACAGCCTGCTGATGGGCCTTGGTCTCACTACCCATCCACTGCCGCTCATCTTCAATCGCGCGGGTGTGCTCATCGGTATGACGCACGTACTTTTGCCCTACATGATTCTCGCGATTTACTCGGTGATGAAGAGCGTATCGCCCGTGTATGTGCGGGCCGCGCAATCGCTTGGGGCGCACCCGTTCGTTGCGTTCGTGCGGATCTACATGCCGCAGACGCTGCCAGGCGTGGGGGCGGGCTGCTTCCTCGTGTTCGTGCTCGCGCTCGGCTACTACATCACGCCCGCGCTGCTCGGCGGCGCAGGCGACGAGATGATCAGTCAGCTCATCGCAATCCAGACCAACACGCAACTCAACTGGGGCCTCGCCGGTGCGCTCTCAGCCTATCTCGTGATCTTCACGGCGATCTTCTATTTCCTGTTCAACCGCATTGTCGGCATCGACCGTTTGCGCTTCGGTTGAGACCCGGTTGACACACGCGGATACGACGAGGGAACGATATGCCAGATAAACGCAACACGGTGCTGACGGAACGCGTCGCCGCGCGCTGGGTGCGGCTGCATACAGCACTTGTCCTATTCTTCCTGATTGCGCCGATTCTCGCGATCATCCCGCTCTCGTTCAATTCAGGCTCGTATTTCTCGTACCCATTGCAGGGCTTTTCGCTGCGCTGGTATGAGCAGGCGCTCACGAGCGCGGCCTGGCAACGATCGCTCCTGAACAGCATCGGCATCGGCGCGGCTTCGACTTTGATCGCCACGTGTCTCGGCACGCTCGCGGCGCTGGGCATTTCGCGCGCGCAGTTTCCGCTGCGCTCGCTGATCATGCCGATCATCATCTCGCCGATGATCGTGCCGATTGTCGTCGTCGCCGCGGGCTTCTATCTGATCTTCGCGCCGCTTGGTCTTGTGAACTCGTATCCCGGCGTGGTGCTGGCGCATGCGGCGCTCGGCACGCCATTCGTCGTGATCACCGTGACGGCCTCACTGCTTTCGTTCGATCAGAGTCTGTTGCGCGCGGCTTCCGGGCTCGGCGCGACGCCCTGGGTCACATTCAGGCGTGTGACCTTGCCGCTCATCACGCCGGCGGTCGCGACCGGCAGCGTCTTCGCTTTCGCGACCTCGTTCGATGAAGTCATCGTGATTCTGTTTATCGGCGGCCCGGATCAAACAACCGTGCCGCGACAAATGTGGAGCGGTATTCGCGACTCGATCGACCCGTCGATCCTCGCGGTGGCGACGATGCTGATCGTGTTCGCCGTGCTGCTCTTCGCGAGCATTAACTGGCTGCGCGGCCGCGCGGCCGCCGCCAGCAACGCTCTTATCTGACGCATCGAGGCTACCCAGGGCCATTCCCGACCGCTGCCAGGATGAGGGCAGGAAGAGGACGGGGAGAAAAACAAAAGACCGCTGCCCTTACGGACAGCGGTCTTTCTTATGACGGGTGGCGAACGAGGGACTCGGACTATTGGCCGGCCGGCGACGTTACGCTCGGAGTCGCCAGCGTGTTGTGACTCCCGGGAAGGTTGGTGAGGGACGTCGAGCTATTGCTCGTGCCATTCGGCATGCCTGAGTTCGGCGACGCGGTGCTCATGCCGCTGTCCGAATTGGTGGCGCCAGGCGTGCCGTAGCCGCTCGTTGTATTGGCTGGCGACGCTGCGGCCGGCGACACTACACTCGGGGTTGCCAGCGTGTTGTTGGCCTGTGCATAAGCGCCACCCGACAGCGTGAGTGCGGCGACGGCCGCGATTAATGTGCTGGTTGTCTTCTTCATGACCGGTTCCTCCTTGTTTTGACTGGAATTTCGACGCAAACGACTCATTCATATTTTTCCGTAGCGTCGTTGCACGCCTGGCTCGTGGCGATCAAATAAACTCACGCGACCTTTCACGGTAATAACATGACGCAAACCACAGATCGCTGCCTAGGGCCATAGCAGGTAAAGCAAAGTTTAGGAAAGCGGTCGCTGATAATTAAGCGCATTGTTCGCAAGGATGTATTTCGGTTTTTGGGGTTACCCCTAATCCGCTAAGGGAATGACCACGGGCCTTTCAGGTCGCCGAGGCAAGCTGGAGGCGGAGGGATTGATATCCGAAATGCATTGACACTTCCTTCGGGTGCAATTAATTTCCCAATGCTTGGGACAAGTCATCCGGGTTATTCCGCGATGACACGGGCTAAATCAGTTGCGGCCCTTTTGAGCCGCGTTGCGTACACAGCAGAACCCATATTCGGTACGACGGCAATACTCAATGCGCAGAACGCTTTCACTTCTTATAGTGGTTACTGTATTGGCGGGGATAGTGCAGGCGGCGTCTGCCACCCAGATCGGTGTGGTGCTCGCCGGCTCGGGCCTGGATTTCTGGGGGCCGATGAGCAGGGGTATGCATCGTGCCGCTGACGATCTTCATGTCGAACTGCTAATGCGCAGCCCTTCCGACGGAATGTCACTCGGCGCAGAACCCAATATCCAGTTGAGAATGATCGACTACCTGGTGAAGAGCGGCGTAGCGGGTATCGTGTTGGCGCCCGAACCACTGCAAGACGTAGCGACGCCGATTCCGATCGCCGTTCCTACGGTATTCGTCGACCGGAGCAGCAGGGACTACAACGCGATTTCCACAGTCAGCACTGACAATTTCGCAGCAGGTAGAACGGCGGCCCTGAGTCTGGTACCCGTTCTGCACAAGGGCGCCAGAATTGCAGTGCTAAGACTCGCGCCGAATATCAGTTCGACAACCGCGCGAGAAGAGGGGTTTTTGGCTGTCGCGCGTGAAATGGGGTGGCGTGTGGTCATCGCCCCTTACGTCGGGTATCAGTTTCGCGAGACGGAAGCACAGGTGCGCAAGTCACTGTCCGGTGACGTAGGGCACCTCGACGCGGTCTTCGCTCCGAACGAGACGATAGCCTATGGGGCCTTGCACGTCGTCGAAGAGATGCCCGTGAGTACTCGTCCTCGTCTGGTTGTGTTCGATTGGCGCCCGGAATTTCTGCATGCGCTTGAGCACGGCGTGATACACGCGGACGTTGTGCAAGATTCTTACCGTATGGGTTATCGGTCGGTCGAGACGCTGGTCGCTGCCTTGCAGGGCCAGCCGCCTCGTCCCAAGATATTTGTCGACGTGGTGACGGTGACACGCGAAAACTTGAATGACCCGGCGATACGCGCCGTGTTAGCCAACTACAGGCGATAGCGGCGCGCGATAGGGCTTCCTAGGCCGGTATTTCACTGTATTGATGACATACAGTGCGGCGACAGCGTGGTTCGGCATTGCGCGATGCATGCTACGTGACCCGCGAGGAACCGCTTCGCACAATCCGGTCGCCCACACTAGCCTCTTGCGTCATTTCG
The DNA here is from genome assembly GCF_030464795.1 of Paraburkholderia sp. SECH2. Classification (NCBI taxonomy): domain Bacteria; kingdom Pseudomonadati; phylum Pseudomonadota; class Betaproteobacteria; order Burkholderiales; family Burkholderiaceae; genus Paraburkholderia; species Paraburkholderia sp. SECH2. The sequence continues at coordinate 227,629 of NZ_JALPRH010000003.1, forward strand.
GAAGAATCAATTAAGACGTTTCAGCTCACCATCGTCCGCATACCAGTCGACGGTTTTGCCGCTTACATTGATCGTCACCGCACGTGGCTCGCTGAACTGATCGAACGATTCGACGCCCGTCTCGCGCCCCACGCCGCTGTTCTTGAAACCGCCCCACGGCGAGGCCGGGTCGAGCCGGTGATGATCGTTGACCCAGACCATGCCGAATTCGAGTTTGCTCGCAACGCGATGCGCGCGCGCGACGTCCTGCGTCCACACGGAAGCGGCGAGGCCGAACTGCGTGTCGTTGGCGATGCGGATCGCGTCCGCCTCGTCGTCGAAGGGCATCACGACGGTGACGGGTCCGAACACTTCATCCTGACCGATCTCCGAGCGCGGATCGACGTCATACAGCACGGTCGGTTCGATGAAAAAGCCCTGCTTCAGGTTGGACGGTACGCCGCCGCCCGTCAGCACCTTCGCGCCCGCCGCCTGCGCGCGCTCCAGCATCGCGAGAATGCGCTGACGCGAACGGTCCGAAATCACTGGCCCGAGTTGGGTCTTTACATCGGCCGGATCGCCCACGCGAATGCTCGCGGCCTTCGCGCGGAAACGTTCGAGAAACTCCGAATAGATCGACTTCTGCACCAGAATCCGCGCGCCGCACACACAGGTCTGCCCCGCACCGATGAAGGCGGCGAACGCTGCGCCGTTGACCGCGCGCTCCATGTCGAAATCGTCGAACAGCATCACCGCGCCCTTGCCGCCGAGTTCGAGCGTCGTCAGCGCGAAGGTGCGTGCCGCCGCTTCGCCAATCGAGCGGCCGACTTCCGTGCCGCCCGTGAACACGACCTTGCGGATCAGCGGATGCTGCGCGAGCGCCGCGCCTGCCTCGCGTCCTTCGCCGTTCACGACGTTGACGACACCCTTCGGCACGCCTGCTTCATCCAGCAGACGCACAAGGCGCACCGTGGTCAGCGGTGTCTGCTCGGATGCCTTGATGACGACGCTGTTACCCGTAGCGAGCGCGGGCGCAAGACTCTTCGACAGAATCATCAGCGGATGATTGAACGACGTCATCAACGCGACGACGCCGAGCGCCACGCGCTGCGTGTAGCACAGGTAGGGCCCTTCGATCGGAATCACGTCGCTGCGGCGCGTCAGCGCAAGCGCCGCGAAATAGCGGTAGAACTGCGGCAGACGTGAGATCTGCGCGCGCGTCTCCGAGATCGGTCGGCCGTTGTTCAGCGTTTCGAGTTTGTAAAACTGTTCGAGGTCCGCTTCGAACAGATCGGCGAAGCGGTTTAGCACACGCGCGCGTTGCTGGATCGGCATGTCGCGCCACGCACCGCTTTCGAACGCACGATGGCCCGCGCGCACCGCGCGGTCCACGTCCTGTTGCGACGCGGCCGCGAGCGCGCCGATCACTTCACCCGTCGCTGGATTAACGATGTCGAGCGTGCGGCCGGTGTCGGCGTCTATCCATGCGCCGTCGATGAAAAGCTGTGCATCGAGATGTGTCTGGTTCACTGTGTCCATAGAGATCAATTCCAGGTGGTTCACTTGAGAGACGATGCATGCGCATCGGCGCCCGGCGCGTCGGTGCGCATCGCATCGCTTGCTTGCAGGTTGGTGGGCTGTAGGTCTTCGAGACGCTGGCCGGTCGGCTCGACGCCGAGCCACGCAACCACGACGATCTGAATGACGAGCAGGCCGATCATCAACGCCAGCACACCGACAATGCCGTGCTGCGCATACAGTGCGACGACGATAAACGGCGTGACGATAGTTGCGCCGCGACCCAGCGTGTTGCAGATGCCCGATGCACGCAGCCGGACTTCGGTCGGAAAGAGTTCCGGTACGTAAATCGCGAACAGTAGAGCGACCAGCACGTAGATCGGAATGGTCAGTAACAGGCCGACAAGGGGCAGCAGCAGCGGATCCGAAACGAACGGATAGATCGCGCCGAACACGATTGCAGCGAACGACGCGCCGATGATGGTCGGCTTGCGGCCCCACGAGTCCGCCGTCAATGCGCCGATTGCGGAGCCGATTGGCGCGCCGAGCGACATGACGAGTGCGAAGCCGAACGACTTCGCGATGCTGAAGCCCTGATGCACGAAAAAGGTCGGCAACCAGGTGACGAAGCCGTACAGCAGCGTATTGATGACGACGAGGGTGACGCAGCCCACGATCATCCGTTGCAGCATCGTGCCGCTGAAAAGCGATCCAAACGATAGCAAGGTTGCCGCTTGCCCGGGCGTCTTTGCCACAACAAGCGGCGGCAGCGGCTCGCCGCCGCGCGCTTCGATGACTTCGCCTTCGATGCGATTCAGGATCGCGTCGGCTTCCTCATGGCGACCGACGGAGTCGAGCCAGCGCGGCGACTCGGGCAGCGACTTGCGCGCATACCAGACACCTAGCGCGCCGAAGCCGCCGAGCACAAACATCGCGCGCCAGCCGAACGCGGGGATCAGCAGCAAACCGATCAGCCCGGCGACCGGCAACCCGGACACGACGAACACGGCCATCAGTCCTTGCAGCTTGCCGCGTTTTTGTGGCGGCACGAATTCGGTCAATGTCGAATAGCCGACGACATTTTCCGCGCCGAGCCCGAGGCCCATCACGAAGCGGCACGCGATCAGCACGCTCATGTTCGGCGCGAGGGCCGCACCGAGCGACGCGAGTCCGAACACCGCAAGATTTGCCTGATACGTGAAACGGCGGCCGAAGCGGTCGCCGAGAAAACCGGTGCCAAGCGAACCAAGCATCATGCCTAGAAAGGTTAGCGACACGAACAGCGCACTCTGGCCGAGTGTCGAGAAGCCGGTTTTGAGCGTTGCACCGAGCACGGTCGACGCGACGTAGATGTCGAAGCCGTCGAAGAACATGCCGATGCCAATCAACCACATGATGCGCCGATGAAATCCCGACATCGGCAAACGGTCGAGCCGTGGCCCTGCGTTGACGTTCATGTCTGTCTCCTGTCGACCGAGTTAGCGCTTTGGCACTTACTCTTGTCCCATGCAAGATGCATACTGCCGGTGTGCTGAAGAAACGCGAGCTTTCCCAGGACAAGTCCGCGCGCGCCATGTACGGACTTCGCTGGGTGAGCTCGCGCTCAGCGGTCGTGCATCAGTCGCAGGCTCGTGACGGTCAGCATGTCGGTCGCGCTGCGGAAGTTCTGTTCGATCGGGCTTTCTTCCGCCGCCTGAAAGAACGCCTTGCACTGGCGCACGCCCGCGTCGTCGAGCGCGAGGATGCGATCGGTGAGGGCGTCGGCGTCGCTGCGCAGCGCAGCAGGCTCGCAGACCTGCGTGATCAGCCCCGCCTGCAACGCGGCGGCGGGCGTCAACGTGTCGCCGAACAGCACCATCGGAAACAGCGTCTTCGGCAAGGCGTAGCGGCCCACATAGGCCATGATCGCGGCGGGCGGCAAGCCCTTGCGCATCTCGGGAAATGCGAGCGTCGCGCGTGACGACACGAGCGTGAAGTCGCACAGAATCGCGAGTCCGAAGCCGAAGCCGTGCGCATCGCCATCCACTTCCGCTATCGAAATCATCGACGTGCCGCGCACGAGGCGCTTCAGTTCAATCAGCCGCGCGACTTCCGAACGGATCGACACGGCATCGCGCCCGGCGCGCTCGCGTCCGGTGCAAAACACGTTGCCGGTCCCGCGGATGCGCAGCACACGCGCGCTCGGCTCAGCGGCTTCGCTGCGTAACGCCGCCGTCATTGCCTCGAACATCAGGCCGGAAACCTCGTTACCTGCGTCCGGGCGATTCAGCGTAAAACTCAGCACGTCGCCCGTTCGCTCGATCAAAACCGGCTGCGGGAATGAACTGCGATCCATAGCTTCTCCTGTATCGACCGGCGTGGACGCTTCAGCGCTTACGCCTGTGTCGTGCAAGTCATTGCGGGTGTATAATCTGTATACAGCGTATTCACATGATCACGAGGTGTCAATGCCTTCCAGTAAAACTGCAATGAAAACCGCCGAAGCCGCCGCACCGAAGCAGGCGAAAGGGGCACACGCAGGCGCACATTCGCTTGACAAGATCGCGAGCAAATATCACTCGCGCATGCGCACCGTCGATGCAACTAGTGACTCATTGAGCGAAGGCGTCGTGGTGCCCGCGTTGCGCGAGGCGATCATCGAGGGCGTGCTTGCGCCGGGCAGCCGTCTTTCAGAAGTGCAGGTCGCGAAGCAGTTGAACGTAAGCCGCACGCCGATGCGCGAGGCGTTCGCGCAACTCGAACGCGAGGGACTGGTGACGGTGCTGCCGCGTGTCGGCGCGTACGTGCGTGCCGTGACGCTGCGTGACGTCGAGGAGATTTACACGGTGCGCGCGGCGCTCGAATGTCTTGCCGTACAACTCGCGTTGGAGCGCATCACGACGCTCGGCACCGCGCAACTCGACGACGTGATCGAGGCGATGCGAATGAGCGTCGATGCCGGCGATCCGGTGGGTTACGTCGAAGCGCTAGACCGCTTCTACACAATCGTGATGACGATCGCCGACAACCGCACGCTGCAGGACAGTCACGCAGGATTGATCGGACCTGTGCGCCGCTTGCGGCGCATTGCGATGGCGCGTGGCGGCCGTATGCAGGCGTCGTTCAGTCAATCGGTCAAAATTCGCGATGCCATTGTTAACCGCTCGTCGAACGTGCAGGAGTTGATGCGCGAACAGCTGGCCGGCGCGTGTCGTGCCGCGCTGGACGTGCTGAACGACGCGAGCGAATAGTCAAGGAAACGAGTCATGCTTAATACGCAAACCACCCGCATTCTTGCGCGCTATAAAACCTGGGCCGACAACGTGCTATTCGATTGCATCGAAGCACTGCCGCCCGATGAAGCCGTCAAAACGCGGCAGACTCTGTTCAAGTCGATGATCGGCACGCTGAATCACATTTACGTGGTCGATCTGATCTGGAAGGCGCACCTCGAACGCAAGGAGCACGGCTTCACGGCACGCAACGTGGTCGTGCATGCCGATCTGCGCGACCTGCGTCGCGCGCAACAGGACATGAACGCGTGGTTCGAACGCTGGGCGGATGAACAGACTGACGGGTCGCTGGCTGAAGTGCTGTCGTTCGCGTTCATATCAGGCGAGCGTTCGGCAATGTCGCGCGGCGCGATGTTCATGCATCTCGTGAATCACGCTTCGTATCATCGCGGGTGGGTTTGCGAAATGTTCTTCGACGTTCCCGCCAAACCGCCCGCTACCGATCTGCCTGTTTTTCTTACGGCCCATCCGGAGTCCAGTTTCTCGCCCCCTTCCCCCGCGTCACACGATCAGGTGAACGCGTAGTACGAGGTGGCCTGGCAAATCGACCGGACGCACGCTTGTAAAAGCGTGCGTGCGCAGGGGAGGGTGTGCTTGGGTTGACACAGTAAGACTAGAACTGATGCCGGATTCCGACACGAGCGACCGCTTGATGACGATTCGAAGAAGGCGACAAATCGGCGATGTTCGCGACCGCCGCATGCCCGGTCGAGTCGTCTCCGCTCACCGTCTGCCATGCGCCTGAAATATAGACATCGGTGCGCTTGGACAGCTTGTGATTCACACCGGCGGAGAGCTGATTGTATTTGGCGCCCCCAATGGTTTCAGTCACTGCGTTCCCCTTCAGGAAGTTGTAGGCCGCTCCAACCGACCAATCCGGGGCAATCAGATACTGCAGGCTGACTTCCGCGTCGTTGAAATCCGCACTGCTTTCGCTCAGCGCGGCAATGTTCGAATAGCGAATGTTCGAATAGGTCGCGCCCACGACGACGTGTCCGAACGTATATGAACCGCCTGCCGCTACGACCTGGTACGTTCTTGCCGATGCATAGCCGCTGTAGATCGGGCTCGCGGTTAGCCCGTTCGACGTCGCTGTATCGGTTGGGTTGCTCCCGAACAAGGACGCCGCCGGATTGTTGACGTGTGAATATGCCACGGACATGCCGAGCGGACCCCTCATGAAATGGGCTCCGAAAGAGTAGGCCTGGTTGGTTGCAAGCGAGCCTGGCACGCCGCCGAAGCTATAGAGACTTTCGAATCTTAAACCGCCGTAGTCGGGGCTTTGGTACTTGATCGAATTGTTCTGGCGACGTGTGAAGTTGAAATTGTCGAGGTCACCGGGATGTGCGGCGTGATCCGAGCCAAGATTTGAATCGCCGAACTCGTATATTCCGACGTAGTCGATGACGGGATCATATTGCCGCCCGAGCGTCACGGTGCCATACCGGTCGCTCGACAAACCGACAAAGGCCTGTCGGCCAAATTCATCGCCTCCTTGCGCGAGATTTCCGGTGTTGAGTTCAAAGCCGCTCTCGAGCGTGAAGATTGCTTTGAGGCCGCCGCCGAGATCTTCGGATCCTTTGAGTCCCCAACGGGACCCATTCAGACCGTTGTTGGCATCGAGCCGAAACAGCCTGCCGCCGCCTTTGCTGCCGGCAACAGGCGCGTTGCTGATTGCTTCGAAGCCCTCATCAATGATGCCGTACAACGTAATGCTGCTTTGCGCATGCGCGGCAGGGACAGATACAACAAAAGCACACGTCACCAGGACTTTTTTCATTAACGAACTCGCAGGATGCCGGCGTCGCCCGCAGCGCGTGGAGAGCGCAAGCAGGTCCGACAATGCCGAAGCGGAAGAAAGAAAAATCAAAGGCAATGGACGAAACGAGCGCCGGCCCAATTTATTCCGCAGACTTTTCAGAAAGTGAGTCAGTGACAGTTCGATCAGTACGTCAGCTTCCCGGCTCGACCTGCATCGGCCGTTCGTGCTTGTCCAGATGCAATGGCTCCTTGCAGACGTCGACTCATAAAAAACTTTGCAGCGAACGGAATGTTTGTGCAGGGACTGTGTTTGCACCTTCGTACACCAGAATCCAGCGCCCGCTTGCAGTCGTACGCATCGACGGGATGATTGACTGGGTATGGCTCGTCTTTCGACTCGCCATTGCGGCTGAGCGAAATTCGCGAATCTCATCCTTCACATACCTCGGAGAAGTCTCATGAAGTTGAATTCGTTTGTCCTGGCCGGTTTCGCCTGCGCCGCGCTGCTGAGTGCAACGACGTCATTCGCGCAGAACAGCACCGCTGCTTCGTCCGCACCGATCAAGAACGTCGTGCTGGTTCACGGGCTGTTTGCAGACGGTTCAAGCTGGGGGAAGGTGATTCCGCTGCTTCAGGCAAAGGGCCTGCACGTGACGGCGGTGCAGAATCCGACGACCTCGCTCGACGCGGACGTGGACGCGGTCAAGCGCGCACTTGCGCAACAGGATGGCCCGACGCTGTTAGTCGCGCACTCGTACGGCGGGATGGTGATCAGCCAGGCTGGCGATGATCCGAAGGTGGCCGGTCTCGTGTACATTGCCGCGCGTGCGCCGGATGCCGGCGAGGACTATCCGGCACTGACGAAGAAATTTCCGGCCGCGCCCGCATCGGCGGGGCTTCAGTGGTCGGCCGACGGCTACGGCCAGCTATCCGAGCAGGCATTTTTGAAAGACTTTGCCGGCGATCTGCCGAGGGCTGAAGCAGAGAAGTATTATGCGGTTCAGCAGCCGATTGGCAAGGCGATCACGATGGCGAAGACGACCGTCGCTGCATGGCACGACAAGCCGACCTGGTATGCGGTGTCGACTGAAGATCGGACCATCAACACCGATCTGGAGCGCTTCATGGCGAACCGCATGCACGCGCATACGATCGAGCTTAAGTCGAGCCACGTGTCGCTGCTGTCGCATCCGACTGAAGTGGCAAATCTGATCCTCGAAGCGACCGGCGAGCAGAAGTAAGGCGACGCTTGCAGACAGGCCGGTCATCGCCCTAGATAACAGATCCGTAATCCGCTTGACGCTCGCCGGTCAGAATCATCCCGGCAGAATCGTCCCATCGCGTCGTTCACGGGACGCTTGTTCAAAGCATAGCGGGAAAATCACGATGATCGGTCCACGTTCTGTCAACATGTTGCGCGCCGGCTTGCGTCCGCTTTCGGTTGCGGCGCTCGTCGGTTTCGCGAGTACCTGTCATGCACAATCCGCAGTGAGTGTGCATGACACTGCCAATGGGACGGAGGCTCCGTCCATCGCAACCTGTGTCGCGTGCCACGGCGCATTGGGCGCCGGCACTGTAACCGGTGGGCCGCGGCTCGCCGGCAAAGATCCGGATTATCTCGCGCACGCATTGTCAATGTTCAAGGCGGGTACGCGCGCAAGCGCTGTCATGCAGACGGTTGCACTCACTCTTTCCGATAGCGAGATACGCGAGCTCGCAAATTTTTTCTCGAAGCAGGACCCGCCGCTTGCCGAAGGTGCGCCGCCGCAACAAAGCCTGGTGCTGGCCGGCAAGCAACTTGCCGAGATGGGTGCGGGATCCGGCATTCCCGCCTGTTTCAGCTGCCACGCGGCCGGCGGCAAAGGCAATGGCGCGCGTTTTCCGGGCATTGCAGGCGAACCGGCGGCGTTTGTCGTTGCCCGGCTACACGAATTTCAGGCGCGCGCGAAGGGGAAAACGCCGGCGCCGGGAACAATGACAGCCGTCGCGGCCACGCTGAACGACGCACAGATCGAAGCGGCTGCGGCTTACCTTTCGGTGATCGGACCTTGACCTTGACGACCGGCAACGCGTGATCTGCGCGTCAGCATTGCGTCGATTGGCGTTGCAACTTAACGGCTAACAGCGTTTGCGATGGGTTTTCCCGCGCCGCAACCCATTCCCTTTGTGTTGAATACATATGCAATTTATCGTGTGGAGTAACGTCGCCGTGATATCGGGTCTGGTCGTGGCGCTTGCCGGCTGCGCCATGAGTAGCGACGGCTCAAATTTGAGTGCAGCGCAGAATCCGCAGCTACCTGAATCCTATCCTTGCCAAAGCTTGCACGTTAAGCCGATGACCTGTCCACCCGGATAGGAAGGCACCGACCGCGTTGGCTATCTCGTCGGTGGCGACGCGTGCGGATGGGGGCAGGGGAGCCCGTTTCGGCCTGTCGCCGATCCTGACTGCAACGGCTTCCATTCCCGCCTGAGAAGCCCATACACGCGGGAATCCGATACCTCGCCGTCCACAATGCAATCTTCTCGCAGTGTGCCTTCGCGGACAAACTGGAGCTTCTCCAGCACGTGGCCCGACGCCGTGTTGCGCGTGTCGGTCTCGGCCTGAACACGGTTCAGGTCCAGCGTGTCGAAGGCCCACTGCAACAAAGCGCTTGCGGCTTCGGTGGCGAAGCCTTGGCCCCATGCCGTTTCATCGAAGCAGTAGCCCATCTTCGCGCTGCGGTTGTTTGGATCCCATTTCATCAAACAGCACCAGCCGATGAATACACCGTCGACGGCACGCTCGATGGCCAGCCGCGCGCCGGTGCCTTCCTGCTCAATCTGCCTGCAAACCGCGATGAAGCGCTCTGCTTGCGCGCGCTCCTTCCAGGGCGGTGCGTCCCAGTAGCGCAGCACGCGCGGATTGCTCTGCAGTGCGTAGATGGAGTCCGTATCGGCCTCCGTGAAAGGGCGCAATAGCAGGCGAGGGGTATGCAGTGTCGGGCTTGGCAAAGACATGAGCGTATGTGTGTGTTGGTCAAGCACGGTGTGCACAGCGTTTTCGAGCCAAGATGTCCCGAAAGGAGAGGTGCCAACTAACTGCAGAAATCTTTGCGGAGATACGCAATGACCGCCCCTGTCAGCGTGATGCTGTGCAATTCCTCAGGCGATGCCAGATGCGTGGCGATAATCTCACGATTATCAAGCCGCAGCTCGGGTATGCAATCGAGGTGCAGTTCAAAGAAATGCACGCGGTCTCTTCGCCCGTCCCAGGTGCCATAGACGCTGCCTGCAGGGAGTAGTGTGTATGACGGCAGACCAATCTCCTCTTCCATCTCGCGCTGCGCCGCGGCATCAGGCGTCTCACCGGGATGGACACTGCCGCCGGGAAAATTCCACTCGGCCCGGTACGACGACTTCACAAGCAAGAGCGCCTGCCCGACGTAGATTGCGACTAGCGCGCCCTCATGGTGAGGCCGCCGAAGGTGCCACCAGGCGCGAGCGAGCGGGTATGCGATGCGAAGTGCGATGCGCCAGAGAGAGTCGATAAGCATAGCCGGTCGCACCCGTTACCTGAGGTAGTAGAAGTCGATGGATGTCGCATTGTCGCCAACTTCTGATCAGCGGTCCAGCGACCGTAAGGTCGCTGTCGCAGATCACCCGGTCACACGAGGGGAATGTAGATGTCGGTTTGCCACTGATCCTGCGGCGTTTCCGGAAAAATGCTCAGATAGTGAAAGAACAAGGGATGGTCCCGAAGTTCCTCTCCGCTTGCAGGAAGCCAGTCGCGATAGATCGGATAGATAGTCTCGCCGACGTGGTCGGTCGATCCGGTATGCCGAACCACGGCACATCGGCCGCCCGGAATGACGAGTTCGCGGATACCGTAGGCGTTCGACGCGACCGGCTCGTCGATTTCTCCGCAGATATCGAAACGAAATGCATCGGCCGGTGTCGTGTCCGGGTTATTGCGCGGGATACCAAAATTTCTGCTCGACGCAACCGGAGATTGCCCACTTTGCTTGCGCCAGTCGATGAACTTGCGCACGCTCTCGTTGACGAGCCCAGGCGGTCCGCAGTGTTCAAGCGCGGCGACGCGGGTTTCAGAAAAATCGACAATTTTTACTTGCATGGTGAGTTTCCTTGAAAGATAGGGAACGACAAAAGTCGCACTCCAGATCTGCCAGTTCGGATGCTGCCGAAACGAACTCGGCGCCGTGCCGAACGCGCGCTTGAATGCGCGACTGAAGGCTTCGGGACTGTCGAAGCCCGCGTCGAACGCGGCGTCGAGCACCGAGCAGAACTCACGCGAAGCCAGTCGGTGGGCAGCCCGACGCAAGCGCATCAGTTGCACGTAGCGTGCGACCGGCACCCCCACATAGGCGGCAAACTGCCGATGAAAATGGAACTTCGAGAAGTTCGCAATGCGACTTAGCGCTTCCACTGACAGGTCGCCATCGAGGTTCGTTTCGATGTACGCGAGTACGGCATTGAAGCGCTTCGTGTAAGCATGAGTGGCGTCAACATGAGCTTGCATGGTCTGGGTATCTGGATTGTGCGACTGGCGTTATGGTCGCTCATGGTCGAAACATCGCGCCTAGCCGTTCTTGCTCAATCTCCGGACTACGGAAACTCGCGGAGATGCCTGCCTGTCACGGGTGATAGACTTTTCTACGCACCTCGGTGCGTAGCTAACCGAACAACGCCGCGCGAACAACGCCGCGAACAACGACATCACAATCTATTCGGAGCCATCGCATGATCAACGAACGACATACGGTCACCCGTGCCAGCCCCTTGTCCGCAGACGGGTTGTGGATCCCCGAAGGTCCGGGTAAGTGGTCGCGGCCGCTGCGCTTCCTGAAAGATGGCCGCGGCTGGGTGGAACTGATGCGTCTGGAACCTGGTATCAAGCTCGGCCTGCACCGTCATACCGGTGAAGTGCACGCTTTCAACCTTGAAGGACAGCGTCGCCTCTGTACTGGCGAAATTGTCGAACCCGGCGACTACGTGCATGAGTCTACCGGCAACGTCGACTGGTGGGAGGCGGTCGGTGACAAACCACTGGTCGTGATGGTGGTGGTGATGGGCACTGTCGAGTATCTTGGCCACAATGGCGAGGTCAAACTCCGCATCACAACCGCCGATCGCCTTGCCGATTATCAACGCTACTGCACCGAGGCGGGCATCGAGCCGCAGGATCTGCTCGAGCGCTGAGCACGGCGCCCCAGCGTGCAGATGCAGGCGCTCATGTCCTCCTGGCGCCTGCGGTCTTCAGCCATCAGTTGAGACCGTGACAGACTCCCAGTCACGGATCTCATTTCCCAACGCGGACAACTTATCCCTCACGAGCCCGAGTGCATCGCTACCGAGCAAAAGATGCGTGGGAGGGTGGTCCGCGGCGATTGCTGCCAGCATCGCGCGTGCCGCCTTTGGGGGATCCCCCAATTGCTTGCCGCTCTTCTCTTCGCGCGCTTTGCGGATGGGCTCAAAGATCGAGTCGTAGTCCGCGATCGAACGGGGCGTTCGCGTCATCGAGCGACCCGCCCAGTCGGTGCGGAACGAGCCTGGCGCGACGGCTGTTACGGCGATGCCGAAAGACTTGACCTCTTTGCCAAGCGCCTCAGAAATGCCCTCCAAAGCGAATTTGCTTCCGCAGTAGTAGGTGATTCCGGGCATGGTGATATGGCCGCCCATCGACGTGATATTCAGAATGTGGCCACGTCTGCGCTCGCGCATGAAGGGCAGCACGGCTTTCATCATGGCGACAGCGCCAAACACGTTCACATCGAACTGTCTGCGCATCTCCGATAAGGGCGATTCTTCCATGACGCCTTCGTGTCCGTAGCCGGCGTTGTTGACCAGAACGTCCACGGGTCCGACGGTCGCCTCAATTTCCGCCACGATGCCGTCGATGGCATCGAAGTCGGTCACGTCAAGTACACGTCCAAAAGCAGCTGTCGCGGACAGAGATTCGAAATCACGCTTTGCTTCCGCGCTTCTCACCGTACCGACGACTTTGTGTCCCGCCGCTAACGCCTCTCCCGCGAGTGCACGGCCGAAGCCACTGCTGACGCCGGTGATGAGCAGAATTTTGCTGGATGCCATTGAAGCTTCTCCCAAATGGTGTCTGGAGAATGCATACTAGTCTGAGGGACGAGGCTGGCTAAGCCATATTCCGCTATTTTTCTTGCCTAAAACTATGAGTATGAAGCGGACCTCCACGCACAATCCGGATCTTTCCTCGGGAACCCAGAAACGCATGATTGCGTTGCTTCGCGCGTTGGCACCGCAGGAGGGCTACAACCTCACAGCGCTGCCGAGCGTGCGGATCTTGCGTTCAAACCGGCCTCTGTCACGCACGCCGGTTCTCTACGACCCCGGCATCGTGATCGTTTGTCAGGGCCGCAAGCGAGGTTATTTTGGCGACCAGCTCTATCTGTACGACGAGCGTCACTACCTGGCCGTGTCCGTGCCTGTTCCGTTCAGCATGGAAACGGAGGCAAGCCCTGAGCGCCCGCTGCTCGCGCTGTACCTGCACCTCGATTTCACATTAGCCGCTGAACTCGCCGTACAGATCGATCGTGAAGGCGCAACTGAACACGTGCAGGCGCCTCAGAGCATGATGTCGACGCCGATGGATGACGCGATGCAGGCGTCCGTGTTGCGCTTTCTTGAGGCGATGCATCGCCCGCTCGAAGCTGCTGTGTTGGGACCTGGCCTGCTGCGCGAAATCTATTTCCGTGTGCTCACCGGAAAGCAGGGAAGCTCGATGCGCGAGGCTTTGGCGATGAAAGGGCAGTTCGGCCGGATAGGCAGATCACTGCGCCTCATCCATGCCGGCTACGCGCAGCCGCTGGACGTGATGCAGTTGGCAGAGGAAGCGGGAATGAGCCTTCCGAGTTTCCACAGCCACTTCAAGACAATCATGCACGTTTCGCCGATGCAGTACGTGAAGTCAACACGTTTGCATCAGGCCCGCCTGTTGATGGTCCGTGAGGATTTGACTGCGGAGGGCGCGAGCCACGCAGTGGGTTACACGAGCGCGTCCCAGTTCAGCAGAGAGTTCAAGCGGCTTTTTGGCTTGACGCCAGCGGCGGAGGCGAAGCGTATGCGTGAGAGCTTTGCTGTTCCGGCTGCGTTCGATGATGCGATGTACGTTTCGTCGCACTAGCGCGCGCATAACGACGAAGATCAGGTACCTGGTCCGCAATGCCGCCCTCAAATTCCATCGCCCTTCCTATTGCCGCCTGCCGCGACTAAGCCAGCCATCGACGGAGAACGGTCCCGATCCCCCCATCATTAGCGCGGCAAGGCACGCAAGATAAAGCAGATCGGTCTCGTAGCCCGGCGGACCGAACTGCGGGCCGGCTGACGTGACGGCCATCAGCTTGATCGACAAGAACCCGTATGGAAGATGCACAGTCAGCGTCGCAACCATCAGCACCGCGATCATTGGCAGACTGACGAGCGGCACGAATGCGCCGGCGATGACCGCGAGACCCCCGACCAGTTCGATTGCGATGGTCGCCCACGCCATGAAGTGTGGTGCCGGCACACCGAGCGCGCGCAAAATTCCAGCAAATGCATCCGGATGCTTGACGATTTTTGAGTAGCCGTGCGCCATGAACCCGTAACCGACGATCAGCCGCAATGGCAACGGTGCCCATCGCGCGAGGCTCCAGTGGTCCGTCAGCCAGGTGGGATCGGTGAAACGAAGCAGGTAGCGGACAGTGTTCATGCGCAAGGCCTCCTGATAAACGTTAGCAAAGAACAACGGGCGATGCAGGTGGGGTATGCATCGCCCGCTCTCTTTGTAGTTCGTCAGGGATGGATGCGCGGTTACAGTGAGGCTGAATATTTTTTTCTTGGCACGCGCCTGCGTTCGCTGTTGCCGGCCGCCTGCTGGTAACAGCCGGCTCAGAGAGGGCATGCCGATCCTCTTTGTTGAACTGAGGGTCAGCTTTGCGCGGCGAGTGGACGTTTGCGAACCGGCGACGAGGAGCCGCTCAGGACCGAACTCAGCCGGACGATGAGCGGCTCAGTTCGCCCCACATGGGACATGTGGAGGCCCCGTTAGCGGACATTCACATCTGATTCTGACGTCGACACGCGTGCAGAATTTCGTTAACCGCAAATGCGTCTCTCACGCTCTGCACATTCTGCAAGACACACACGTGATACGACCTTTCGCGAGGTAAAAGCAGCGCGCCGTTTCTGTAAAGCGCATCGCACGAGTCTCTGATCGCGCCCGCCGCCATGCGACTCTGGCTGTTTCTCAGCGAGAGCAGAATGCATTGATCGTAATCTGGATTGTCGTTACCGAGCGCCAGCGCTGAAAGCGGCGAGGCAAGCGTGATCGAGAGAAGCAGATAGGCGACGTTGCGCATGGTTCTGGACGAGACGCAAGGATAAGGGCAGGTACCAATTGTCGGCGATCTCCGCGTCGATGTCGAATGCCTCTTCCTGGCCGAACAGCGCCTTAGGGCCTTCGATTGCGCCGAAGCGTGCCTCCGTAGCGGGCCGATATTCTCCATAGCCACGTCGTCAGGATTATCGCGGCCCTCTGCAGTTCCAGAAAACGCGGCGACGGGTGCGGTCCCAGGGCAGGAGAGAACAGACGTTTTCTGCTTATTAAGCACAAGTGTGCACGTAACTGGCATAGGGCTGACCCCGCACAGCGTAAAGCGCCGATTTTAGTCGAAACTTAGGATGAAAAATCGCCAGAGATTCTCCAACACCATACTCGATGCGTGATGGATCTTTCGCGCATCGTTTTCTCTCGGATTCGGCCATCAAGCTCAGGGCGTTATGCTGCGGCATCAGCAAGAAACATCTCGCGCAGTGTGGGGCATTAGCCCTTACCCACCCGAACTGATGATCGAGATCGCGGCGATCGCTGAAATTCCTCGCTCCCGGTTTCGCCAACCCGAGCGGGGCGACCGGGTGTTACGTGAGTGGCCTCTAACTCCTAATGTTCCAGCTGTGACTCGACGAATATTCAACGTGCCGGCGTCACACTTTTCGCAGGATTGCCGGTGCTTCCGGCGCGCCGGACTCGGGGCTGCATGCCGCTCTGGCAGTGGCGCGTTGAACCGCTGGCTTGGTGGTCAGTTCACGTATTGCAATGAAGAACTCAAAGCCTTTGTCGTTCTCACGCGTCACCTGAAATCCAAGCTTGCGATGGAAAGCGATAGACAACCGGTTGGTTTTGTAGACATGACTTTTTAGCTCGCCGATCCCTTGTTCACTCGCCAGCTTCGCCATCTTTGCGAGCAGCTCAGTCATAACGGCATACGTTCGATACAACGGATGCGTACCAAACGCGCCAACGAACCAGCAAGCACCTGAATGCGGTCGAAGCATTGCATAGGCAACGAGTTTGCCTTCCCGCCGCACTGAGCACACCTCGCTGACCTCCAGGGACTTTCGCAACTGGACTCGGTGCTCATCAACATCGAAGGTATCACCAGCCTGCTCGGTGTGTTCGCGTAAGGTCAGCGCGTCAAGCGCGAGGAGTTCGTCGATAGACGGCAACATAGCAGGGATCTGGGCTATATGAAGACAATTCTCAAGAGTACTTCGAATCAAAATTCTCGCCAATTCACTTTGCTTTTATGGTTGATCGTTCTTGGTCGGACGCTGACAGATTCGGTTCGACCCATATCGGCCATACGGTGGCTGAGATTGCTCGCCCGCTAGTCGCCTTCGCAGCATTACCGCGGCAGCGCTGCTACGAAGGCAAGCGTGTTGGAAAGGTCACTGGATGACGTTGACGAGGCTGGTATGCGCGGCCACCATAGCGCAACGCCCGACCAGACAGAGTACGCCTTGGAGTGGCTTGGCCTGCTCTCGAATGGATGGTCGCGGGCGCCATTAAGAGCTTTCAAGGGGATATCATGACTGAGCGCGATAAGGTGTTTGCGGGTTCGATCCCGAAGTTCTACGACACGCTGATGGTCCCCCTAATCTTCGAGGCCTACGCTGCCGACCTGGCGGAGGTTGTTGCAGTCTTCGCGCCCGGCTCGGTGCTTGAAACGGCGGCCGGCAGCGGCGTGGTCACGCGGGTGCTTGAACCAAAACTTTGCGCTGGCGCGCGGTACGTGGCGACCGACCTTAACCAGCCCATGCTCGACTATGCCGCTACCAGGCAGGGGGCCGATAGCCGTATCGAATGGAGGCAGGCGGACGCGCTCGACCTGCCGTTCGAAGATGCATCGTTCGACGTCGTTTGCTGCCAGTTCGGCGCGATGTTTTTCCCCAATCGGATCGTTGGCTATGCCGAGGCGCGTCGCGTGCTGAGACCCGGCGGGCGCTTTGTCTTCAATGTCTGGGACCGTATCGAAGAGAACGCCTTTGCCGACGAAGTCACCAACGCCGTCGCCACTGTGTTTCCGCACGACCCTCCGAGATTTCTCACCCGCACGCCGCACGGCTATCACGATATCGCGCTGATCCGAGAGGAGTTGAGCCGCGCAGGTTTCGCCGACATCGAGATCGCGACGCGCGAGAAGGTGAGTTGCGCGACCTCGGCACGCGCCGCCGCCGCCGCTTATTGCCTGGGAACGCCGCTGCGCAACGAAATCGAGGCGCGCGACGCCGGCTTGCTTCAACTGACGACGGACCGAGCGACGGAGGCGATTGCCAACCGTCATGGCGAAGGCCCGGTGGTCGGCAAAATTCAGGCGCATGTGATCGTGGCGGCGGGATAGTGGAGTCTCGGAGCAAGGCTGTTGCAAGCCCGATCGGCATGTGTACGGCAAGCTAGTGATAGTTAACAAAGTTGATGATGTCATTGAGGAACCACGGCAGGATCAACTGCGTATCGGGATCGCTGACACCGACGCTGAGTCTAGGTCGCTTTGGGGTGGAGCCACCAGGCGTCGCACCGTTGGTAGAGTGCAGAATGTAGGTATCCGTGTCGGCCGGACCTGGCCCGGCGGTCTGATTATTCGTGGGCGACCATGTCGAGGTGCAGCCGGCGGTGAGCAGGGCGAGGGCCGCTGCGAAGCAAAAACGTCTCATGATGGCGTGAACTCCAGCAACGTGGCTTTGACAATATGGCTGATGACGACTTCGGCACGGTACGTGGACGGATCTTCAAACGTAACGCGTTTTCTGCGCGGTGATGACGAAGCCGGCAAGTCAGGCTTCAGTCAATGCTGGTCATCGAACCCGGGCGAACCCAAGTAGCCGGCCTAGCGCAACACCTTACGCATCTTCGGACCACCTCCAGTACTACCTAATACGGCAACCACGGCGTCAATAAGCGGATTATCCCGACCAGTACTCCAGGCCACAGCCGTAGTCACCACACTTACATTTTCCTTGAGCGGGCGAAACACAACATTCTCAGGAGCCAGCTTCTTCAGCGAAGCCGGCACCAGAGCGATGCCTTGCCCGCAGCCCACGAAAGCAACCTGGGAAGCCACCGAACGGACCTCGTGCAGTATTCGCGGAGAGAACCCATTGGACCGGCAAGACGCCACCAGGCTATCGAAGTACACCGGGCTTACCTGCCGCGAAAACATGACGAAATCCTGATCCGTGAGCGACGCCAGCCTGATGCGTGAAGCTCCAGCCATCGCATGGTCACGATGCATGGCCACCGCCAGCCGATCCTGGGCCAGCGGCAATGACTGAATCGTCCCGCCAAGCTCGCCCTCCAGTCTGGCGAAAGCCAGGTCAATGTCACCGGCCTCGAGCGCTGGAACGGCCTCCACACTGTCGATCTCTTTGACCGATATCGTGAGTTGCGGGTACTCGGACTTTAGCCGCTCGACCAGCGGCGGCAGAACATCCAGCATCGCAGACGAAATCGCCCCAATTGTCAGGACGCCACTCCGTCCAGCGACCGCCTCGCGCACCGAGAGCTCAAGTCGCTCAAGCTGTTCCGCGAACTTACGCACTGCAGGCAGGATCGCAGCGCCAATCGGCGTAAGTTGCGTTCCACGCCGGGAGCGCTCGAACAGCTTCACCTTCAACGCCTGTTCGAGCGCCTGGATCTGCTCAGTCAGCGGCGGCTGGGACATATCCAGGCGCCGTGCCGCACGCCCGAAGTGCTGTTCCTCTGCAACGGCCAGGAAGAGCCATAAATGACGGATAAGCCGGAAGTTGATCATGATTGACTGATAGGTTTGACGTATCGAAAGCTTCTAAAATTCGGAATTTACATATCTAACTGTAGGCGTGAAAGTAGGGCATCGCAACCATCTTGCGGCGCTGCCATGACCTCGACCTCACTGCTTGATCGCTTTGCCGCGCTCGACACCAACACGGTATCGGACGCGCTGGACTTCCTTGGCATTCCCGGCGCTACGTTCGGCCTGCGCCCCTTGTGGGATTGTCCGAAGATCGTCGGGCGCGCCAGCACCATTCAACTGGGACCGAAGGCGGACGCGGGACCAACCGTCCACCTGATTTCGCCGGTCATCGCCCAGATCCAGTCAGGCGACCGGATTCTGGTTATTGCCGGCGGCATCGATGGGATTTCGTGCTGGGGCGACATCCTTGCCAATGCTGCCCAATTCAAGCGCATTCGCGGTTCAGTAATCGATGGCATGAGCCGTGATATCGACGGCAGCGAATCGATCGGATACCCGGTCTTTGGGCGTGGCGTCACGATGATCAGCGCACGCAATCGGGTCGTTCAGGTTTCCTCAGGCGAGCCCGTCCGCGTCGCCGGGGTGCTCGTCCATGAAGGCGACTACGTCATCGCGGACCGTTGCGGCACGGTGTTCGTGTCGGCTGCGCGCATCGAAGAAGTCATTGAACTGGGTGAACGCATCGCGCGGCGCCAGGACGGGATGGTGCAGGCGGTGCGTTCCGGACGATCGGTCGCTGATGTCATGCACGACAAGGAATTCGACGCCATCAAGGAAGGGTGCAGGTGATGAATCACGAAGATCAGGAACGCCTGAACGTTCACCTCGCTATGGCCCAAGCCTCGGCGACCTACCGCATGATGGACCGCGTTGCTGCGCGCCGTGCTTCGGGTGCCAGGGTCCTCTCGCTCAGCGCGGGCGAGCCGGACTTCGACACGCCCGTGCACATCTGCGAAGCGGCAGTCGACGCGATTCGTGCCGGACACACGCGCTATACGCAGGTCGCCGGCATGCGCTCGCTGCGCGAGGCAGTGGCCGCCAAATTCCGGCGCGAGAACGGCCTTGATGTCAGTTGGCAGGACACGATCGTCTGCAGCGGTGGCAAACAGGTTATCTACAACGCGTTGGCCGCAACTCTCAACGAAGGCGATGAGGTCATCGTGCCCGCACCCTACTGGGTGAGTTATCCGGAGATGGTTCAGTTGTGCGGCGCGACTCCGGTCATCGTCACCTGCGGCAGCGAAGACGGTTTCAAGCTGACGCCCCAGGCGCTGGCCGACGCAATCGGACCACGCACGCGCTGGCTGATCCTGAACTCGCCTTCCAATCCGACCGGCGCGGTCTACACGTGTGAAGAGCTGGCTGCGCTTGCCGCTGTGCTATTGGCCAATCCGCATGTGCTGATCCTGTCGGACGATATCTACGAACATCTGATCTTCGATGGTGCGAGCTTCCATACGATTGCTGAGGTCGAGCCGCGGCTGATCTCACGCACGCTGACGATGAACGGCGTGTCCAAAGCTTATGCGATGACGGGCTGGCGCATCGGTTTCGGCACCGGTCCGCGCTGGTTGCTGGATGCAATGGAAAAGCTTCAGGGGCAACAGACCTCGGGCGCCAGTGCTATCTCGCAGCATGCAGCATTGGCAGCGCTCACCGGCCCTCAGAACTTCATCGCCGAATCGCGATCCGTCTTCGAGCAGCGACGCGACCTGATGGTGAAGCTGCTCAATCAGGCCCCCGGTCTGACATGTGCCTTACCCAGCGGCGCCTTTTACGCGTTTGCCTCGTGCGAGGGGCTGATCGGACGCACGACGCCGGCCGGCGCAAAACTCAACACCGACGAGGACGTAGCAGCAGCCATACTGGACGAAGCCGGCGTCGCCGTGGTTCAAGGCAGCGCTTTTGGGCTCGGCCCCTACATCCGGATCGCCTACGCGCTCGATGACAACGCACTAATTGAAGCGTGCCGTGCGATCACGAGTTTTTGCCAATTACTTAGTCAGGAAAATCATGCCGTCGCCGGGTGAGCTTGCAAGAGAAACGCTGACGCTGAGCGTACAAGGTGTTGACCTCCAGATCGCCGCAATGCGCAGGGCAGGTGAACGGGCGCCGATCTTGTACCTGCACGGCTTCGGTTCGACCAAAGAGGATTTCGCCGACATCGTTCGCTATCCGGCGTTCGCGGGACGTGCGGTTGTGGCATACGACGCACCCGGCTGCGGCGCAACACACTGCAGCGATCTGTCGAAGATTTCGATTCCGTTTCTGGTCGCGACTGCGAAGGCCGTGCTTGAGCACTTCGGCATTCACAGGTTCCATCTCGTCGGCCACTCAATGGGCGGCCTCACCGCGCTCATGCTGGCGCATGAAGAACCTCAGCGCGTGCTGAGCTTCACCGATATCGAGGGTAACGTGGCGCCCGAGGACTGTTTCCTGAGCCGACAGGTGATCGATTATCCGGCGGAGAGCGCACAAGCATTCTTCGACGACCTCATCGAACGGACCTGGCACTCACCGTTTTATTCGTGTCCGCTCTATGCCGCGAGCTTGCGTCACAAGGTACGCGCTGACGCGGTGCCGCGCATCTTCAGATCCATGGTCGAACTGTCCGACCATGGTGACCTGATGACGAAGCTCCTTTCACTGCCGTTTCCGCGGATGTTCATGTATGGCGAGCAGAACGGTTCTCTGTCTTATCTGCCCTCTCTGCGGGCGCAGGGAATAGAGCTGGCGGAAATATCCCATAGCGGGCACTTTCCGATGTATTCGAATCCCGTCGAAATGTGGGCGCGCCTGGCGCAGTTCCTGGCGACAGCTTCGGCCGGTTGACTACCGGCTTCGTCATTGCCGTGCTTCGCGCAGCGCGTCCTGCATCACAACGCCAGCCGCCTCGATATGTGCTTTCGTCAAGCGCTTGGCGGCGCGCCGATCTCGTGCGAGGACTGCATCGAGGATCGCATGATGCTCTGCCAGCGAGATGCCCTGGTAGCGCTCTAGCTGCCAGACGAGCCGCAGATAGCGGTCAGTCTTGCGCCAGATTGCTTCCAGCGTCTCCAGCAGATGCCGCTTGTCGCTCGGCCGATAGATCGCTCGATGAAATGCCCAGTTGTCGATCGACCAGTTCTCGACCTCGTGCGCGTTCTCGTCATGCTTAAGAATTGCGCGGACCGCGGTCTCGTCGTCTGCGCCGAACGCATCGATAGCGGAGTCGAGCGCCAGCAGTTCGAGCGCGATCCGCATCTCCGTTAATTCTGACGCTTCGAGCCGCGTCATCGCGGAGACGAATGCGCCCCGGTTCGGCACGATCGTAACGAACCCGCTCGCCTGCAACTGCACGAACGCCTCACGCACCGGAATGTGACTGGTGCCGAATTCCTTCGCAATCAGATCCTGCCGCAGCTGCGTCCCGGGCACCAAGGTGCCGTTCGCGATGCGCTCGCGCAGGAGTTCGGCAAGCGAAGTCGAAGAGGGCTTGCTATCTCGGGATTTTTTCACTTTAATATATTAAAACGATAACGGAGGCCCGTGTGACAGTATCTCGCTTAAGAAATATTCCTGGCATTGGAGTCGACCGAATCGGCGACGCCGCGGATTCTCTGCGCGACGCGGACATTCTAAGGCTTGAAAATCTCGATACCGACCTGCGGCCGCCGGCGCAGGCGCTGGCTCACACGCACGAGGCCATCGACGACGACGCGGCAAACAGCTATCTGCCCTTTACCGGCCAACGTGCATTGCGCGAGGCGGCCGCCGAGCGGGTCGGCCGCGCCGCGAGCGTCGCATACGACGCAGCGAGTGAATGCATCGTCTCGGCCGGCGGCCTGGCGGGGATTTTTAACGTACTGCTCTCGATTCTTGAGCCGGGCGACGAGGTCGTGCTGACGGACCCAACCTACGCCGGCCTGATCAACCGGGTGCATCTGGCCGCAGGCGTGCCGAAGTTCGCGCGGCTGCAGCCGGGTGCCGACGGCTGGCGGCTCGATCTCGACAGTCTTGCCGCGGCGATCGGGCCGCGAACGAAAGCGCTGCTGATCATGTCGCCTTCGATGCCGAGCGGCTACGTCGCGTCGCGGGACGAATGGCTTGCGATTGCGGAACATTGCAAGCGCAATGGCATCTGGCTGGTCTATGACGCGGCGATGGAGCGCATCCTGTTCGACGGGCGCGAGGTCATTCATCCCGCCGGTTTGCCGGGCATGCGCGAGCGCACCATCACCATCGGCGCGGTGTCGAAGGAGTATCGGATGATCGGATGGCGCGTCGGCTGGATCGTCGGGCCCGCATCGATCATGAACGACGTACGTCTCGTGAGTTTGTCGAACGTGGTGTGTCAGGTTGGAATCGCGATGCCCGGCGCCACTGCCGCGCTCACTGCGACCGACGACGGCGTGGCAGCTGCGGTCGCGGAATGGGAGCACCGTCGCGACTTTCTGATGAGCGCGCTTGCTGACCTGCCGGTGATCCGTCCGCATGGCGGCTGGTCGATGCTCATCGATACCCGTGCGCTGGGTCTGGAGCCACCGGAGGCGTCGAAGCTGCTGCTCGAACACGGCAAGATCGCAGCCACGCCGATGACGAATTGGGGACCCGGCGCAGACCGCTATCTGCGTTTCGTTTTCTCCAACGAATCCGTTTCGCGCTTGCATGACATTCGTGAACGCATACGCCGGTCGTGGCAGGTATGACTCCCGAGAAGTGGCTACATAAACGGCGCTGACCGCAAAAACGAGCGCTTTCAGTGTGTCGTACGACCAGGTCGGCCTCCACATGTTCGCTAGGCATGCCTCAGTTGCCACGCGTACTCAATCGTCTTGAGGAACAAACGCCCGACTAGCGGCGCGCTGATTTATTACAAATTGTATTAGCGATAATATTGGCAAAATTCGGGTAGGCAAGCTCCACTTTCCCCACTATATGGGTGTCACGTCCGATTCCTTAGTCTGAATATACGGGATTGTACTGAGGCGATAAGTCGATATTATTGACTAATATTATTACCTAACGCGGCGACCCTACCGTCTCGCGTCGTCAGATGCTGTCCCGCAGGGCAGCCGATCGATACAACGATAGTGGAGACGAGCATGGCGAGCCGCTGTGTACCGCAATGGATGGTGGCTATGTTGGCCGCTGACCTCGCGTACTAGTCGCCCGCGCTCACGAACGCGATGAATACAATGCCGCGGTCCGTGGCCGGCGAGATCCTGCGTGACGGCCAGCCAACGCATTTCGACTGCCAGGCCGCTGCGCATACCGGCATCTTCGCGGTCTACCAGACAATCAACCTCATTTCCGTGCACCGTATGGCTGGGACGGCGCGTTGCATCGCTCGGCAGCACATTTTCTAACTGGCAGCAATGAGTGGCAGTTCTGAACCCGGCTGAACCGTGATGATTTTTGATAAATCACTTTGCATAACTAAGTTGAGTGAATCCAATCAGAAGCTATGGTTTCATAGGAGGAGGTCATGATGTCCAGAGGAACCGGATTAATTGCTGTTTTGTTAGCGATGACCGTCGGGCTTGCCGCATGTAACGGAGATAGTAGTGGCACGTCCGCATCTCAAGCGACAGGGGTGTCGAACTCAAGTACGTCGCCGTCGCCGACGAATGACGCAGCCCAGTCAAATGACAGTACACAAGCGGAACAAGCGACCGCGAGCCCGCTACCTTGCGACGCTGCAGCAACTGCCAACACGCCGTGTTCCGCGGCTCATAGCGTGACACGCCTGCTGACGAAGAATTACAGAGGCCCGTTATTCCAGGTTCGACGTGCGTCCGATAGTGCAACGCAGGACATCTACCCCTATACGTCGGGTAGCTTGCCGAACGGCGCCGACCGCACGCTGATCGGCTCGGCCAACGTTAAGAGCGCAAACGCGTTCTGCAACAATACAAGCTGCTCCGTCACCTACATTTACGATCAGATCGACCTGGTTGCGCCGCTCAAGGGAGGAGCATTCGGCAATGTGCCGGCCACCCTCACACTCAACGCGGACGGAACAGAGTCACTGACCCTGCCGAATAGCGGCTCAGGGAAGCAAAAAGCGACGACTGTTCCGGTCCTCAACGGCTTTGCGACAATCACGCTTCCAGGAACCAGTGGAGCACTGACCGTTCAACTGCTCCAGCCCCCCACCGCGCTGACCACCCAGTCACCGACCCTTCAATTATCGATCGGAAACGATTTGCCGGCGCTCCCCGGTACGCCAGCCAAGTTAGGCTTCGTGCCGTTGCAAGGCGTTCAGATTCCAGCTCTCGGTACTTTGGCGGGACAAGCCTATCGCAACAGGTTCGGCACGGTGAACCAGTCGATTGGTGATAGCGATATCGCTGAATACATGGTGGCAGGAGCGCACTATAGCCAGTCCTCCACGTGCTGCGGGACCTATGGAAATATGGAAAGCAGTGCTAACCCGGGCACCTATGCGCATGGAGAAGTAGAAGGGGAAATGTTCGCGCTGGCGTTCTCGAACGGCAACGCAGCTGTGTTCGGCTATTGTGACGGCGACTCGAACCAGGCACCGAATGTAAAAGACCCCGTGTGCAACGCACTTGATATTAACTGGCCGGGCGTCGACGCGGAGGCAGGCGTTTATCTCTATGGTCCGCAGCAACCTCCAAAAGAAAAGTTCGTCACGGTGCTCTCTAAGTACTCGCCGCTAACCGCGTCAAATATCTTTGTGGTCAAAGGCGGCTCTGCCTCGCAGAGCGTACTCACGGCACTCTATGACCAGGCGCCCCCAGAAGCCTTGAACTTTGGCAACGACGCGGGTCATGCATTTAATGGGCAATGGCAGGGCGGTCTTTCGCTTGGCGAAGGCGGCGACGGTAGCGGTGCTCCCATCCAGTTCTTCGAAGGAGCGATCATCACCAAGGCGACATCCGACACGACCGATAACGCGATCCAGGCGAGCATTGCAAAGTTTTACGGACCGCCTGCTGACAAGGCCGTGGCTGCCTGCTATGCAAACAATCTGATCAACTCGCCGCTGAATCTCGCCACACCGGATGCATGGTCGCAACAAAATGGAGGTACCGCTGTGCCTGCAACCGATGTCTCCGGAGTGAACAAGGGGGCAGCGATGGTGACTAGCACGAACGGCTCGTCAGTCTCGAATGTCCGCGAAATCATCAGGGTTCAGGGCGGCCAATCGTATAGTTTTACTGACTATGTTCTCGCCACCACCAACGCGACGGTCTTTCCTGGCGGATCAATCCAGACCGATGACTCGAGCGGCACCGAATTTGGCTGGGTGCTCAATACGAATACGGGCGCTGTAGTGCGCGGAACATGGGGCGCCGGACAGGCAACCTCACTGAGCGCAGTGAAATCGGGTAACTGGTGGAAAGTAACGATGACCGTCACCGCTCCCGCGGGATCGAACAATGCATCAGTTTTTATTGATCCGCCCACGTCTAATGCTGCTGGAGTTCGTTCACAGCAAGCGCCGTACTTGAGCGCAACACACTATTGCCCAAGCCTTGCAATCGTGACTAGCGCTGGAGCGTAGACGTGAACCGTGTGGTGGTTTCCGCAGACAGTCGCTCTTAAGGGAAGGGCGTCACGGAAAACATAAAGGAAAGGTCAGCAAAGTGGGTGACGGTGCCGGGTGAATGACCCGGCACCCGTCCGTCTTTACAGATAGCTGCAGACGTAGTCGAGCGTTTCGACCACATCGATATCGAAGCGGCTCTTGCCGGGCACCGAGAACGACTCGCCCGCGCCATACGTCTTCCACTCGTCGCTGCCTTCGAGGCGGATGCGGCATTGGCCGGCCTGCACCTCCATGAGTTCCGGCGCGTCGGTGCCGAAGTTGAGCGTGCCGGGCAGGATCACGCCGAGCGTCTTGCGCGTGCCGTCGGTGAAGAGAACAGTGTGCGAGACACACTTGCCGTCGAAGTAGACGTTGGCGCGTTTGATAACGGAAACCTGATCGAATTGCGTTGTGGCCGTCATGGCGGTCTTCCTTTGGGTCATCGTGAATGGATGCATTCGCGCCGCGTTGCGGCGGCGGGCGGTGCGCGATCTGCGCGGACCGCCGGCGCGGGCTTTCGTTGGACGCAAGCCCGCCATCATACAGGCGGCCGGCGGCGTCAGCCGCTAACCCACGTGCGTGTCAGGGCAACGCTGCGACGTGATTCTGACGACTAGCCAGCCCGGGACCAACGACCCGAGTCCGGACACACAATCACCTGTTCGCCGTTCAACTGGACCTGCTCGGTATCCGGTTGCGGCGAGGTCGAAGGGGCAACGTCGAAGGCCACCTTCAGTGCGTGCCCCACATGAGCATTTTCGATGGGAAGCTCCCAGGTCAGGAATATCTGGATCCAATCCTGGTCCGGCGGGAAGTCGGCCGCGTTAAAACCACTGCTGCCGCGCTGGATGACGCCATGAGGCTGGCCAGTATCGAATATCACAACCGTTCCCCGGGTCAGAGGAATCCGCCGGCCCAGAGCGGGAAAGTGCAAGTCCAGACCTCGGTCCTCGCTCATGAAGAGATTGCAGAAGGCCGCGTCGCCATATTGCGCACCGTCATGGTGATACCGCGCGCCGCGGCAGGCCATGAGGGCGACGTCACTGGCGGCAAGCACCTCAGGCAGTCCAAGCGCGTGCGTCCAATCGGACACGGCCTGCACGCAGCGCGTGTAGTCCGGCCAGCGCGCCCGCGCTCGCGGCAACGGCATGGGTTCGACGTCACCGGGTTCCAGGACCAGATGCGACGAGATCTCTCGCTCCCAATCCGCAAGCAGACGAACAGAGGGCATAGGGACGTCGACGGTGCCTGATAGCACGATGTCGCTCACGCTTCGGCTGCGAATAGCGTCGTCACTCCAGTAATAGGAGGTCAGCATGTGGCGCATTCGATTCAGTTGAGGGGGGAGTCATCCGGGCATTGTAACGATCCCGCGGGCCCGCTTCGGCGCGTTCCGGTTACATGCCGTGGCGTTCGCGAAGGTGTGCGGGGTTGACCGCGCCCGACTTCGTGGAGATTGTCTCGCGTAGTCAGCGGCCAGCAGGTGCGGCGTGTGACGTATCGTGCGGGTTGACTCGTATGAATGCGCCGGGCCTGACGTTGTGAGGCTGTGATGCCAGTCAGGTCCGGCCGTCTTTCTGTTGCACCCACGAGGTCGCGCTGGAGGTGCCCCCCCGGGGCACCTCGCATTGCGGCTAATGCTTGGGTGTGGACGGCGTGCTGCCGCCGCCGAGTCCGCCTGTAAGTCCGCCGAGTAGGTTCGTCAACGGGGCGAGCGGAGACGAGCCGCCGCTTGCACCGCCGAGTGCACCGGTCAGTGTGCCGACAAGGTTGGTCAGTGGTGCAACCGGATTGGACGCGGTGTTCGTCGACGATCCATGAGAGGTGCCGCCGCCCAGGCCTCCGGTTAGTCCGCCGAGCAAGGTGGTAACCGGTGCGAGAGGGCCGCTGCCTTGCGCTGTGCCGCCTCCCAACGCGCCGGTCAGTCCACCGAGCAGGGTGGTAACTGGTGCGAGAGGGCTGCTGCTGCCTTGCGAGCCGCCGTTCACCGAGGCCACCGACAGCCCGCCGAGCAACGCGGTCACAGGTGCCAGCAGGCCACCGGTGCTATGTCCGCTCGATCCGCCTGTGACGCCGTGTGAACCACCGGTTGTGCCGTTGGCCACACCGTTGCCATTGCCGCTACCACTGTTGTTGCCCACGGTGATCGGCACGATAGGCACGCTGATCGCGCCGACGCTGACGACCAGGTTCACGATCGGATCCAGCAGGCCGCCGGTGGTCTGGCTGCCGCTGCTGGAGCCAACGCCAGTGTTGGAGCCGCCGGAGCCGCTGGTGCCGCCGTGACCACCGTTACCACCGCCTGAGCCGCCCGAGCCGCCCGAGCCTCCAGAGCCTCCAGAGCCGCCGCCGTAACCGCCACCCGAGCCGCCGTGGCCGCCGTCTCCGGACCCGCCCGAGCCACCGGAGCCACCCGAACCTCCAGAGCCGCCGCCGTACCCGCCACCTGAGCCGCCGTGGCCACCGTCTCCCGAGCCGCCGCCGTTCCCACCGCCTGAACCTCCAGAACCTCCAGAACCTCCAGAGCCCCCAGAACCTCCAGAGCCGCCTGAACCTCCAGAGCCGCCGCCGTACCCGCCACCTGAGCCGCCGTGGCCGCCGTCTCCCGAGCCGCCACCGTTCCCACCGCCTGAACCTCCGGACCCTCCCGAGCCTCCCGAGCCTCCCGAGCCTCCCGAGCCTCCCGAGCCGCCGGATCCACCGGATCCACCTCCGTATCCACCACCCGAACCACCCGAGCCCGTGGAGCCACCCGAGCCGCCGCCATAACCGCCGTCTCCAAAACCGCCGCCCCATGCCGAGCCGCCGGCCCAAACCGAGCCGTTACCCGCACCGCTGCCGGCCCATGCGCCGGATGTGGTACCGCCTCCTGCCCACGCGTATCCCGATCCTGGTTGTCCGGTTGTCGTCCATCCGCCGCCTTGCGTAAACGAGGGCGGCGGTGTGGTCGTGACGTCTCCGGCCTGACAAGAAGTGGCTAGCGACCACCATAGGAGTGCGCTCGCCGATGCAACAAGAGTGTGTTTGAAGGGAGCCATGATTAGTCCTTTCGCGATGAAATCGCGTCCTGATTGGAAGGTGTAATCAGTGCCCCCGGAAAACCGCTGATCGGTCTTGCAGAAACGTTTGCTTTTCTAGCCCGAGACCGCGTTTGTGCGCGTCGCCTTCGATTAATTTTGGAGCTGGCGCGGTAGCGCCATGCTCGGATGTGGCTTGCTCGGGCAATTGGTCGCTGCAAGTTCCGAGCCAATGCGCCGGTTACAGAGCGCGGCATGTTCCGCGCACGCGCAGTGCAGAAATTGAATGGTGTGCGGCGATGAGCGTCTTGCTGGACGGGGTAGATCGGGCGAGATGGAGAACGCGGTGGCGACATTGCGTGGGGCGTGTTACGTCCAGGGTGTTACGTGTTCCCGTCACGTCGAACGTAACCTCGCCGTTACACGTCGTGCTGCGCAATTAGTTCAGACAAAAGGCGGCGTTGCCATCATTCGGAATCCGATCTATTGAGGCGCGTGTTAGAAACGCACGTTTAGATCTGTGCTGGCTCAATGACTTCTAACGCTCGCGATTCGAGGGTGCACCGGCTCACTTTGTTGCAAGTGCCTGCTTGTCTTCAATCAGGGATCTGATCCTCTCCTGATCGATCGGAGTCGCGGGGTTGTAGACGATCATCTGAAGATCCGGCCGCCCGTCGACTGCGAAGGATGAGTATTCCAGCGAGATCGGCCCGAGCACGGGGTGGCGCAGCCGCTTGACCCCCTCGCCGTAGGTCTGCACTTCATTGTCCCGCCACATGGCGGCGAACTCGGGACTCGAGCGGCACAGTTCGTCGACGAGCGGCGCCACCTCGGCGTCGGCGCCTGCGCGCGCGGCATCGATCCGGAAGGCGCCCACCACGAAGCGGGCCACGCTTGTCCAATCGAACTGCGCGGCACGGACGCGGGGGTCGCAGAAGATCATGCGCAGGACGTTGCGTTGTTCGGGTGGCAGGGAGCCGTAGTCGGTAAGCACGGTTGCGGCGGCGCGATTCCAGGCAACCACATCCCACGTCGCAGTCCTGACGATCGCGGGACTGTAGGGCAGTGCATCTAGCAGGCGCTGCAGTCGAGGCGTGATTGCGTCACCGCCGCGATAACGGACTTCGGGCGGATGACCGAGGCCGAGCAGGAACACGTGTTCGCGCTCGACTTCGGTCAGCATGAGTGCTTTGGCAATGCGGTCCAGCACGTCCGCTGATGGATTGCCGCCGCGCCCCTGCTCCAGCCATGTGTACCAGGCCGCGCTGATATTGGCGCGCTGCGCCACCTCTTCGCGGCGTAGTCCGGCCGTGCGCCGCCGGCCACCGGAAATGCCGAAGGACGCGGGATCGAGCTTGGTCCGCCGGTTCTTCAGATAGTTGCCGAGCCGGTTGCTGCTTTCGTCGTCGTTCACTTGGGCCATGCTTAACCTGTTAAGACGTATACCCGGATAAATTTGCCAATTTAACAGGATGATTCTGCCTCGTACGTTGCTCGCAATCAATCGAATTCGGAGGGGTTTCACATCGACATCGCGCGCGAGAAGGGTGTGTCGGCGTACGAGGGTGACGGCCTCAGAGAATCAAGGCGATCTCGGCTGATACCATGACGCTCACCCCGTTTATGCGAGAGAACGACATGAGACTGAAAGACCGCGTTGCCCTGATTACGGGTGCTCAACGAGGCATTGGATATGCAATTGCGGAAAGGTTCGTGGCCGAAGGAGCAAAGGTGGTGCTTGCCGACGTAACAGACGCGACCGCCGAGGCAGACGCGCTGTGCGCCTCGGGCGGCGAAGCCTGCTACGTTCGTGCGGATGTGTCGCTGGAACCCGATGTGAGCGAAATGGTCCGCCTCGCTGAAGAACGATTCGGAAACGTGGACATACTGGTTAACAACGCCGGCATCGAATTCGCGAAAACTGTTCTCGATACGAGCGTTGCGGAATGGGACCAGCTGATGGCCGTTAACCTGAAAGGCGTTTTCCTATGTTCGAAAGCCATCATCCCGGCGATGCAACGGCGCGGTCGGGGCGTCATCATTAACATTGCATCCGAACTGGGACTCGTAGGCGAGGCCAATGTGGCGGCCTACTGTGCCTCGAAAGGCGGGGTGGTGATGTTGACAAAGGCGATGGCGATCGACCACGGTCGTCAAGGTATTCGCGTGAACTGCCTTTGTCCCGGACCCGTTACGACGCAATTGCTGGAGGACGTGTTTTCCAGCAGCGCCGATCCGGCCGGCCTGCGGCGCTCTTTCGAAGCTGCGACGGTGCTGGGCCGAATTGGTTCTCCTGACGAAGTAGCCGGCGCCGCAGTCTTTCTGGCGAGCGACGACTCGGCCTACATGTCTGGCGCAAATCTGGTCATCGACGGGGGATGGACCGCGCGGTAAATCCGGATCGAGCGCGTCGGAGCGGGGCGCGGCATCCGCGTGGCAAGGCCAGTGCTATCAGGGCGTGGCGGCGCGGAACGGACT
Organism: Paraburkholderia sp. SECH2; assembly: GCF_030464795.1. Classification (NCBI taxonomy): domain Bacteria; kingdom Pseudomonadati; phylum Pseudomonadota; class Betaproteobacteria; order Burkholderiales; family Burkholderiaceae; genus Paraburkholderia; species Paraburkholderia sp. SECH2. The sequence goes on from NZ_JALPRH010000003.1 coordinate 259,274, forward strand.
TTTATATCACAACGAGATATAATGCTAGCGAGACGCACTTTCATTTCGTGAGGATTTGCACCTTAAGGTGCAGTCCAATCCCACGTGATACCCGCCAACTTTCCCATCTAAACCTTGTCCCGCTACGCCCTCATCCGTTGGCTTTCCAGCTTCGCTCCTCATCCCATCGCTGTGCGGTGGCCGGAACGCCTGAGATCGTGTCTCGGTGCATTGCTAGGGATTGCGTTCACCGGCGGGACAATGCACGTTCTTCTCGGACCAGCGGCAAACATTCCGCTCCTCGTCGCGCCAATGGGCGCGTCGGCTGTGCTGCTGTTCGCGGTGCCCGCCAGTCCACTTGCGCAACCGTGGTCCATCATCGGCGGCAATATCGTCTCCGCGACGGTTGGCGTTGCCTGTGCAAGCTGGATCGCCGATCCGTTAGGCGCCGCTGCTTTGGCCGTCTCGCTGGCGATCTGTGCGATGTTCGCGCTGCGGTGCGTTCACCCCCCATCGGGCGCGGTCGCCCTGACCGCGGTCTTGGGCGGTCCGGCCGTGCATGCACTGGGCTACCGCTTTGTTGCCGAACCTATTGCGATCCAGTCCGTGATGCTGCTGTGCGCGGCTATCGTCTACCACGCTGCGACCGGGCATCGATATCCGCACGTCGCGCAGAGTTCGGGCAAAGGCGCGGCCGCATCGTCTGCGGCCTCGAACGAAGGTTTCACGCGCGCGGACCTCGAGGCGGTGCTGAACCGGCGCGGGGAATTGCTCGATATCGACACGGACGATCTGGAGTCCCTGCTGCGCGACGTTCAGTTGCAGGCCTACGCCCGCACGTTCAATGAACTGACGTGCGCGGACATCATGTCGCGCTCGCTGGTCGCCGTATCGGCGAACACGAGAGCGTCGGCAGCATGGAGTCTGCTGAAACAGCGCCATATCAAGGCGCTCCCGGTCACTGACGAGAGACAGCACGTAATCGGCATCGTGACTCGCGCCGACCTTGTCGACAAACGGGCGTATAGCAAAGGGGCCGGTTTGTCGTCCCCCGTGCAACGCTGGTTCCGGCGCAGCATCACGCCGGCACCGCTCGTCGGTGCGTTGATGAACGTCGACGTTCACACGGTCGACGCGGCGACACCGATCGTCGAGCTGGTGCCGGTGTTCGCGAACTACGGGCATCATCACATCCCGGTTCTGGACTCGAATCAGAGGCTTGCAGGAATGATCACGCAGGCCGACCTCATCGCGGGACTCTATCGCCAGGCTTACGCCAGGCAGCGACACGCGGCATAGCAAAAGCAATCGCACTATCGTAGGTACTTGCGCGTGAGTACATGCATAAATATCACGACGTGATAGAATTTCGCATCACCTATTTCTCCACGGCACTCTGATGAAAACACTCACGCGCGGCTTGACCAAGGCGAACTTCGAGCAACTGTCCGAGTTTCGCTACCAGATGCGTCGCTTCGAGCGTTTTTCTGAGCAGGCCGCGCAGGGTGAAGGCATCACACCGTTGCAGTATCTGTTGCTCCTGCATATCAAGGGTTATCCGGAGCGTGACTGGGCGACCGTCGGCGAGCTTGCGGAACGGCTTCAGGCGCAGCATCACGGCGTGGTCGCGCTCGTGTCCCGGTGCGAGGCGCTCGAACTGGTCCGCAGAAAGGTCAGTGAGACGGACCGTCGCCAGGTCGAGGTTCATTTGTTGAAAGCTGGCGAGCAACTGCTGGCCCGCCTCGCCGAGATGCACCGTGCCGAACTGAAGTCGCTCAAAGGCACGTTCAGTGTTCCCCAGATCGATGTTTGAGTCACCATGAGTCTCGATACCCATAAGCGCGACTTTTCCACCAACGCGCGGCTTCCCGGTATTTCCGCACTCGCCGCGGCAATTGGTGCGCTCAGCACGCTTGCAGCGTTCGTGCTCCTGAGCCTGATTCATCTGTTCACCAATCTGTTTTTCTTCCGGCAATTTTCGTTTGCGGAGCGCTCCCCGGCCCTCAACACGTTGGGTGTCTGGGTGGTGATCATCCCCGTGATCGGCGGGCTCATCGTCGGATTCATGGCCCGTTACGGTTCGGAAAAGATCCGTGGACATGGCATTCCCGAAGCGATCGAAGCCATCCTGTTCGGCAAGAGCCGCATGTCGCCGAAAGTGGCGATTCTCAAACCACTGTCGTCCGGCATTGTGATCGGCAGTGGCGGGCCGTTCGGCGCGGAAGGCCCGATCATCATGACAGGCGGCGCGCTGGGGTCGCTGATCGCGCAGTGCGTGAAGGTCACGTCCGCGGAACGCAAGACGTTGCTGGTTGCCGGCGCAGCGGCGGGCATGACAGCGGTCTTCGGCACACCGGTGGCGGCCGTGTTGCTCGCGGTCGAACTGCTGCTGTTCGAATGGCGTCCGCGCAGTTTTCTGCCGGTCGCCCTTGCGTGTGCAGTCGCGGGCTTTGCGCGTGCGGCATTCTTCGGCACGGGGCCTCTGTTCCCGCTTGAGACTGCGCCTCCCGGTGCGCTGTCGCTGGTGTCCTGCGTCATTGCAGGCCTGCTGTCCGGCGCGCTCGCGTCGGGCCTGTCAGCCGCGTTGTACAAGACCGAAGACCTGTTCGGCAAGCTGCCCATCCATTGGATGTGGTGGCCCGCGCTCGGCGGCCTCGTTGTCGGTATCGGCGGCTTTCTCGAACCTCGCGCGCTGGGCGTTGGCTACGACGTGATCGGTGACCTGTTGCATCAGCACATTGCAATCCAGATCGCGCTGGCGATCCTGATCGTGAAGGCGATCATCTGGGTCGTGGCATTGGGCTCGGGCACTTCAGGTGGCGTGCTCGCGCCGTTACTCATGTTGGGCGCAGGGCTCGGCGTCGTGCTCGGCCACGTGTTGCCGGGCGGCGAACCAGCCCTGTGGCCGCTCGTCTGCATGGCGGCCACGCTTGGCGCTACCTTGGGCGCGCCGTTGACCGCAATCGTGTTCGCTTTCGGCCTTACGCACGACAGCAACGCATTGCTGCCGCTGCTCGCCGCGACGCTGATCGCACACGGGTTTGCGACGGTCGTCATGAAGCGCTCCATCATGACCGAGAAAATCGCCCGGCGTGGTTATCACATCTACCGGGAATACGGCGTCGATCCGCTTGAGCGCCACCACGTCGATGAGGTGATGTCGCGTACGGTCGAGACAATCGATGGCGATATATCCGTGGGCGAAGCGCTAGCAACGTTCTTCGGCGCGACGCAGACACATCGTGCTTATCCGGTCGTGCGTCAAGGCGTGCTAGCGGGTGTGGTCGATCGCGCGCTACTGGAAAAAATGCGCGATGACGAGGCAGCGGATGCGCTCGATTCGCGCCTCGCTGACGTGTTGCGCCACCGTTCCCCCGCATTTGCATTGCCGAGCGAAACTTGCAGGCTCGTCGCAACTCGGCTTGCGGTGCACGGTCTCGAACGCTTGCCTGTAGTCACGGACTCCGAAACGTTGCAACTGATCGGCATCGTGTCGCGCAGCGATCTGGTCAAGCCGTCACTTGCGCACTTCGACGAAGAGCACAAGAAAGAACGCTTCCGGCGCTTGCCAATCCGCTCCGGCAAGCGGCACTTCCCGCCGGTTCCTTAAGCCATCGGCCAGTCATAGGCCGCTCAGTAGCCGCTCAACAGCCGGAGCGGATACGCGGTTTGCCGGTGCAGGCAACGCTCCGGCACGTAATCCACCACATCCCCACGTCACACGGCTGATGCCGAAGTCGGTGCCTGACTGCGTCCAGGCATCCGTACCTTCGGCCAACCGGACGGCCTCCGCGCTGCATCCAGCATCCCCAATAAGCCCCCAGGGAAAACAACGAGTGGACGAGCACCCAGGGTGGTGTACGATTCAATCGTTACATTAAACAATGTAACAATAATAAATGTCATCGTGACGGGCAACCAGACCCCCGTCGACAGCATATTCGGGAGGCATGTATGGGTGACAAGTCCATTCCACACGTCGACGTGGAAGAACTGGCGCAGTTCCGCGAAGTCCAGCAACTGGCCTATCGCTGCGTCGAGAGCGTCGGCGAAATGGTCCAACCGGGCATGACGGAAAAAGACGCCGCCCGGCTGCTGACCGAATGGCTGCAGGACCACGGCGTGCGCGACTGGCTGCACAAACCCTTCGCCTGGTTTGGCGACCGCACCGCCTTTGAAGGTTTTTCCGGGCTGTCGCACATGGCCGGTTTTAACCTGGCGTTCTTTCCGAGTTCGCGCCGGCTGGAAGAAAACATGCCGGTCATTCTCGATGTGGCGCCCGTGCTGAACGGCGTGATCGCCGACGTCGGCTACGCCACCTGCGTCGGTACGAATCCCACTCTCGAACAACTGAAAGACGACCTGGCCGAGCACCGCGAGTTGATCGTCACCATGGTGAAGCAACGGCACACGCTTGCCGACGTCGCGCGCGCGGTCGATCTGTTGTGCAGAAAACAGGGCGTCGAGCCACGCCACAAGGCCTATCCGTTCAAGGTGCTCGCACATCGTGTCGCGAAGCTGAACCAGCCGGCCAAGCCGCGTTTCGTGGCGCGTTTCGGCCTGAACGCCACGCGCAACCTCGTCCTCGATCAGGTTAGCGCGGGCAGGAAGGAGGGCTGGTCGCCGTTATGGTCGATCGATCGCCGCTCCGATCATGCGCCGACGCCTGGCCTCTGGGCCGTCGAGCCGCATCTCGGCTTTCAGGGTGTGGGCGCCAAATTCGAAGAGTTGCTGGTCATCACCGATGACGACGCCTACTGGCTCGACGACGACCTGCCGCATGTACGCCGCTGGGCGCAGCGCGGGCGGGCGTTGGCTGCGGCATGACGGAGGCGCGCATGCAACTTCTAACGGAACCGATATCGCCCACGCTGTACGAGGCGCCGCCCGTCACGCGCCGCACCGAATTCACGGTGAACTCGGACGATGTGACGCTTGCCGCGAGGGCATGGGGCGACCCCGCCCGGCCTACTGTGGTGTTAGTGCATGGCTACCCCGACAACAGCGAAGTCTGGGACGCAGTGGCCGCGTTGCTGGCACACGATTTCCATGTGATTGCCTACGATGTCCGCGGTGCGGGGCAATCCACCGCGCCCAAAGGGACGGCTGCTTACCGTCTGGGAAAACTCACCGACGACTTCATCGCCGTCATCGACGCCGTGAGCCCGAATCGCGCCGTCCATCTGGTCGCGCACGACTGGGGCTCGATCCAGGGCTGGGAGTTCGTCACCGAAGAGCGCTTGCGCGGACGCATTGCGTCGTACACGTCGTGCTCGGGCCCTTGCCTCGACCACGTCGCTTACTGGATCCGAGCACGCTTGTTGCATCCCACGCCGCGTTCGATCGGCAAGCTATTGGGCCAACTGGTGCGCTCCTGGTATGTGCTGCTGTTCCATTTGCCGGTGCTGCCAGGTTTGACCTGGCGAGTGTGGCTCGGCCGCGCGTGGCCGCGTGTATTGCGTCGCGTGGAAAAGACACAGATCGCACCGCGCCCGACGCAAACGCAGGACGGCGTGCGTGGCGTCTCGCTGTACCGCGCCAACTTCATCCGCTGCCTGTTCACGCCGCGCAAGCGTTACGCACACGCGCCGGTCCAGGTGATCGTGCCGACGCTGGACAAATACGTTAGCCCGGCCTTGTCCGAAGATCTTTCGCGGTGGGTGCCTAAGTACTGGTGCCGTGAGCTGACCGCGCGGCACTGGTTGCCGGTCACGCACCCTGAACAGATGGCCCGGATGGTGCGTGAACTCGTCGATCACACTGAAGGCGGCGTCGAACTGGACACGCTGCAACGCGCCCGCATGGACGCCGCACGCAAACCGCTCAGCGGCAAGCTCGCGGTCGTGACCGGTGCGGGCAGCGGCATCGGGCGATGCATTGCACTGGAATTCGCGAAGCAGGGCGCCGCAGTGGTCGCGGTCGATATCGACACTGCAAGCGCGGAACGCACGGCTACCCTGGCCAGGTTGTCAGGCTGCCAGGCGTATGCACGCAAGGCCGATGTTGGCAGCGCCGAACAGATGGAAGCGCTGGCGAATTGGGTAGGAACGGACCTTGGCGGCGCCGACATCGTGGTCAACAACGCCGGCATTGGCATGGCGGGCGGCGCGCTCGACACCTCGGCACAAGACTGGGAGCGCATTCTTCACGTCAACCTGTGGGGCGTGATTCACGGCTCGCGCCTGTTCGCCCGGCAGATGGTGAAGCGCGGCAACGGTGGCCACATCATCAACACCGCATCAGCCGCGGCCTTCGCTCCTTCGCGCGATCTGCCGGCCTATGCGACCACCAAGGCTGCCGTGTTGATGCTCAGCGAGTGCATGCGTGGAGAACTCGCTGCACACGGGATCGGCGTCAGCGCAATCTGCCCGGGGTTCGCCGAAACCGGAATCATGGCCTCAACCCAGTATGTCGGCGCCAGTGCTCAGGAACAGGACCGCATGCGCCAGAAAGCCACCAAGCTTTACCAGTTGCGCGGCCTGCAACCCGAAACGGTCGCGAAAGCCGCGCTCCGTGCGGTATTGCGCAACAAGCCTGTGGTCGCCATCGGCTTCGAGGCGCATTCAATGCGTTTCATCTCGCGCTACATGCCTGGACTAAGCCGCGTGATCGCCCGCATCGGCATGGTGCCGCGTTGATCTCACTCACCGGATGCCGGAGACCGTCATGACCCAAGAGCACACTCAATACAAGATCAGGGCGCGCCATGTGAAGTTCGACTGGAGTCAAACGCCGATCCAGTGGATTCCTGGCGACCCGTCGAGTACGCACATCATCAATGTGCTGAACCTGCTGTTCCCCGCCGGCGAACTATGGTTTTGCCGCGTCTACAACAAGGCGTTGCCGCTGATCACCGACCCGGCGCTGCGCGACGACGCAGAGGGGTTTCTCAGGCAGGAAGCGGTGCATTCGCGCTCGCACGGCGGTGTGCTCACGCACTACTACAAGGCGCACGGCATCGACACGCAGCCTTTCACAAAGAAACTCGACTGGCTGTTTGGCAAGCTGCTCGGCGAGCAGCCGCTTGGACTGAAGATCGGCAAAACGCGCTTCTGGCTGCGTCAACAGTTGGGTGTCATCGCCGCGCTGGAACATTTTTTTGGTTATCTCGGCAATTGGGTGCTCAATGCCGACGGCCTCGATGCCGCTCATGCGGATCCAACCATGCTCGATCTGCTGCGCTGGCACGGCGCCGAGGAAGTGGAGCATCGCACGGTAGCCTTCGACATCTTCCGGCATATGGGTGGGACCTACTTCGAACGCTGCTTCCACATGCTGTCGACGGTGTTGCTCCTACTGTACTTTCTCACGCACGGCGCGCGCTTCATGCACCAGCGCGATCCCGACGCCGGTACGTACCGGGGTTTTATCCTCGCCTGGCGCGCCGGAGCGCGGCGCGGTTGCCTGCCGTCGTTCTGGAAAATGATCGCGGCAGCGCTACGCTATTTCAATCCGCGCTATACGCCGCATCACGAAGGCTCGACCGAGCAGGCGCTCGCCTATCTTGCCACCTCGCCCGCTGCGCAGGCCGCGGCGCATGGAGGCAACTGGGTGCGCGATGCGAATTGATACGGCGGCATGAACCGCTAGGTCGTTGCCGTTTTCAACGCCTCTATGTCACGGCGGGGTGGCGCTCCAAACATGCGCGAGTATTCGCGGCTGAATTGCGACGCGCTTTCGTAGCCCACCTGATAGGCCGCAGCTTCGGCATTGGCAATACCTGCCACCATCAGGTTGCGTGCTTCAAGCAGGCGAAGCTGCTTCTGGTATTGCAGTGGCGTCATCGATGTCAGCGCCTTGAACTGCCGGTGGAATGCCGACGGACTCATTTGTGCAACGGCGGCCAGGTCTTCGATGCGTATGGTCTCGGTGAATTGGCCTCTTAACGCGTGGATGGCAGTCACGACTTTATGCACATGGCTGGTTGCCAGCACGACCCGTGCGACCTCGTTGCCGTGACGCCCCGTTAGCAACCAGTAGCAAATTTCTCGCTTGATCATCGGCGCGAGAATGGGAATAGCGTGAGGCGTATCGAGGAGACGCACCATTCGCAGCATGCAGTCGGCGAGCGGCCCGTCAATCTCGGTGACAAACACGCCGTGGCCGAGCTCGTCTTCCGGCGCAGGCGGCGTATCGAGACATGCCATGACATCGCGCATGATGGCAAGGTCGAACTCCATGGCAATAGCGAGGTAAGGCTCTGTTGGACTGGCCTTCACAATCCTGCTGAACGCCGGCATCTCAACGTTGACGATCAGGGCTTGTCCTGCCCTGTAGTCGTACCGCCTGTCACCGAACGTCGTCCACTTGGCGCCTTGAACGACGACACAGAGAGCCGGCTTCATGATCAGATGAGAAGGGTGTTTTTCATGATCCGACCGGATGATGATCAAGCCCTCGATGGCGGTCATGAACGGGCCTTCGCTCCCGGCTTGATTGTCGGTGTAGCGTTTGACACCTTCGACCAAGGCATTTGACATATGAACTTCCTCCGCGCCTGCATTTCCGCATGTTACTGCCTCCCGTGTCGAGCTGCAGAGCCTGAGCAGGATTAGGCAAGAAGAAGGACAGTTAGGGCATTCAGCCTTGCTATCGGCCGGGATAAGCTGCGTCTTCACCTCTAACGTGGAGCGCAAAAATGACAGCAGGACAATCGGCTGACGCCATTTCGAAGATCGCCATCGTGACAGGCGGGAGTCGCGGCTTGGGGCGCAATACGGTCGTGAGCCTCGCGAAGCGCGGCGTCAGTTCCGTATTCACCTATCGCGCCAATCAGGCGGAGGCCGACAAGGTTGTCCGCCTCGTGGCAGAGGAGGGGCAAAGAGCCATTGCGCTGCCACTCGACACCGGAAAGGTGAGCACATTCGACGCGTTCGTGGAGCAGGTTCGGGCGTCGCTTGCGCAGTTGGGCGCCGAGCGTTTCGACTACCTTGTCAACAACGCCGGCACGTCGAATCACACGCCGTTTGAAAAGACAACCGAGGAAGAGTTGGACAGTCTTTACCATGTCCATTTCAAGGGCGTGTTTTTCTTGACGCAAAAACTTCTGCCGTTGATCAAGGACGGTGGCCGCATCGTGAATATCTCCTCGGGACTGACCCGTTTCACCTTCCCAGGCAGTGGGTCCTATGCATCCATGAAAGGCGCGGTCGAGGTTCTGACTCGCTATCTCGCGAAGGAACTCGGTCCGCGTCGAATCGCCGTCAATACCGTCGCGCCAGGCGCAGTCGCCACCGATTTCAGCGGCGGCATGGTGCGCGACAATCCCGAGATCAACAAGCTGGTTGCGGACGGCACGGCACTCGGCCGTGCGGGCTTGCCCGACGACATCGGCCCGATGATCGCGTCGCTGCTGTCCGAGGACAATCGCTGGGTCAATGGCCAGCGCATCGAAGTCTCGGGCGGCATGTCTCTGTAGCTGTGCCAGAATCGGCATTCTCCCAACGAGGACAGAATGCCGATATGGCCGACAATCACAACAACAGCCTGGATATCCGAAGGCTTTCCCCAACAGAATGGGCACAAGCCTTTCCGGTGATCGCGCAATTGCGGGCACTTGATCAAGACGAATTTCTCAGAAGAGCCAGGCTGCAATCGCATTCTGGCTACGAGCTTGTCGGCGCTTTTCAAGGCGGCAAACTTGTTGGCGTGATGGGGATGAGGCCGGTGCACACATTGGCGCGCGGGGCGCACTTGCACATCGATGATCTCGTCGTCGATGAGGCGACGCGCGGCAGCGGTGCGGGTCGCGCCTTGATGGAATATGCGGAAGCCGACGCATGTGCTCGCGATATGACTGCGATGTTTCTCGACGCGCGGCCGGATGCCGTTCCCTTCTATGAGCGACAGAATTACGTGCTGCATCCCGCACCGTCGATGAAAAAAGTCCTCTTGCCCTCGTAAGCGTGAAATGGGTTAACGTCAACAATATTCGCCCACAGGAGGATCGAAAGTCATGACCGACAAGCAAGATGCAGCGCCAGACAGCACAGCAGCGCGAGTCGCCTTGTGGCGCGCGCTCCATGTTTGGTCCGACCCGCCGCCGCATGTGCTGGAAGACGTAATCGGCCTAAAGCTGCTGGCTCCGGACGAGGGCTGGCGCAGCCGCGGGGACATGGATCCTCAATTCACGCGACCCTTTCGCGCTTCGATCGTGGCGCGTGCCCGCTTCATTGAAGACCTGGTTGTGGAACAGGCTGGCCGAGGGCTTGATCAATACGTCATCCTCGGCGCCGGCCTCGATAGCTTCGCGCAGCGGCGACCGGAGATCGCATCCCATCTCAAGGTGTTCGAGATCGACCAGCCGGGTCCTCAGGCATGGAAGCGTCAGCGTCTGATCGAGCTGGGCTTCGGCGTTCCGGACTGGCTGCGTTTCGTGCCAGTCGATTTCGAGGCGGGGGGAAGCTGGCGAGACGGGCTCGTGACTGCGGGCTTCGATGAGAGCAAGCCGGCAATTGTGGTCTCCACCGGCGTCAGCATGTATCTCACTAAGGATGCGAACGCGGCCACGCTACGTGAAGTCGCGTCCCTTGCTCCAGGATCGACGCTCGCCATGACGTTCCTGCTTCCACTTGAGATGGCGGACCCCGAGGTGCGGCCCGGGCTTGAGATGGCGGAGAAGGGTGCACGAGCAAGCGGGACACCGTTCATCAGTTTCTTCACGCCACCGGAGATTCTGGCGCTGGCCCACGAAGCGGGCTTCGGAGAGGCACGGCACGTCTCAGCGGCCGATCTTACCGAGCGCTACTTCATGGGCAGGACCGATGGCCTGCGGCCGCCAAAGAATGCTGAGGAACTGCTGGTAGCCAATACCTAGCTGCTCGCTCAAAGAAACCAGCGGTATTCCCGGGCGTTCACTTCGTTCATGAAATCCAGATGGTCCTGCCGTTTGTTCTCGCAGTAGACCATCACGAACTCTTCGCCCAAGCCTTTGCCGACGACCGAATGGTCCTGCATCGCGACGACGGCTGAGAGCATGTCTTGCGGAAAGTCGACACCGCTTTGGCGGTCTTCGTTGAGCGGCGCGATGGGTTCGCGGCCTGCATCCAGCCCGTGTTCCATGCCGGTGAGAATAGCGGCGAGTACAAGGTAAGGGTTCGCATCGGCGCCCGCCAAGCGGTGTTCGATGCGCAGGTTGCGGTCGTCCGATTCTGGAATGCGAATGCAGGCGTCGCGGTCTTCGAAACCCCAGCTGGCACGACTGGCCGCATTCGTCTTCCAGCCATAGCGGCGAAACGCGTTGTGGTTGGCGGCGAAGACAGGCATGCAATGCGGCAGCAAGGCGAGGCATCCGGCCACCGCATGGCGCAGCGGGCGCTGGCCGTCAACGGCGAGCAGATTGTTGCCCGCTTCGTCGTAGAGACTCACATGCACGTGCATGCCGCTGCCTGGCGCGTGCAGGTATGGCTTGCTCATGAAGCTCGCGCGGTAGCCGTGTTTCAGCGCCACGCCGCGCGTGCTGCGACAGAACAGGGCAGCCCAGTCGGCGGCGCGCAGACTGTCGTCGTTGTGGCCAAAGTTGATCTCGAACTGTCCGGGCCCGAGCTCGGCAGTAATCACCGTAGCGTCCACGCCTTGCTCGCGCGTAGCGTCGACCATCTCATTGAGCACGCTGGAGAAGCGCGACAAGCGCTCGATGTGCATGTTGGACTGATCGTCCGGATCGTCGCAGAACGGGTCGCGCGGGAATTGCGGAAGACCGTCCGCCAGTCTGGCGTCGAACAAATAAAACTCCAGTTCAAAGGCGACAACCGGGCGGATGCCGCGCCGCTCGAAGCGTTTCAGCACGCGTGCCAATACCTCGCGTGGCTCGAACTCGATGGGCGCCTCGGTGCCGTCCGAGCTGATCAGCATCTGTCCCAATGGCTGGCTTTCCCATCGCACGGGCTTGAGGGTGCCGGCGATCAGGCGGCGCTGCGCATCCGGATCGCCGTCGTTGAAGCAATAGTCGCCGATCGGGAACACGCCACCCTGCGCACCGAGCAAAATGCAGTTCTGCGGCAGTTTCAGGAGACTGCCGGCAGCGACTTTCTCCAGCATGTCCACGGGATATCGCTTGCCGTAGAAGTGCCCGGGGATATCCAGGCAAATGAGGTCGACGTAACGCACCTCGGGATACGCCGCGCGAAAGGCGCGTACTTCGCTGAGCAGGTCGACGCTGGGGGAAGTCATGTTGTTGTCCTTCTCACGCAAAAAGACGCGCTTCAGTTAAAAGCTGTCGTGGAAAACGTAGGCAAGTCGACGACATAACAGAACAGAACGCGACAATCAAAAAGCCATCCATTAGTCATCCGAATTGACATTTAGCGCAGCGTTCGCTGCTGCGTCACGTACTGCCTGAACCCTAGGTGAACACCCAAAGTACTCGCGTAGGTTCGTCGGAAAGATTGGCGTAGCGAAACCGCGCGTGCGCGGGCACCTGGAAGCCATCGTTAGGGCGGAGTGTCGCGGGTTGCGCTTCGTCGTCCAGCCAGATGGTTAACTCGCCTTCGAGGACGAAGCCACCTTGCTCGTCGCTGTCATTCAACGGTTTGTCGCCGCTGCTGGCGCCCGGCGCCAGGTGGCTTTCCAGCATCGAAAAACCCGCTGACATGTTCGGCGACACGAGCACGTCGGTCACGCCTTCGGCGTAATACAGCGTGCGGCGTTCATCCGGCCGGGTCACCCAAGGCAGCGCACGCGGCTTGCTCAGGCTATAAAAATAGGTGGTGGGTACGCCGAGCGCCTCGCCGATGGCGGTCAGATCGCCCACGGTCGGACGCGAGAGGCCGCGCTCGATCTGGGAAAGGAAACCCACTGAGCGGCCGATCTTTTCCGCCAGCGCGCCCAACGTCACCTTCTTATGCTTGCGCAGGTCCCGAATCAGTATCGCGAGACCTTCAATTTCTTCCTGCTTGTTCATCTTCTGCCTCTTCTCTCAGACTCTGTCGCGCAGACGATACCAGGTCTTGCCAATGACCTCCAGCGGCGCAGCCAGTAGCGTACCGCCGGGAAAAGGCGGATTGTCGATGGCCCGGTACAGGTCGAGCAGGTCGTCGTCACCGAGGATAGCGTCGGCGACCGCCCGGCCGGCGGCGAGCGTGGGCAGCACGCCGTGCCCCGAAAAACCTTGCAACCAGTAGCGCTCACCTTGTCGGCCGATATCCGGTGTGCGTTTCATGCTGATGTCGATATGCCCGCCCCACGCAAACTCGAATTCCACTCCGCGCAGTTGCGGGAATGCGCGCTCCAGATAAGGCCGGGTAGCCGCCGCAATATCCTTTGGAATACCGCCCGCGTACGTGCAGCCGCCGCCGAATAGCAGGCGGTTGTCAGGACTTAAGCGGAAGTAGTCGGGGACGAACTGGTTGTCGATCACGCAGCTATTGCGTGGCAGTAGCGAGCGGGCCGCCTCCGGCTGCAGCGGCGACGTGGCCACCTGATAGGTGCCAACAGGCAGCATGCGCCTGGAAAGTTTGCGGTCGAGGCGGTCGATATAGGCGTTGCAGGCGAGTACCAGCACGTCCGCCCGCACCTCGCCTTTATCGGTGCGCGCGACATAGCCGCCCTGCGTCTCGCGGTAGTCCAGGACCTGGCTCTGCTCGAAGATGCGTCCACCGGCCTGTTCGATCGCCGCGGCCAGGCCCTGGGCCAGTTTCAGCGGATTCAGATGGGCCGCCTCGGGATCGTAGAGTGCCGCCTGGTAGCGTTCGCTTGCAATCCATTGAGGCATTTCCTTGCGAGGGATGAAGCGCATCTTGTCGTAGCCCCACTTTTCCTCGGCTTCCCGTTGAGCCTGCTCGAGGAGCGCGGTGCGGCGCGGCAGCACCGCCGCCCACAGACTTCCCGCATGGTAGTCGGCATCGAAGCCATGCCGCGCCGGCAGCTCCCGTATCTCCGCGGCGGCCCAACGCATGCTGTCCCACAGTTGGCGGGCACGTTCCAGACCTAGCGCTGCTTCCAGCGGAGGCATGTCGCAAGACCAACCGAGCAGGGCCTGGCCGCCGTTGCGCCCTGACGCTGCCCAGGCCACCCGGCTGGCTTCGAGCACCGTGACACGCTTGCCCGCGAGGGCCAGACGCAGCGCTGTGTGCAAGCCACTGAAACCCGCGCCGATGATCAGCACTTCCGTGTCGAGACGCTCTTCCAGCGCCGGCCGCAGAGGGATCGGGGCAGGATAGGTGCGTGCGTAGTAGCTCGCGACGTGCTCGGCTGACTGGTCGAACATGTTGGCTCTCGTGAAAAATTAATCGGTAAATTTCATGAAAAAATACCATTCATTTTTCACGAACGCAAGCGCGCGTCAAAATGCCGATGTTCTTTTCATCGATCAACCTGAGGGGAAACGTACACCGGGCATCAGGCCGAGTTCCGGCAATGCGAGACTGCTATTGTTGTTCCGCCCCGAAGGCGTGCGGATCCGCACGGCGTCTTAGATCTTCGGTCGTTTCCCCGGTGTTATCGGGCCGCCAGCCCGGTGGCTTGGCGACATAGCCCCACGCCTCGCCGATGGAGCGCGCGGCCAGCAGGTCGCGCCACAGCGCGCGCCAATGATCGAACTCGATGGTCAGCAGGTTGTAGGTCGTCATCGGCCGGACCAGACCGTAGCGACACGGTACGTCGCGCCGTTCCGCGATGTAGGTCCCAAACAGCCGATCGAACACGATCAGCACGCCGCCATAGTTTCCATCGAGGTATTCGATGTTGGACGCGTGATGCACGCGGTGTGCTGAAGGCGTGTTCAGAATCCATTCCAGCGGTCCGAGGCGGGGAATCCATGTTGCGTGCAGCCAGAACTGGTAAAGCAAGTTGAGCGAAAGCAGCACCATCACAATCTGCGGCGGCATGCCGACAAGCGGCGCAAGCATGAAGAACAGCAAGGAACCCGTAAGACGGCCAGTCCAGCCGAAACGGTATGCGGCGGACAGGTTGAGTTGATTGGGTGAATGGTGAATAGCGTGGGTGCACCAGAACCAGCGTGTGCGGTGGGCGGCCCGGTGGTACCAGTAGTAGCAAAACTCCTGACCGACGAAGCACGCCAGCCAGGCGCTCCAATGGTTCATCGGCAGCGTCCAGAGCCTGTGCCGCCAGAACCAGTTCATGGCGTCGCTCCAGAATACGAGCGGCAGCAACCAGCGCAACGGATACTCACGAACGAGATAGTCGACCACCGAGACACTGGCCGCCCGCCAGTCGTAGCCGCGCCAGCCGTGGCGGACTGAAAGCACTAGCGCCTCGACCAGTGAAGAGGCGAGGACGAGGACGATAGCGAATTTGAGTATCGTGAGCAACGCAGCCATGACCGGACCATCCCTGTGCGTGATTCTACGCGGCTTGGTGGTAACCTTCCCCCCGCCTATTCAACCGGCCGGCGCGGCATCTTCCGCGCCGGCATCCAACATCGACCGAAAGAGTGATCATGACCAGTTCCATCTACAGCGCATCCGTCCCCGTCTTCAAGCAAATGCTGACTGCATTGTCCGAGGTGCTGAAGAAAGCCGAAGCGCATGTCACCGAAAAGAACATCGAGCCGAACGCGCTGCTGCAGGCGCGCCTGTTCCCGGACATGTTTCCCCTGGTGCGCCAGGTGCAGATCGCCGCGGATTTCAGCAAGGGCGTCAGTTCGCGCCTGGCCGGCGTAGAAGTGCCGTCGTGGCCCGACACTGAAGTGACGTTTGTCGACCTGCAAGCGCTGATCGCCAAAGCGTTGGCCCACCTCGGTACGCTCGACGCCGCCCAGTTCGAGGGTAGCGAGAACAAGGAAATCGTTCTGCGCCCGGGGACGCCGAAAGAGAAGAAGCTGGTCGGCAGCGCCTATTTGCAGAACTACGGTCTGCCCCAGTTTTTCTTCCACGTCACGACGGCCTACGCGATTCTGCGCCACAACGGTGTTGAAATCGGCAAGCGCGACTACATGGGATCGTACTGATCTTTGGAGCAGGGGCAGGGCGGTCATTTCATGTGCACTTGCTGTCCGGCCCGCATGCCCTTGCTCGATCGTTTGGTTTTATGCGTAGGCGGTGAATGACGGGTAAGCCGTGGAGGGATATCGCGTGCCACGCGAAAGATTTTCTTTCGCTACGGACAAGATATCGTCGATAGTCGATGAGTCTGTGAGCACGCATACTTCTTCCCCGGCAGACCCTTTTCAACGCCCGTCACCCACCTACGCAAAACCGATCGATCAGGGACATGAATCTGAGAACCATAAGCCTCATCGCAGCAACCTTCTTCGCGTGTGCTGTCACAACCGTAGGCCATGCGGCCGACGATCAGCAAAACAGAATCAAACGTACGGTCGACCACGCCATACAACCAGTCATGGCGAACGATGGTATTCCCGGCATGGCTGTTGGCATCATCGACGGTGACAGGCATTACGTATTCAACTATGGCCTGGCGTCGACGAAGACCAGAACGCCGGTTACCCCCGACACCTTGTTCGAACTGGGTTCTGTCAGCAAGACCTTGACGGCGACGCTTGCCTCCTATGCGCAGGTGAGCGGTTATCTATCCCTGTCGGATGAGACGAGCAAATACCTCCCGTCTCTGCGCAATAGTGAGTTCGGCAAGGTCAGTCTTCTCAACTTGGGCACGCACACGCCCGGCGGGCTCCCGCTGCAGGTGCCGGACAGCATCCGCAACGACGATCAGTTGATGCAGTATTTCAAGCAGTGGCAGCCCACCTATGCGCCGGGAACCCATCGGACGTATGCCAATCCCGGCATCGGCGCGCTCGGCCTGATAACGGCGAAGAGCATGGGGCAGGATTTCAGCGCGCTGATGGAAAATCGTCTGTTTCCCGCGCTTGATATGAAGCGCAGCTACATCAACGTTCCCGCCGGGAAATTGAGCGACTATGCTCAGGGCTACACGAAAGCAGGTGCGCCGATCAGAATGGCGCCCGGGGTGCTGTCCGCCGAAGCCTACGGTGTGAAGACCACGGCTGCCGACATGGTTCGCTTCGTGGAAGCCAACATGAATCTGATCCAGTTGGACCCGAAGCTCCAGCGCGCGATCACGGACACGCATTCCGGATACTTCAAGGCAGGGGGAATGACCCAGGACCTGATATGGGAGCAGTATCCGTATCCCGTCACATTGCAGACGCTTCTGGACGGAAACTCGTCGGCGATGATTTTCAACGCAACGCCGGTCACTGAAATCGTTCCACCGCAGCCCCCTCGTGAAGATGTCTGGATCAACAAAACCGGCTCGACCAACGGCTTCGGCGCGTACGTCGCATTCATTCCGCAAAAGCGGCTGGGGATCGTCATTCTCGCGAACAAGAACTTCCCCATTGATGAACGGGTGAGCGCCGCATACCGGATTCTCACGTCGCTGGCCAACGACGAACAATGAGTGTGTAAGCCGTTATCATCGACCGTAGTCCCCAAAGGAGAACACCCGATGAGCCGACCCGATTTCATCAAGCATTGGACTGAGCTGGAAGAACCGGATGCGCATTCCTATCGCGGCGATACCGAAAAAATGGCGCTTGATGCGCCGCTTTCCGCCGCACTCGGCATCACGCGCATTGGCATCCATCACGTGAGGCTTTTACCCGGCCGGCGCACGTCATACCCGCACGCCGAAAGTACCGAGCAGGAGTTTGTATACGTGCTCGAAGGCAAGCCCGATGTCTGGATCGACGGCGTGCTTCATTCGATTGCTGAAGGCGATTCCGTCGCGTTTCCGTCAGGCACGGGCATCTGCCACACCTTCATCAACAATACGAAGGACGAAGTCAGGCTGATGGTGATCGGTGAGCGTCCGCGCGACGACAACCGCATTCGTTATCCGGTCAACGAAGCGTACGAACAGACCCGCGCGGACCGCTGGGTGGACTGGCCCACGAGGCCGCTCGGGGACCACAACGGAATGCCGGACTGAGGTTCACGCCGTGGATGAACGCTACGGCGTACATCCGGAGTGCGGTCCTGCAGAAATCAGCGATTCACGCTAGGCTACCCTGTGGGCCGTTTTTGCGTCGCACCGAAGCGGCCGCGCCTCAGGTTATTTCAGTCAGGAAAGCAATGAAACAACAGCTAACAATCGATTTTGTCTCCGATATCGCATGCCCGTGGTGTGCCATCGGCCTGTCGTCACTCGAGCTTGCACTATCGCGCTTGAGCGATACGGTCGACGCTCAAGTCACCGTGCATCCCTTCGAGCTGAATCCGGACATGGGGCCGGACGGCGAGGCCATTGTCGACTATCTCGGCAAGAAATACGGACGCACCCCGGAGCAGATCGCGGAAACCCAGGCCATGATCCGCGAGCGCGGGGCGAGCGTTGGTTTTACTTTCGGCCCGCGTGAGCACGTCTATAACACCTTCGATGCGCACCGCCTGCTGCATTGGGCCGGTATCGAAGGCAAGCAGTTGCCGCTCAAACTGGCGCTGCTGCGGGCCTATCACGCCGAGGGTAAAGACCCGAGCAATCACGAAGTCCTGGTTGAAGCAGCCCAGTCCGTGGGGCTCGACGCCGCGCAAGCAGCTGAGGTGCTGCGCAGCGGAATCTATGCCGACGACGTCCGCGCGGAAGAACGGGAATACCAGGCGAAGGGCATCCAGTCCGTGCCGGCGATCATCTTCAACGGTCGCTATCTGGTCAGCGGCGGACAACCCGTGGAAACCTTCGAGCAAGTCATCCAGCAGATTCTCGCCGAAGCGTAGGGCTGCAAATCGGCAATCGCGCCGGCGACCCGTTGCGCGCAACGGGTCGTAACCGGGTTCATTGCCTGCACACCGAATCCCGCCACACTTGTCACTCACACCGTTCGATGCACGGCATTAGTGTGCTCTACAAGGACGAGGCTGGTGACGTGTTCCATAGCGCCTCGACATCCATAGGAGAGACGCTCGTGATGGATCGCATCATGGCGATGCAGACCTTCGTACGCATCGTCGACGCCAACAGTTTTACCCGCGCCGCGCAGTCGCTCGGGATTCCGCGCGCCAGCGCGACAACCCTCGTGCAGAACCTCGAGGCCATGCTCGGCATCCAGTTGCTCGTGCGCACCACGCGCCGGCTCAGTCTGACTGCCGAGGGGGCCGCCTATTACGAGCGTTGCGTGCAGATTCTCGCCGACATCGACGACATCGAGGCGAGCCTGCGGCATCCCGACGACCGGCCACGCGGGCGGCTGCGCGTTGAGATGCCGGCGGTCGTTGCGAACGCGATCGTGTTTCCGGCCCTCGACGATTTTCACGCGCGCTTCGAGCACATCCTGCTCACCTTCGGCGTCAGCAACCGCCAGGTCGAACTGGCCGGCGAAGCGATCGATTGCTGCATTCTGACTGGCAAGCCACCGGATGCGGGCTTCGCCGCTCGCCGACTGGGCGCGCTCGAGCGTGTGACCTGCGCGAGCCCGCTTTATCTCGCACGGTACGGCACGCCGCAACGGTTCGAGGAGCTAAGCGGTCACGCCGCGGTGAACCACACGTGCGCGCAAACAGGGCGTGCGGCGGATTTCGATTTTCAGGTCGAAGGCGACACGGTCAACGTGTCGCTTGGGGGCTTTGTGCAGGTGAGCGACGAGCACGCGTTCCTCGAATGCGGCCTGCGCGGACTTGGACTGATCCAGCCGCCACGGGCGTTGGCCCAGCCCTATCTTGACTCCGGGCGGCTGCGTGAAGTGCTGCCGCATCACAGGCCCGCGGCGCTGCCGGTATCGGTCGCGTATCTGCGTCATCGCCGCGCTCCGCCTCGCGTACTTACCTTCGTCAACTGGCTCGCGGAACTGTTCGAAACAGCGCGGCATGTAAGCCATGAGCAGCCGCCCGTGCAGCAGAGTCTGCGTGGCGTGGAGACCGCTGAACCGGCCTGAAACGAGCGGCAAACCACATAGTGGGAACCGGGCGTGAGATACCAGTGCGCACGACACTAGGGAATGCCTACGCTTGAGCCGTTGCCATTCAGCGTCGTAAAATCGTGGCACATCAGTTTGGGTGGCCCAGCAATGTGTCTGGCTTCTCGTTACGATTTCAGCCGCGATACCCGGCAATGCCCGGCGCAGCGGCTTCCCGCGCTTTCTCGACCCGCTCCCCGCATTGAGGCCAGCGGCGGTCGCGGAATTGCCGTCCAATCCGCGCCATGATCCCGCTCATTTCCGTTACAAGGCTCAACAAGCGCTTTCCCGGCGTGCGGGCGCTTCACGAAGTCCAGTTCGAACTCATGGCGGGCGAAGTCCACGCGCTGATGGGCGAGAACGGCGCCGGCAAGTCGACGCTGATGAAAATCCTCGCCGGCGTCTACACCCGGGATACGGGCGACATTCTCTATGACGGTCAGCCGGTCGAGTTCTCGAGTCCGCGCGAGGCGCAGGCTCTCGGCATCGGCATCATTCATCAGGAACTCCAGCTGATGAATCACCTGACCGTCGCCCAGAATATGTTCATCGGCCGCGAGCCGCGTGGGCGCCTCGGTCTGTTCCTCGACGAAGACAAGCTCAATGCGCAGGCGCGCGACATTCTTGCCCGCATGCATGTGAATATCGACCCGCGCGCGGTGGTCAGCACGCTTACCGTCGCGAAGCAGCAGATGGTCGAGATCGCCAAGGCCTTGTCCTTCGACTCACGTGTCCTGATCATGGACGAGCCGACCTCGGCGCTCAACGACGCCGAGATCGCCGAGCTATTTCGCATCATTCGCGAGTTGAAGAGCCGGGGCGTGGGCATCGTCTATATCTCCCACAAGATGGACGAGCTGAAGCAGATCGCCGACCGCGTCACCGTGTTGCGTGACGGGGAATATGTGGCCACCGTCACCGCGAAAGACACCAGCGTCGACGCGATCATCGGCATGATGGTCGGGCGCACCTTGACCGACGTCGCGCCTTCTGTGAACGTGACAGGCACAGGCGAGGTCGCGCTCGAAGTCCACAATCTGAACGCCGGCCCGCTTGTCAGAGACGTCAGCTTCACACTGCGCAAAGGCGAGATATTGGGTTTTGCCGGCTTGATGGGCGCCGGCCGCACCGAGGTCGCCCGAGCGGTGTTCGGCGCCGACCCGATCGAATCAGGTGAAATCATCGTGAAAGGTGTGAAGGCGACGATCAGGAATCCGAGCGATGCGGTGGCGCGTGGCATCGGTTATCTCTCGGAAGACCGCAAGCGCTTCGGTCTCGCGACCGGCATGAACGTCGAATCGAACATCGTCATGTCCAACCTGCGCAAATTCCTGTCGTTCAACTTTTTCTTGCGCCGCACTGAAATCCGCCGGACAGCCACCCATTTCATCAATCTGCTCGCTATTCGTACGCCCTCCGCGACGCAGGAGGTGCGGCTTCTCTCAGGCGGCAATCAGCAGAAAATCGTCGTTGCGAAATGGCTGGAACGCGACTGCGACGT
This sequence comes from Paraburkholderia sp. SECH2, assembly GCF_030464795.1. Taxonomy (NCBI): domain Bacteria; kingdom Pseudomonadati; phylum Pseudomonadota; class Betaproteobacteria; order Burkholderiales; family Burkholderiaceae; genus Paraburkholderia; species Paraburkholderia sp. SECH2. The sequence continues at coordinate 280,585 of NZ_JALPRH010000003.1, forward strand.
GCTGTTCTTCGACGAGCCGACGCGCGGCATCGACGTCGGCGCCAAGAGCGAAATTTACAAACTCCTGCGCTCGCTCGCCGGAGAAGGCAAGGCGATCGTAATGATCTCGTCGGAACTGCCGGAGATTTTGCGCATGAGCGACCGCATCGTCGTGATGTGCGAGGGCCGCATTACCGGCGAACTTTCAGCCACGGAGGCGACGCAGGAGCGCATCATGCAACTGGCGACGCAGCGCGAAACCTTAAAAGCGGCGTGAGCCCGAAGAGGAGAGATCCAGTTTATGACACAGCCATCGGATACTTCGACGCTCGCTAACGAGGGACGGTTGTCCGGCCTCAGAGCCCGCGTCTTCACGCCGACTGCTCTGCAAAAGCTGCTCGCCTTCGGGAGCCTGATCCTGTTGCTGGTCTTTTTCAGCTTCGCGTCCCCTGCGTTCATGCAGATGGACAACATGCTCGGCATTCTGCAGGCAACGGCCGTCAACGGCGTGCTGGCGATTGCCTGTACGTTCGTCATCATCACCGGCGGCATCGATTTGTCCGTGGGCACCTTGATGACCTTCACGGCGGTGATTTGCGGCGTGTTTCTGACCTATTGGCATTTGCCGATGTGGACCGGCGTCCTGGCTGCGATCGGGACGGGCGCAATCTGCGGGACCATTTCGGGCACCCTCACGGCGAAGATGAAAATACCGCCGTTCATAGCCACCTTGGGCATGATGCTGCTGCTGAAAGGCCTTTCGCTCGTCGTCTCGGCCGACAAGCCGATCTATTTCACCGACACCGAAAACTTCTACATGATTTCCCAGGATTCGCTGATCGGCTCGTTCCTGCCGAGCCTGCCGGTTCCGAATGCGGTCCTGATCCTGTTTTTCCTTGCGGTGGTGAGTTCGATCACGCTCAATCGCACGGCGCTTGGCCGCTACACGTTTGCGCTCGGCAGCAATGAAGAAGCGGTGCGTCTTTCGGGCGTGAATGTCGACCGGTGGAAGATCGCCATTTACGGCCTCGCTGGGGCCATTTGCGGCATCGCTGGGCTGCTGATCGCCTCGCGGCTGAATTCGGCGCAGCCGGCGCTAGGCCAAGGTTACGAACTCGAAGCGATCGCCGCCGTGGTCATCGGCGGGACGTCGCTCAGCGGTGGTTCGGGCACGATTCTGGGCACGATCATCGGCGCGTTCATCATGAGCGTGCTGACCAACGGCCTGCGCATCATGTCCGTCGCACAGGAATGGCAGATCGTGGTGACCGGCCTCATCATCATTCTCGCCGTTTACGCCGACATTTTGCGGCGCAAGAAAAGCTGACGAAGGTGGACGCTACGCGAAACAGGATCAAGAATCAGGATCAAGAAAAGGGAGCGCCCAAGGCTCCCCGCACGGCTGAAGGTTGATGGCCAACTTAGGAGGAGAACCCCATGTTGAAAAGAAAACTAGTCGGTGTCGTGGTCGGCGTTGGCGCGCTCATTGGCGGAACGAGTGTGACGTTCGCGCAAGACACCTACATCCCGCTGATCTCGAAGGGCTTCCAGCACCAGTTCTGGCAGGCGGTCAAAGCCGGCGCGGAACAGTCGGCCAAGGAGCACAACGTCAGGATCACCTTCGAGGGTCCGGAAACCGAGGCCATGGTCGATAAGCAGATCGACATGCTGTCTGCCGCGCTCGCCAAGAAGCCCCAGGCGCTCGGCATCGCCGCGCTCGATAGCAAGGCAGCCATTCCCCTGTTGAAGCGGGCGCAGGCCGCCAAAATACCTGTGATCGCCTTCGACTCGGGCGTCGACAGCGACATTCCGTTGACCACGTGCGCGACCGACAATCTTGCCGCGGCGGCACTCGCCGCTGACAAGATGGCCGAGGCGATCGGCAATGCCGGGGAGGTGGGTCTGGTGGTGCATGACCAGACCAGCCGCACCGGCATCGATCGCCGCGACGGCTTCCTGAATGAGATGAAAACGAAGCACCCGAACATCAAGATCGTCTCAGTCCAGTATGGCGGCGGCGACCACCTGAAGTCGGCGGAAATCGCCAAGACGATGATCCAGGCCAACCCCAATCTCAAGGGCATTTTCGGGGCGAATGAAGGGTCGGCGGAAGGTGCTGCGATCGGGATCAAGGAATCAGGCAAGAAGCTCGTGCTGATCGGCTATGACTCCGGTAAGGAGCAGAAGGACGACATCAATTCGGGCTTGATGGCCGGCGCCATTACGCAGAACCCGGTCGGCATCGGCAAATGCGTTGTCGACTCAGCGGTGAAGGCGTTGAAGGGCGAGAAGCTGCCCAAGAAAGTCGACACGGGCTTCTACTGGTACGACAAGAGCAATATGAGCGATCCGAAGATCGCGGCTGTGCTCTACGATTGACCGGCACTACCTGACGCGAAGAGAGAGGAGGGGGCATGGCGCTCCCTTTTCTTTTCTCGTGCTGCCAAGTGTCCGCTTGGAACGAAGGTGGCTGCAAAGAGGTGGGGCGTGCACGTACGGCCTCTTTGCTTATAAGCAGAAGACGATAGCTGTCGCAGAGGAGGGGTTCAGATGCCCACGATCACCAAGCTGTCCGTCCGGGACATTCGGTTCCCGACCTCCCGTTCACTCGACGGCTCCGATGCGATGAACGCCGCACCGGATTACTCCGCCACCTATGTGACGCTCGAAACCGATTCGCCGACGGGTCTCACAGGCCATGGCCTTACCTTCACCATCGGCCGCGGCAACGAGATCTGCGTGAGTGCGGTAAAGGCGCTTGCCCCGCTGGTCATCGGCACAAAGCTCGAGGATATCGCTGCGAACATGGGCGCCTTCTGGCGCACGCTGACGTCGGACAGCCAGTTGCGCTGGATCGGTCCGGACAAGGGCGCGATTCATCTGGCGACCGCGGCTGTGGTGAATGCGGCCTGGGACCTGTGGGCCAAAGCGGAAGGCAAGCCGGTGTGGAAACTGCTCGTCGACATGAGTCCCGAAGAACTCGTGCGATGCCTCGACTTCCGCTATGTGACCGATGCGATCACGCCGCAGGAAGCCATCGCCATGCTGCACCGTCATGCAAAGACAAGAGGCGAGCGCGAAACGGAAATGCTGGCGCACGGCTATCCGGCCTACACGACATCGGCCGGCTGGCTCGGTTACGACGACGACAAGATTCGCCGGCTCGCACGTGAAGGCGTCGCGCAGGGCTGGACGCACTTCAAGCAGAAGGTGGGCGGCAATCTTGAAGAAGATATGCGCCGTGCCCGCATCCTGCGCGAAGAAATCGGCGAAAACCTGAAGCTGATGATGGACGCGAACCAGGTGTGGGATGTCGACGAAGCGGTCGCGAACATGCGGCGCCTGGCGGAATTCGATCCCTGGTGGATTGAGGAACCCACGAGTCCCGATGACATTCTCGGCCACGCCGCTATCCGCGAGCGGATTCGGCCTATCGGTGTCGCGACGGGCGAGCACTGCCATAACCGGGTGATGTTCAAGCAGTTGCTGCAGGCGCAGGCCATCGACTTCTGTCAGGTCGATAGCTGCCGCCTGGGCGGTCTGAACGAGGTGATCATCGTCCTGCTGATGGCGGCGAAATTCGGTGTGCCCGTGTGTCCGCATGCGGGCGGGGTCGGTTTGTGCGAGTACGTCCAGCATATTTCGCTGTTCGACTATATCTGCGTGTCGGCGTCGCTGGACAACCGGGTGCTCGAATACGTGGATCATTTGCATGAGCATTTTGTTGACCCTGTCGTGATTCGAAACGGCCGTTATATGCCGCCGCAACGAGCCGGCTACAGCATCGAAATGCATGCGGCGTCGCTCGATGAGTATGACTTTCCCGAGGGGCCGGCCTGGCGGGTTTGAAGCGGCACGCGCGGGCCCCTCTGCGGCTATTGGCTAACTTGTACTCGCCAAGGCGACGATAAAGTCAAGAAACACCCTTGTCTTGGCCGGCGTGTGGTGTCGTGATGGATGGTACGCATAGAGCGGGAAGCGTTCATCCGGCCAGTCTGGGAACAGGTTGACGAGCCGTCCCTCCCGAATCAGGGGTTCCGCTCCGAGCAGAAGCATCTGCGCGATGCCGGAGCCGGCCAGGCACGCGTTGAAGAGTGCGCTCGGATCGTTCACCGTAAGCCGCCCATTCGTTTCGACAACCAGCTTTTTGCGCTTGCGGTGAAACTCCCACGGATACGGCTTGCCGGTTTCCGGGTTCCGGAATTCGAGGCACCGGTGCGCCCCGCCGCCCAGATCTTGAGGCTCCGCTGGCCGCCCCCGGCGCGCGAGGTACGAGGGTGCTGCGACGGTGACAACTGCCGTGTCCAGAAGCTTTCGCGCAATCAGACTGGACGAGCGAGGTTCGCCAAATCGCAAGGCCAGATCGAAGCCGTCCACGATGAGGTCGCCGAGCTGATCTCTCGCAATGAACTCGAGTTCAAGTTCAGGATGCGCATCCATGAATTCGTCGAGCTTCGGGCCCAGAACGATTCGAAAAAAAGCGGGATCAAGATTGATTCGCAGTTTCCCGCGCACTGTCGCGGTGCCGCCTGAAGCGGCGGCCGCCGCTTCCTCCATTCCCCTTAAGTGCGGCATGACCTGCTCGTAGAACCGTTTGCCCTCTTCCGTGAGGGAAACGGCGCGGGTCGTGCGATTGAAGAGCCGTATTTTCAGCCGCTTTTCGAGCCGGGCGATTGCCCGGCTAACTCCGGGGGGCGACATACCCATCACTTCGGACGCGGCTGCGAACGTCCCCGCATCGACGACGGCCGCAAATACGCTGATACCGCTAGAGAGATTCTCGCTGGACGATCTCATTGACGCTCCCCGCACAGTGCTTCAAAAACCGCACTATGGCTCATTAGTGACTACCTGTCACTTCACAAGTGTCATTCGTATCATTTAGTTTCTCATCGAGTTTACCCACAATGCATCCCAACGGTCCGTTTCGACCGCAACGATCCAAAGGAGCATTGCCATGAATACCCGTTATTTCGCAGTTGCTATTGCCGCGGCCATCGCCTTCCCTGTCGCTGGCTACGCCCAGGAATCCTCGACCGTCACGCGTGCCCAGGTGCGCGCGGAACTCGTCCAGCTGGAAAGCGTGGGCTACCAGCCCGGCCGCGCCAATGATCCGCATTACCCCACCGACATTCAGGCAGCCGAAGCAGCAGTGGCCGCGCGGAAGGGCGCCGAGTCGAACGTCGCCAGCGGCGTGGGCGGTGTGCGCAGCGGTTCGTCCGATTCGGGCAATCGCGTTGCCGGGGCGGCCCTCGCGAATGCACCGTTCAACTCGCTTTACGCACATCGTTGATCGGCGCGTCACACCAATCATTGTTCATTCCAATTTCCAAGGAGTAGGAGATGACCGTTCAACTCACCCGCCGCGACCTGTTAAAGCGGGCGTCCGGCCTCCTGGCGGTCGCCGCCGTGGGCGGATTGACCAGCATCGGAACAGAGGCCGCGGAGGGTCATCAGGAGCGTCATCGTGTTCTGGTCCGCAACCCTGCCTTTGCCGCGATTGATCTCTCCCTGCGGCAGGCCGTCGACAACGGCGCCGTAGCCGGTGTGGTGGCGATGGGTGCCACGCAGCGCGGGCTTGTCTACGAGGGCGCATCGGGCCATGCCAATCCCCAGACGGGTACGGCGATGACGCCCGACACGGTGTTCTGGTTGCTATCGATGACCAAGGCGATCACTGCGACCGCCTGTATGCAACTCATCGAGCAGGGCAGGCTCTCACTCGATCAACCCGCGGGCGACATTCTCCCGGAACTGAAGTCGCCGCAAGTGCTGGACGGCTTCGATGCATCCGGACAGCCGAAACTGCGCCCTGCGCGTAACACGATTACCGTGCGTCATCTGCTGACTCACACGTCCGGCTTCACGTACAGCATCTGGAGCGAAAACATGAGCCGGTACGAAAAGGTGACCGGCATGCCGGATATTGGCTACTCGATGAACGGCGCGTTCAAGGCGCCGCTGGAGTTCGAGCCTGGCGAGCGCTGGCAGTACGGCATCGGAATGGACTGGGTGGGCAAGCTGGTTGAGGCGGTGACCGATCAATCGCTGGAGGTTTATTTTCGCGAGCACATCTTCGCACCGCTCGGCATGAGCAATTCGGGATTTCTGATCAGTGGCGCGCAGAAGCAACGCGTGGCGACCATGCACAACCGGCAACCCGATGGATCGCTCAAGCCCGCTCCGTTCGAGATCAACCAGCGCCCCGAATTCTTTATGGGCGGCGGCGGGGCATTCAGCACGCCGCGCGATTACATGGCGCTCCTGCAGATGCTCGTGAACGGCGGGACGTACCGCGGCGAGCGGGTCCTGCGCGCCGACACCGTTGCGACGATGTTCCAGAATCACATTGGAGATCTTCAGGTAACCGAAATGAAGACAGCACAGCCGGCGTGGTCGAACAGCTTCGATCAGTTCCCTGGGATGCCGCACAAGTGGGGGCTTTCCTTCGACATCAACACGCAGCCGGGTCCGCATGGCCGCAGCGCGGGCAGCGTTAGCTGGGCGGGACTGCTGAATAGCTATTTCTGGGTTGATCCTGTCAGGAAGGTGACCGGCACGCTGTTCACGCAGATCCTGCCGTTCTACGACCCTCGCGTGGTGGATCTGTATGGACAGTTCGAGCAGGGTCTGTATCACGGCTTGCAACACGCCTGAGCACTGGTCAGTGATCGGCACTCGGGACACATCTATTTACGCATGGAGAAACTGCAATGTATGCAATCACAGGGATAACAGGAAAGGTCGGCGGCGCGGTGGCGCGCACGTTGCTCGCAGCGGGTCAGCCAGTTCGCGCGGTGGTACGCGATGCCGCTCGAGCACGTTCGTGGGCTGAGCGCGGCTGTGAAGTGGTGACGGCCGACATGGACGACGAGGCATCGCTAACCGCCGCTTTCGAGGGCGCGCAAGGCGTCTTCATCCTGCCGCCGTCCGAGTTCGATCCGTCGCCGGGCTTTCCCGAAGCACGTGCAGTCATTGACGCTGTGCGTGGGGCGCTGCAGTCCGCGGCGCCTGGCAAGGTGGTCTGCCTGTCGACGATCGGCGCGCAAGCCACCGAGATCAATCTGCTCACGCAACGTACGCTGATGGAGCAGGCGCTTCAGGATTTGCCGATGCCGGTGACATTCCTGCGTCCCGGCTGGTTCATGGAAAACGCCGCGTGGGACGTGGCGCCGGCCCGCGACACAGGGGTGATCCCCAGCTTTCTGCAGCCGCTCGACAAGGCGGTGCCGATGGTCGCTACCTCGGACGTGGGTCGCGTTGCCGCGCAACTGCTTCAGCAAACCTGGCTTGGCGTGCGTGTCGTCGAGCTGGAGGGACCGCAACGTGTGAGCCCGAACGATCTGGCCGCGGCATTTGCCCAGGTGCTCGGTCGTCCGGTTCGTGCGGAGGTGGTGCTGCGCGAAACATGGGGCGAGCTGTTCCGCTCCCAGGGCACGACGGACCCGTTGCCGCGCATGCGCATGCTCGACGGCTTCAATGAAGGCTTCATCGCCTTCGAAGGCGATGAAGCCGACATCGTCAAGGGCGAGGTGGAACTGGAAACCGTTCTGCGAGGCCTCGTTTCGCAGGCGAGCTAACGCGGGCACACCCGGTGACGTGTGCAGATCCCGCGTCGCCGGGTACTTTCCGTTCATCGTTCAGCAAGGGACTCATATCAAGGGGTTCGCTATGGATTCTAGATTTTGAACTGACCAGAAACATGTCCCCAAGGAATTACCCTGGCCGCAGTCAAACCGCTTGACATCCTGAATTTGGCTTCATAAATTCGCTTCGACTGAGCCGTCATTGTTTCCGGCGGCTCCACGGCAACGATGCCGTGCTACATATGAATGGCTATGCAGCCCCCGAACTTGCGTCCAACGCTGGTTCGGGGGCTTTTTGCTTTTGGGAGAAGAAATGATGACGTTGCAGTACAACCCCGCGGAACGTGGTGTCGCAGATATGGTGGTCGCGTGCGTTCAGATGGAACCTCATGTCGGCAGTAAGCGCGACAACGTGGCGCAATGCATCCGCCACCTCGAAGCCGCGGCGCATCACGGCGCGTCTCTGGTGGTGTTGCCGGAGCTGGCCAATAGCGGCTACGTGTTCAACGATCGCGATGAGGCGTTCGCGCTGGCCGAAACGCTGCCGGAAGGGGAAACCGCGCAATTGCTTGCGGAAACGACGCAGCGCCTTGGCATCCATGTCGTGATGGGTATTGCCGAGCGGGCGGGCAAGCAACTCTACAACTCAGCGATCCTGACTGGCCCGGCGGGTCACATCGGCGTCTATCGCAAACTGCATCTCTGGAACAACGAACATCGCTTCTTCGAACCGGGCGATCGTGGCGTGCCGGTGTTCGACACGCCGCTGGGACGAATCGCCATCGCCATCTGCTACGACGGCTGGTTTCCCGAAACATACCGGCTTGCCGCGATGCAAGGTGCCGACATCGTCTGCGTGCCCACCAACTGGGTGCCGATGCCGGCGCAACCGGACGATCGACCCGCCATGGCCACGACGCTCACCATGGCGGCCGCGCACAGCAACGGCGTGGTGATCGCATGCGCAAATCGCATCGGCACGGAGCGTGGTCAACCGTTCGTCGGCCAGAGCCTGATTGTGGGCGGCAACGGGTGGCCGGTCGCGGGCCCGGCCAGTGTCGATCGCGAAGAAATCCTGTACGCCGCAATCGATCTGACGCGCACCCGTTCGGAACGCACGCTGAACGCCTTCAATCACGTGCTGAGCGATCGGCGCGCGGACGTGTACGACCCGATGCTGGGCACCGGTTGGCCGACCTCACGCGCATGAGGCATCCGATGGCACGCCCGTATGAAACACAAGAATTTCATTCGACCACTGTGAGGAAAAATCCATGACTCCGTTCAATAGACAAATCCTTGGCGCCGCCGCGGCGCTCGTCGCGGCCTGCACCTGCATGAGTGCGCTCGCTGCCGATCCGATCAGGATCGGCGTAGCGGTGGGGCTCTCTGGCGCAAATAGCGTGGTCGCGCCGGCCGTCGTGCAGTCGTCGCAACTCGCTGTCGACGAAATCAACGCAGCAGGTGGGATCATGGGCCGCCAGTTGCAGCTCGACATCACCGACGACGCGTCCGGTGCAGTCGGCGCGCAGAAAGCGTACGACACGCTCGTGTTCCAGAAGAACGTCGACGCGATCATTTCCATGGAAACGAGCGCCGCGCGTAACGCCGCGCTGCCGATCGTGGCGCGTGGCAAGAAGCCGTTCGTATATACGTCGTTTTACGAGGGCCGTTCGTGCAGTCCGTGGATGTATGTCAACGGCTGGGTGCCTGAGCAGCAGGTCGCGCCGGTGGTCGATTACTTCGCGAAGAGCAAGGGCGCCAAGACCTTCTATCTGGTCGGCAACGACTACGTTTTTGGCCGCGGTATGCTTGGATTCACCAGAAAGTACATCGAGGAGCACGGCGGCAAGGTGGTCGGCGAGGAGTACTTGCCGATCGATGGCACCGACTGGACACCGATTCTCTCCAAGATCCGCGCGGCTCATCCCGATGCGTTGATCAGCGCGACGGCCGGCGGCGCGCCTAACGTGTCGCTCGCCAAACAGTTGAAGGGCTCCGGCATGACGCTGCCTTATGGCAACCTGGCGATCGACGAAGGCACGGCGAAGAGTATGGGCGACGTCGCCACGGGCATGTATATGTCGGGCTCCTACCTGACGGGTATCGATACGCCGGGCAACAAGAAGTTTCTCGCGGCCATGGACAAGAAATTCGGCAAGGATCTGAAGACGCCGAACGAGTTGTCCGAGCCGCAGTACGAGGCCTTTTTCCTGTACAAGGCTGCGGTTGAAAAGGCGGGCTCAACCGACGCTGACAAGGTGATCAAGGCGCTGGGCCAGGTGTCGTTCGACGGGCCACGCGGACCAGTGGCCATGAACAGGAGCCGCCACACGCCTCTCGCCATGCGCCTTGGCCAGATACAGGCAGATGGCTCGATCAAGATCTTGCAGACCTTCCCGAGCGTGGATCCGGGCGCGCAGTGCCCGAATATCAAGTAGACGCAACTGGAAATACAGCATCCGCCTGATGCACATTCGCAGGCGGATGCGACCGGAGAAGACAATGGTTCTGGCACTCGACATTTTCACAACCGCGGCGGTGCTGTTCATCGTGACCGCAGGGTTGATGGTGATTTTCGGCGTGATGAAAATCGTCAATTTCGCCCACGGTGCGCTACTAACAATAGGCGCATACGCGAGCTTCGTCGTGACGCAGCTCAAGCTGAGTCCGTGGCTCGGATTGCCGCTCGCGGTCGTGGTGGGTACCGTCGTGGGCATGCTCGTCGAGCAGGTGATCGTGCGCCCGCTCTACAAACGCCCACTCGACGCGATCCTTGCTACCTGGGGTCTCGGCATCGTGATTGGGCAGCTCATCGTGATGACCTTCGGCCGCGAGGCGCAATTCGTGGAGACGCCGCTCAAAGGAGCCGTCACCATCGGTGGGACCGATTACTCGGCCTATCGTTTGCTGCTGATCCCGATCGCACTCGGTCTGTGCATTCTCATGACCGCGCTGCTCACGGGAACGCGCTTCGGCATCAAGACGCGCGCGGTGATCATGAATGAGGATCTGGCGCGAGGGCTCGGCATTCATTCCGGCCGCATCCGTTTTATCACCTTCAGTCTGGGCGCTGCGCTCGGTTCGCTCGCCGGCACGCTCATTACGCCGCTGTCGAGCGTCGACCCTGATATGGGACTGCCGTGGCTGGTGAGCGCGTTCATGCTGGTCATGGTTTCAGGACATTCGATGCTCAGTCTGCTGGTGACGTGCCTCGTATTCGGCGCTTGCCAGGTGCTGGTCAGCACGTTCGTTAGTCCGGTGCTGGGCGGATTGACTATCGCGGTGCTGGCGGCGCTCACGCTGCGCATTCGTCCCAAGGGGTTCTCTCATGGCTAAAGTCGACGCATCGCCACATGGAGCCGGAGATCAAGCTGTACAAAACGATGAGCGGGTAAGCAACGGACGAACGATTCACGGACGCGGTCTGCTCGTGGCCGGCGGCCTGGCCGTTGTGCTGCTGGCCGCGGGTCCGCTTGTCTTCGGCTCGTATCTGCTCAACGTCCTCATTCAGGCCTTCTTCTTTTCGATCGTGGCCGTGACCGTGGATATTCTTTGGGGGTACACCGGGTATCTGACGTTCGGGCAATCGGCGTTCTTCGGTCTGGGCGCCTATGCCGCGGGTCTTGTCTTTACACACGGCGGCTTTTCGGCGGGTTATGTGGCGCTTGCCGTGGGAGCGGCTATCGCGGTGACCGCGGCCGTGGCCGCATTGCTCGGCTGGCTGTCGTTCTATCGCGGCGCGTCGCCGTTCTTCGCGACGGTGATGTCGCTCGTATTGCCGATCGTTCTCAGCCAGTTGCTGCTCTCCGGCGGCGCGTGGACGGGCTCGAGTTCGGGACTCACCGGCTATGAGACCTTCGATCTTTCGCTGCAGGCCTGGTACTGGCTCGTCGGCGCTGCGCTGCTGGCTGTTGCATCGATTGCGTGGCTATTTGTTCGTAGCGACGGCGGCCGCGTGCTGGCTGCTATCCGCGACAACGAATCACGCTGCGCATATCTCGGCATCAATACGTCGCTCGTCAAGATCGTCTTGCTGGTTGCAACCGCGGCCATCGCCGGCGTTGCCGGATTTGGCTACGGATCGTTTAGCGGCGTGGTCGCGCCTGAGCTGGCCGGGTTTGTTCTTGGCACCCAACTGATTATCTGGGTCGCGCTCGGCGGTCGGGGAACGTTGTGGGGACCGGTGATCGGCGCGCTTCTGATCAATGTCGGGACCGCCTATCTCAGCGGCAGCATGCCGTTCGCGTGGCAACTGATTCTGGGTGCTGCATTCGTGGCTGTGATTGTGCTGTTGCCGCAAGGTTTGGTGCCGCTGTTGCTCAAGCCATTGCGCCATCTGGCGGGTCACGGCGCCGAACCGAAGCTGGTTGAGCGCGACGTCGGCGCAGCTCATGAACGGGCGCTATCAGTGCCAGCGCTGCAGATGAACGGCGTCGCCAAACATTACGGCAGCCTGAAAGTGTTGCAAGGCATCGATCTGAACGCCGATGGCGGTGAACTGGTTGGCCTCATCGGCCCGAACGGCGCCGGTAAAACGACGCTTATGCGCTGCATGAGCGACGGCGCGGAACGTTCTGCCGGCACGGTCACGCTGTGTGGCAACGATGTCCGGCAATTGCCGCCGGACCGATGTGTGCATTTCGGCTTGGGGCGCAAGTTCCAGAACGCAAATATCTTCGAGACGCTTACCGTTGCGGAGTGCCTGAGAATCGCCGGCACCATCATCGAGCGGCCATCGCTCCTGCGACGCTCCGCGACGCTTGCACTGCCGCCCTATGCGCTGGAGGTGCTGCGTACCACCCATCTCGATCAGAGGCTGGGCGCTGTCGCGAAGGATCTTTCGCATGGCCAACAGCAGGCGTTGGAACTGGCGATGGTGCTCGCACTGGAGCCGCGTATCGTACTGCTCGACGAGCCCACGGCAGGCTTGACCAAAACGGAGCGCACGCAAATCGGCAATGTGCTCGCCGCGTTGGCTCACCAGTATCGGCTTTGTTGTCTGCTGGTGGAGCACGACCTCGACTTCGTGGCCGAAATTGCCACGCGTATCGTCGTCCTGCATCAGGGGCGCATCGTGATGCAAGGCAACTTCGACGAAGTCGTCAACTCGGAGCTGGTCAGAACGATTTATGCCGGGACTGCGCAAAGCGCCGCGGCAGGCGAAAACGTCGGACAACGGGAGGCGTCATGAGCCAGATTGCGCTGGAGTTGCAGGACGTGACGAGCGGATACAAGGCTTCGGTCGTGCTGCGCAAGCTCTCGATGACCGTTGCCGACGGCGAGGCCGTCGCGCTGCTCGGCAAGAACGGCATGGGCAAGACGACGGTGCTCAAGACGATCATGGGCTATCTGCCGAAGAAAGCCGGCGCCATCCGTGCGCGCGGGCAAGATATCACGCGCATGGCGCCTCATCAGATCGCGCGCGAGGGCATTGCTTACGCGCCGCAGGAACATGCATTGTTCCAGGACCTCACCATTCGCGACAATCTGCGTCTTGGGCTCCAGAAGGCGTCGGCGTTCGACGAACGCTTTGCCGCGATCGAGCCAGTGTTCCCGGTATTCGCAAGTCGCCTGAAGCAGTTGGCCGGCACGCTTTCCGGCGGCGAACAGAAGATGCTGCTGGTGGCGCGCGCGCTCATGATGCGTCCTTCGCTCATTTTGCTCGACGAAATTACGGAAGGGTTGCAACCGTCCGTGATCGACCGTCTCGCCGACGCACTGCTATGGGAACGCAGCCAGCACGGCACGACGCTGCTGCTGGTAGAGCAGAATGTTCCTTTTGCGCTGAAGGTTGCCGACCGCTACGCGGTACTCAAGCAAGGCGAGATCCTCGAGCATGGCAACGCGAAAGATGAAGCAGCGGTAGGATCGATCTTCGAACACCTGCGTGTGTAAGCAACATTCAGGATGACCATGACGATAGGCGGCATATGACGAACGCAAACTCTTTTTATCGACCCCGCTCAGGATTGGACCTGCTCGAGCAAACCGCCGGCGATCCGCGCGAGCGCGAACGCGCCGTTCTCGAGTCGTTTGCGCGCATCGAGGAAGTCGAGCCCGAGGTGAGGGCGATGACGGCCGTCGCGCAGCGGGAAACGGCATTGACCTCGGCCGCCGATGCAACAGGTCCGTTGGCTGGCATACCGATCGCGGTGAAAGATATCTTCGACACGAGCGACCTGGTCACCGGCTACGGCTCGCCAATTTACGCAGGCCATCAGCCGAAGTCCGATGCCGCGATTGTGACGTTGGTGCGGCGTAACGGCGGCATTGTCATCGGCAAGACCGTCACCAGTGAATTCGCCTATATGACGCCGCCTGTGACGCGCAATCCGTGCGACCTGACGCGTACCCCTGGCGGATCGTCATCCGGGTCGGCTGCCGCGGTGGCAGCCGGCATCGTGCCTTTCGCGATCGGCACGCAGACTGGCGGCTCGACCATTCGGCCCGCTTCGTTCTGCGGCATCGCCGGCTACAAGCCCACACTCGGCATGTTGCCGACCGTCGGCATGAAGTGCTTCTCGTGGTCGTTCGATACGGTCGGCTTGTTCGGCGCCGGTGTGCGTGACGTGGCTTACTTCGCACAGGCCCTGTCGGGCCGGTCGCTTGCCTTGAGCGGCGTGACGGCTGGCCCGGTGTTCGGCGTGCCGGACAGCTACCCATGGACCGCGCCGTCAGCGAATGCGAGTGACGTACTCGACAGAGCGGTGCGCGCCATCGAGCAGGCGGGAGGGCGCGTGCGGCGTGTGCGTTTCGCGCCGTGGATGGCCGACCTGATCGCCGCGCACAACACCATCCAGAGCTATGAGGCGTATCAGTCGTTGGGCTTCGAGTACGATCATCATCGTACCGATCTATCGCCGATGCTCGCCGGTTTTCTTGATCGTGCAGCGAGGGTCGATACCGCAACCTACATCGAGGCATGTGTGCTCGCGGAACAGGCGAAGGCGAGGCTTGCTGAACTATTCGACGGCATCACCGGCTTGCTGACACCGAGTGCGCCCGACGAAGCGCCCGAGGGCCACGCGTCAACGGGCGACCCCGCGTTCAATCGCAATTGGACCTTGCTCGGTTGCCCGTGTGTGAACGTGCCGGGATTGAGGGGCGCGCGAGGCGCCCCGATCGGTGTGCAGGTGATCTGCCGCCCTTGGGACGATGCCCGATGCCTCGACGCTGCCGCATTTGCCGAGCAGGCGATCGCGGCAGCAGTGGAACGTTTTCCCGCGACCTGAGCAACGAGGAAGCGATGCAAGGAGGAGACGAAATGGAGGCGAGCTCGCGACAGCCGGCCAATCCGGCGCCCGCGGACGATGGTTGGCGTATCGGCGTGTTGTACTCGCGCACGGGCGTGACCTCAGCGACCGGGTCGGAGCATTTTTTCGGCACCGTGCTCGCGATCGAGGAAGTCAACGCGGCCGGCGGCGTGGGCGGGCGCCTGCTCGACCCGGTTGTTTACGATCCGAAGAGCGATCCTGACGAATATCGCCGGCTCGCCACGCGGATGCTGCAGGAAGACGACGTGACCGTGATTTTCGGCTGTTCGACTTCGTCGAGCCGAAAGGCGGTTTTGCCGGTGATCGAACGCACCAACGCATTGCTCTGGTACTGCTCGATCTATGAAGGGTTTGAGTATTCGCCGAACGTGATCTACACCGGCGGGGTACCGAACCAGAACAGCATGCAACTGGCCGCTTATCTACTGCGCAATCACGGCCGCCGTTTTTTTCTGGTTGGCGCCGACTACATCTATCCGCGAGAATCGAATCGGATCATGCGCGACATGGTCGAGCAGCATGGCGGCGAAATCGTGGAAGAACTCTATCTGCCGAGCGATGCGGATCCAGCGGCGCTGGAAGAAGTGGTGCGGCAGATCAAGGACATCGCGCCCGATGTGGTGTTCTCCACGCTGATCGGGCGAGGTGCGCGCGACTTTTATCGGCTGTATCGCGAGCACGGTATCGACCCCGCACAGATTCCGATCGCAAGCTTGACAATGACCGAGGGCGAAACGCGGATGATCGGCTCCGAACTGTGTGGCAGCCACATCGTCTCGGCGAGTTACGTCAACACGCTGAACCTCGCGAGTAACCAGCGCTTTCTGAAATCATGGCATGCGCGATTCGGAGATCAACCGGCCAGCATGTGGTCGGAGATGGCGTATAACCAGGTGCATCTGTTTGCGCTGGCGCTGGCCCGTACCGGAAGTCTCGATACGGCCAGACTGGTGGAGGCGGTACACGAAGTCGAATTCGATTCGCCAGAGGGAGTGCTGAAAATCGATCCGGAGAACAATCACGCGATACTGACGCCGCGCATTGCCGTGTGCAGGCCGGACGGCTCGTTCGATATCGTCTGGGAGGGCCGAGGTCCGGTCAAACCCGATCCCTATCTGACGACGTACGGGTTCGCGGAATTCTGGCTCGACGGAGAATCGGCATGAGCACGGGGGCCCGTCGTCTGTTCGACGATCTACGCACGCTGCGCGTCCTCGTGATTCATCCGCCGGGCGAGGATCGCATTGTTCTGGAAGAGCAGTTGCGCCGCATCGGCTGCCAGGTGCGCGTGCTCTGGCCGTTTCCCTCGCAACTGCCCGCCGATGTCGACGCGATTTTCTTTCTCGTCGGCCTCGAAACTCGCAGCGCGGGCAATTGGTGCGCAGCCGATACCGAAGCCACGCTGATCGCGTTATCCGACTACGAGAATCCGACGGCGCTAAAAATGCTGGTGGATACGCAGGCGCATGGCGTCATCACCAAGCCCTACCGGTCTACGGGCATTCTTAGTACCCTGGTGCTCGCGCGTGCGTCTTCAGGCTACCAGCAGCGCTTGCACAGCAAGGTCTCCAAGCTCGAGGAGGCGATCAAGGCGCGACGCCACATCGAGAAGGCCATCCGCATCCTCATGGAGGCGCACCAGCTCAGCGAGAGTAACGCATACGAGCACATGCGCTCGAGAGCGACAAGTCTCCGGGTCACGGTGAGCGAGATCGCCACATTGGTGATCGATGCCCATGAGGCAATGGAAAAGCTCGGCCTTGGCAAGGGACCAAAGCCTTGAGCCTCACACGCTAGTCAGGGATCACCGGCTCGACCAGCTTCGCCAACTGAACCAGCGACTCCTGCCAGCCGAGGTAGCACATCTCCACTGGAATGACCTCGGGCACACCCTCCTGCACAATCGTGAGCTCGGTTCCGCAGGACACCGCCCGCAAGGAAATAGTGACGTCCATCTGGCCGGGCAGGTTGGGGTTGTCGAAACGGTCCGAGTAGCGGATCTTCTCGAACGGCACCAGTTCGATGTATTCGCCGCCGAACGAGTGACCATTGCCGGTGCCGAAGTTACGGAAGGACATCTTGTGAGTGCCACCCACGCGTGCATCCATGTGGTGGACCTGACAGGTGAACCCATAGGGAGGAAGCCACTTAGCGATCGCATCGGGTTCGAGGAAGGCCCGATAGATGCGTTCGGGAGTAGCGTTCAAGACGCGATGGAGACGGATTGTTCCGGTAGTCATGGTGTGCTGGTCCTTCACTGGAGAAGTTGAACATACCCCTACGACGATCCGACGACGCCGGTATCGACATAGGGTAAGACCAGGAAAAACCCGTAGGTGGCAAAGAGCATCACCTGTTATCGCTTCTATCCCGCCACAACACGGTTACGGCCATCGTGCTTGGCCCGGTAAAGGCGTTCATCGGCGACGCGTAAGAGGGTGTCGATCGTGTCGCCGTCGCGGCCGAACTCGGAGACGCCGACACTGACGGTAACGGCGACGGTCCGCCCGGTTCCGGTATAGAACTCCTCGGTCGCTACGGCGCC
The DNA here is from genome assembly GCF_030464795.1 of Paraburkholderia sp. SECH2. Taxonomy (NCBI): domain Bacteria; kingdom Pseudomonadati; phylum Pseudomonadota; class Betaproteobacteria; order Burkholderiales; family Burkholderiaceae; genus Paraburkholderia; species Paraburkholderia sp. SECH2. The sequence continues at coordinate 297,972 of NZ_JALPRH010000003.1, forward strand.
CCGAACGCGCTCGGCGATCGAACGTGCCACGTCCAGCGCGGCTCTAGGCAGCAGCACCATAAACTCTTCGCCACCCACTCGCGCCACGCCGTCATAGGGCCGAATGGCATCAAGGCATTTCTGCACGAATCGCTGCAATACCTCGTCACCCACCTGATGACCGTAGTTGTCGTTGATCAATTTGAAGTGGTCGAGATCCAGCGCCAGCAACGAGAACGGTGCGCCACCTCGCCTCGCGCGTGCGATTTCGGCCTCCACTCGCTGGATAAACTCGCGCCGGTTCGCGGCACCCGTCAGCGGATCGGTCGCGGCGAGGTGCTCGAGCTTGTGATTGGTGCGTTGGAGTTCCTGCAGCGCGCTTTCCGTGCGTGCCATCGCTTCGGCGAGGCGAGCCATCAGTTCTTCCTGGCTGTAGATCGTCGAAAAGGAGCGCGTCGTGCGAAACGCCTGAACGACGCCATAGCTCAGCAGGAAAAAGCCCGCGGCGAAGATCGCGTGTGCCAGCCACCACATATGATTCCACGGCTTGCCGAGAATGAATGCGAGCGACGCCAGCGCGAAGAAGGTGATGGAGATGCCGTAGACCACCATCAGCGGCGAGCGAATGCGACGCAGCATCAGCACCGTGACGTTCAGCGTCGAGAAGACGAGCGCCCCGCCTTCCATGGATAGCCGCACGGCGAGGTTGCCCGCGATGGGCGAGTTTGCAATGACTCCGACGACCAGGTCGATCACGACGAACACGGCGATCCACGTTAGCCACGGGCGCGGATTCGAGCGCTCTTTGAGCGCGTCCGGCGCGCGGTGGTACGAGAGAAGCCCAACCAGCAGCAGCACCGACATCACCAGACGCGATGCGGGTCCGTAGAGCAGGAATAGCCAGATATTGTGGTGAGCCATGCCGGTGAACGCGCCGTGCAGCGCATAGACCAGCACAAAGCCCAGGAAACCCAAAGTCAGCCACCGCAACAGCGGTTCACCCGACGACAGATAACAACGCCAGGTCACATAGGTGACGAACAGCCCCTCGAGCGTTGCCGCTGCAATCGCGATTTCGTGGAAGCCGTGGTTTTCGAACTTCAGGCTTGGGTCTTGAAAGAAAGCCAGATAGGCAATCAGGTAGGCGGGAAGGAGCGCAAAGCCAATGACCAGCAAACCCGAGTAGATTTTGGTCACGATCCCAATGAGGCGAGGCGGCTCTTCGATTGAAATTGTCGTGCTCATGTGCCCGTCTCCGGCAATACTACGGTGGTTTTTCGTATTGCCGAGCGATTGAGGCTTGGATCAGCCGACTCGGACACGACACCATGCGGTTATGCTTGGCCAAACATACCGCGTAGCGGACTACCTTAAGACAATTGAAAGTATAGCGGACTGCGATTTGAATCGGTGGTATATCGGTCGTGCAATTAGCGCCTGATATATCGTGCCGTTGTCTTCTGAAAATATCAGAGGCCGCAGTCGGCGGTCGCCAGCCGTTAAATCCGATTCAGCCTAGAGCGTGTTAGGAACTTGGAAGTACTGGCACCGCGTGAACGAGCATGAGCATTGCGAAGACCACGAAATGCAACCCGGCAAGCGTTTCGGGTAGACGTTCATAGTCACGTGCGAGACGGCGGAAACGGTTGAGCCAGCCAAAGCTGCGCTCGACCACCCACCGCCGGGGTAGCAGTACAAAGCCCTTTTTCGCTTCCTCCAGTTTGATCACCTGCAGTTCGATGCCTTCATCGAGTGCGGCCTGCGCTGGCTCTTTGCCCGTGTATCCCTGATCGGCAAATGCCACCTTGACCGTGTGTCCCGTTACCTGCTGGACCTGACGCGCAAGCTCTGCTACCTGCACACGCTCCTGCTCATTGGCCGGTGTCACATGTACCGCCAGCAACTGTCCCAGGGTGTCCACCGCAATATGGACCTTGCTGCCGCGCTTTCGCTTATAACCGTCATAGCCCGCGCGTGGTCCGCTCTCGCAGGTCGACTGTATCGTGCGGCCATCCAGGATGACCGCGCTGGGCTGTCCTTGCCGTCCCTGTGCCACGCGTATCACCGAGCGCAAGTCGCTGACCATGTGCTCAAAACAACCTGCCTGTAACCAGCGTTGGGTCTGCTGATACACCAATTCCCAAGGTGGGAAATCATTGGGCAGCATCCTCCACGGTGCGCCGGCCCGAGCCATCCAGCGCAACGCATCGAACATGTCGCGCAGTTCGTATTTGCGCTGCGGCGCGGTGACGTCCATCAGCGTCAGATAGGGTGCCGCGAAGCTCCATTCTTCGTCCGACACATCGGTCGGATACCCTTTGCGGTCTGCTCTTTTCATCCCGCCAGGATACCAGGTCTCACACAAGGTGCCTAACACGCTCTAGGCTGCGGCGCCGCGTAAATCCCTTATATGCTGATATACAGTCGCACGGCCCATGCCCAGAACGTTGGCAACATAGTTAGCCGCGCTCTTTCCTTTGAAGGCTCCTTCTTCCCACAGCGCCTCGACAAGTTCGCGACGGTGTTCCCGGGTCAGGGAGTTGAGTGCCAGCTGGCGTTCCTGAAGCCATGCATGGAGAAACGTGTTGATGCGTTCCTGCCAGTCGTCCTTGAACAGCTCCTCAGGCTGCTTCACCAGACCTGCGCCCGACACCACGCGATCGATGACATGTTTCATGTCCTCAAAGACGGCGATGTTGTAATTGACGCACATCACGCCGACAGCCGCGCCTGCGTCGTCAAAGAGCACCGTGCTGACACAGCGCATTCGTCTGCCATCCCAATTGATCTTTTCGTACGGACCGATCGTGCCTGACTGCGCTGAATGATCAATCTCTTCCAGCGCCGATTCGTCGCCCAGCTCACGCTTTGACAGGTTGTTTGCAATGTACGCGATCGTCTGGCTATGCAGGTCATGAATGACGATCTCGACGTACGGAAAGAAGAGCAGCGCAATACCGTCGGCGACACGGCCGTAGCGATCCAGCAAAAGCCGGCGCGCGGGTGTGATCTTAGTCTTTCGCATAGGGAAGCATGAGATTTTTCGGTTTGGCCGAGTCTGCCGGCGTGTGCGTCAATGTGCAACGCATGTTCGTGCGATGCACTATTTTGCCACGGGCAATATTCACCTCTGTTTGCGGCAACCCACGCACCGCCGCATCGGTCTGGTTCAACCGATCGGTTGCCCGCTCACGTGCCTGAACAACGCGTAGGCGATCGCTACATCTTCCAGTCCGAGTCCGATTGAGCGAAAGAAAACGTGCCGCCGCCAGGAGGGTTTCCTGGCTCTGCCGGATACGAGTTCGGGCAAATCGCCCAGAACGCTTTCTGGTGACCAGTCATGCAGTTGCGCCGCCAGTTTCATTTCACCTGCGTTGGCGGGCGTGGTTCGCCGGTAGTCGCAATAGACGTCCATGTCTTGAATCCACGCCGGTGGAATTTCATGCGCATTGGCGACATTCGTGCTGATCGACGTGATGAGTGCTGGCTTAGTCAGCAGGTTGTCCGACAGTACAGGCGTGCCTGAGGATGTGCACAAGGCGATCACGTCGGCATCGCGCACACACTCATCGAGGTGGGTGCAAATCCGCACGCGTTCATCAAGGGCGGCGACCTCCGCGCGCTTTGCCTCGTTGCTCGCAAGCTCGGGTGAAAACACATTGATCGAGGCCCACGCTCGCAGCGGTGCAAGGTGACGCAAATGCGCCTGCCCCACGGCACCCGCGCCGACGATGGCGAGCCGGCGTGCGTCGGGCGCCGCAAGGTGTTCCACCGCAAGTGCCGTTGCGCCGGCTGTGCGTTCGTTGGTGAGCAGACCCGCATCGCACCACATCAAAGGTTGCCCCGTTTCCATGGACATCAGTGCGGTCCATGCCGTAATGACCGGTTTCGCTTCGGTCACGATGTACGGAGACATCTTTGCTCCGAATACCTTGGCGTCCGCCAGGACCCCTAAGTACGTAATGAAATCGCCAGCCCCTTGTGGAAACGGGGTGAAGGTCTGGGGCGGCTGCACCGCGGAGTCGTTGGCAAGCGAGAGAAACATGCGTGTCAACGCGCCGCGCACGTCGAGGTGGGACAGTGCTTTACGCACCGCGTCCTGCTGGACGATCAACGGGAATTCTTTGTCTGTGCTGCTCATGGGCCTGCTCTCCACATCGTTGCCGGCTAGCGGCGTCAGCCCAATTCTAAAGTCAAAAAGTCCAGTCTGGACTTTTATTTTGAAAATCGCTTGCATTTGTGAGTGTCCAGAATAGACTGTCATTCCAGAACGAGTGTGAGAACAGGCCTTTCTGGCACCTCATGCATCTTCTCGAGGTCGCGCCGTCAGTTACCGCCCCGTGCCCTAATTTTGTGAACCCCAATTTCATAGGGAACCACCATGCGTCTGAAGCTTTCACTCTCACTTTTCGTCGCTGCCGCTTTAATCGGTTCGGTTGGCACTGTCAGCGCCGAGACTCAAAGCACCTTGCGCTTCGGCATCGAGGCCGCGTATCCGCCGTTCGAAAGCAAGTCGCCGACGGGGCAATTGCAGGGATTCGACGTCGACGTCGGCAACGCGGTCTGCGCGAAGATGGGCGTGAAATGCGAGTGGGTGGAGAATTCGTTCGACGGATTGATTCCGGCACTACAGGCGCGCAAATTCGACGTCATCAATTCCGCGATGAACATTACGGACAAGCGCAAACAGTCCATCGATTTCACGCCGCCGATCTACGTGGTGCCTATCGTGATGGTGGCGAAGCGTGGTTCGTCCTTGTTGCCGGATGTGAAGAGCCTGCAGGGCAAACGCGTCGGCGTTCTGCAGGGATCGTCGCAGGAAGATTTCCTTAAGCGCCACTGGGCGAATGCCGGTGTATCGATCGTTTCGTATCAGGACCAGGATCAGGTGTACGCCGACCTCGTTGCCGGACGCCTGGATGCCGCCGTCCAGGAAGCGCAGACTGTTGAGGATGGTTTCCTGAACAAGCCGTCGGGTCACGACTATGCGATTGTCGGCCAGCCGCTCAGCGATCCGGCAACGCTTGGCGAAGGCACGGGCTTTGGCTTGCGCAAGGGCGACAAGGCGTTGGCCGGAAAGATCGATGCCGCGCTCGCCGCGCTAAAGAAAGACGGCACGCTCAGCAACCTGTCGCAGAAGTATTTCAAGCGCGACATCATCGCGAAGTAACCGGTTCATGACCCGATGCAAGCCGAATCGCATCGGGATCCGAAATGATCATTCGAGCGAGCTTATGGATTTCGATGTGATCGTGTTGGGAGCCGGGATTGTCGGCGTGTCGTCCGCGCTGCATCTGCAGGATCGCGGTCGCCGCGTGGGGCTCGTCGATCGGCGCGGCCCCGGCGAAGAGACCAGTTTCGGCAATGCCGGACTGATCGAAAGCTCGTCGGTGGTTCCCTACGGCTTTCCGCGCGATCTCGGTACGCTGCTGCGCTACCTGCGCAATCAGTCGACCGATCTTTACTGGGACTACAAGGCGCTGCCGTCTTTCGCGACGTGGCTCGCGCGATTCTGGTGGGAGTCGTCTCCTGAGCGGCTCGAAGCTGCCGCGCGCGACATGCTGCCCTTGATCCGGCGAAGCGTTGCCGAGCACGATGTGCTGATCGAGCGTGCCGGCCTCCAAGGCCTCGCGCACGACGGTGGCTGGATCGAGGCATTTCGCACCCGCTCGGAGTATGAACGGCAGGCATCGGCCGCCGAAGTCACGGCGAGGACATACGGACTGCGCGTGGTGCCGTGCGATGCCGATGCACTGGCGGCGCGCGAACCCGGTATCGCGCCGGGTTTTTGCGGTGCATTGCATTGGCAGGACCCGAGGAGCATCTCCAACCCGGGTGCGTTGACGAAGGGCTATGCGCGGCTGTTCGAGGAGGGCGGCGGCGCGCTGCTCACTGGCGAGGCGGTCACGGTACGTCAGGAAGCCGATGCATGGACTGTGCAGACGTCGCAAGGCAGGATCAGTGCCAAAGAGGTGGTCGTAGCGCTCGGCCCCTGGTCCGACAAGGTTTTTGAACCGCTCGGATATCGGATACCGCTACGGGCAAAGCGCGGCTATCACATGCACTACGAGGCCACGAAATCGATGCTCTCGGTACCGCTGGTCGACACGGAAAAAGGGTATGTGGTCGCGCCCATGCAAGGCCGCCTGCGGCTGACTACCGGCGTGGAAATCGCCCGGCGCGATGCGCCGCCGACGGGCGTTCAACTGGACCGCGCGGAAGCCGTGGCCCGGCCGATATTCGGACTGGGCCGCCGCGTCGACGACGCGCCATGGCTCGGGTTGCGGCCGTGTACGCCTGACATGCGGCCTGTCATTGGGCGCGCGCCTCGCCATCGAGGGCTGTGGTTCTCGTTCGGGCATAACCATCACGGATTGACGCTCGGTCCGGTGACAGGGCGTTTGCTGGCGGAAATGATGACGGGGGGCGAGCCTTTTACCGATCCCCATCCGTTCCGTCCCGAGCGATTCCGATAGAGGGCGTGGTGGACCCGCTTCATCCATAAATCACTGCGTCACGAATCATCGCGTATCGGGTATGCGAACAACCGGAACGTACTTGAAACGGGGCTGGCGAAGGTTTCGGAATTCCTCGCGAGGTTCTGATCGCTGTAGGCTGCACGCGATCGAGCAGGGGATGCGCGCTGCCTACAGCCCCTTCAGGAACGCAACCAGCAACTCGCTCACTTCCGCCGAACGCTCGCGCTGAATCCAATGACCCGCGCCGTCGAGAATATGGCATCCGCGCAGTCCGGGCAGTACGCGTGCCAGATTCGCGATACGGGCCTGGGCGCCCGGAAACTTAAGGACGTCATCTTCCGCGCCGGCCACGAATAGCGATGGCTGCCGGATCACGCAGCCTCGCCAAGCGGCCATGAGTTCCGATGAGCGCCGAATGCTGCGGTACCAGTTCAGCCCACCTCGGAAACCGGTGCGCGCGAATTCGCCTGCCACGTAAGCGATTTCTTCACTGCTTAGCCAGGCTGGCAGCGTCTCGGGGTCCACTGTGTTGTCGAGAAAACTTGTGCCGGGCGCGAGTATGCCCGCCACCACGTGGTCGGGCCCATCGCCCGACATGCTGAACGTGACGCGTCGAATTGTGGCTTCGGGATCAGCCTCGAATTCGCGCTCAGCTACGCCGGGTGTCTGGAAATACTGCATGTAGAACGTTTGCACACCTTGCCGCTCCAGCGCACTGAGCAAGTCCTCCCGCGCAGGCGGATGGAACGGCACGCTCATGCCAACGACGGCACGGAACAGATCGGGCCGTAACATCGCCGCGTTCCAGGCCACCGGCGCGCCCCAGTCGTGGCCGACGATCACCGCCTCACTCTCGCCGAGAACATTGACGAGCTCGACCATGTCGCCGACGAGATGCAGCATCGTGTATGACTCCGCGTCCGGCGGCGCATCGGTGCCGCCATAGCCACGCATGTCAGGTGCGACGGCGCGGAACCCGGCGGCTGACAGCGCCGCCAACTGGTGCCGCCAGGCGTACCAGGATTCCGGAAATCCATGACATAGCAGCACCAGCGGGCCGCTGCCCTGGCTGGCCACACGCATGCGCAGTGCACCGACCTGCAGTGTCTCGAGGCGAAGTTCGTGCAAGGTTTGCTCCATGATGTTCGGGTTCTGGCGGATCGCCTTAGACGATCATTCGCTGCTGGTCCATTCCACGCGCGCGCCCACCGAGCGCAGGTTTTCCACAAAATTGGGGTGTGCACGGCGGATTGGCAGCGCATTGGTGATTTCCGAGCGCCCCTCGATACTTGCGGCGACCATGAGCAGCGCAATCGCCACGCGAATGATGTACGGACTCTCGACCTTCGCGGGACTTAACTGAAGTCCGCCGAAAGTGATCAAACGATGAGGGTCCGACAGAAACACGTGCGCACCGAACTTGGAGAGTTCAACGGACCAACCCATCGCGCCGTCATAGACCTTGTTCCAGAACATCGCGCTGCCTTCCGCCTTCACGCCAAGCGCGATGAAGATGGGGAGCAGATCGACGGGCAGATACGGCCAGGGCGCCGCTTCCACCTTGGTGAGGATGTTCTGCGTGAAAGGCCGGCGCACTCGTAACGGACCCTCCCGAACGGCATGCGACCAGCCATCGCGGTGTTCCACCTGTACGCCGAACTTCGCGAAGGTTCGATCGATAAGCGGGAACTGATCGGGCGCGCTGTTTTTGACCTTGATGTCGCCCCCGGTGATTGCGCCAAGCGCGAGAAAGGTCGCGATTTCGTGGAAATCCTCGCTGAACCGGAACTCGCCGCCGCCGAGTTTATGGCCGCCTTCCACGCTCAGGCGCGATGTGCCAATACCGTCGATTGGCACACCCAGCATTGCCAGAAAACGGCAAAACTCCTGCACATGCGGTTCCGATGCTGCATTGACCAAGGTCGACGTACCGTTGGCCGACGCCGCGCAAAGCACGAAATTCTCCGTGGTGGTGACCGACGCGTAGTCCAGCCAATGATGATTCGCCGCCATTTGAGTGGCCGCGCGCACGATCAGCGAGTCGGTGGTGCGCTCAATGCCCGCGCCGAAGCGCTCGAACACCTCAACGTGCGGATCGATCTCACGTACGCCCAACGTGCAGCCCTTCACGTCGTTTTCCAGACGTGCGACGCCGAAACGCGCCAGCAACGGCGGCACCAGCATGATCGAAGAACGCATCTCCTCCGGCAGCCTGTGCGCGACGGGATCGAAGGACGTGGCGTGGTGATGCAAATCGAGAATGCCGGTGGCAAAGTCCATCGACACATTGCTGCCGAGCGTACGAAAGATATCGAGGATCTTCTTGACGTCGGTAATCTCGGGTACGCCGATGAGACGCAGTGGCTGGTCGGTCAGCAGCGTGGCGCAAAGGATAGGCAGGACGGCGTTCTTGTTGGCGGATGGCACGATCTCGCCGCGTAACGGGAGACCACCATGTACGATCAGGTTCGACATGTTCGGGAGAGAGCTGGTGGATTGAGAAGCGAGGCCACTATCATGCCACTGGATGGCGTGCGGAGGATGTTTCGGGATTCCGGGGCCGTTTTTTTCTTGTAGCTTCTTAAAACAGTCTATCCAGCATCTCGCGGGCAATGGCCCGCGGCCGGTCCAAGCCTTCTATTGGATCTTGATGACAACCTTACCCTTTACACGCCCGGTTTCGACGTAAGCCAAGGCCTCATTGGTGGCCGCAAACGGGAAGATTCGATCGATCACTGGCCGTATGGACCCTGCATCGATCAGTGCAGCGATCCGGCTCAGTTGGTCTCCGCTGGCGCGCATGAACACAAATGAATAGCTGACGTCATGACGTTTTGCGGTTTTCCGGATGCGATAGCTCAAAAGACGCATCACCGTTTTCAGGAACCACGAAGCGCCCATCTCTTTGGCAAAGTCGGGATCGGGCGGTCCCGCGATTCCGATGAGTTTGCCACCTGGTTTGAGCACGCGCAGTGACTTCTTGAGCGTATCGCCGCCCTGCGTGTCGAGCACGAGATCGTAGCCATTCAGGATGTCAGCAAAGTCGTCTTTTTTGTAATCGATGACGATATCCGCACCGAGTTGCTTCACCAGTTCAGCATTGCGCGCGCTCGTTGTCGTTGCGACGGTCGCGCCGACATGTTTCGCCAGTTGAATGGCAAATGTGCCGACGCCGCCGGAGCCTGCATGGATCAGCACTTTCTGCCCTTTCTTGAGTTGTCCTTTTTCGATTAGCGCCTGCCACGCGGTCAAGCCTACCAGCGGGATCGAGGCTGCTTCCTCCATGGCGAGTGATTTGGGCTTCAACGCCACGCCGTCTTCTTTGACCGCAATGAATTCCGCGAAAGTGCCGATGCGATCTTTGTGCGGTCGGGCATAGACCTCATCGCCTGGCTTGAATTGCCGAACGCGCGATCCAACGCGGACGACCACCCCGGACAGATCGTTACCCAGAATCAGCGGCAAACGATAAGGCAGAATAAGCTTGAACTCGCCGTCCCGGATTTTGGCATCGAGCGGATTCACGCCCGCGGCGTGGATCTGGATCAATACGTCGTCCTCGCGCAGCTCCGGGACCGGCATTTCGCCGGCTCGCAAGTCATTCTTGCGTCCGTATCGATCGACAACAAAAGCTTTCATCATGTTTCCTTGTACGTTTCTCGTTGAGTCAGAGTGCTTCGCGGGGAGTAGGGGATGCAGCGTTCCAGATCGATCGCAACGCAGTCATGCCGTTCAAGTTTGAAGTCGCAGGTCTTTGCGAATACCTGCATCCACAAGGCCGGCGGGCGCAAACCTGCGCAGCAATCGCAGACGGGCGGCGAGTCCACCGGCTGTGTAGCGAAGTTTCGGGCGAGCCGCGATGGCGGCCCGCAGTACGGTCTCGGCCACAACCTCCGGACCGTCAGCGCTCTCGACAACCTCTTTCACACGCCTCGCGATGGCCGTGCGTATCTCAAGGTAGTCGTCGAGGGGAACGTCCGGCTCCATGAAGTTCGCGTCGAAAGGCGTCTTGATGTAGGCGGGCTCAATGACGGAGACCCGGATGCCCATCGTGCGCAACTCATGATCGAGCGATTCCGAATAGCCCGCGACCGCATGCTTGGTGGCGGAATACAGCGCCATATAGGGCATCGGCAAGAAGCCCAGCACCGAACCAATATTGATGATGCGGCCGCTGCCTTGTTGCCGCATATGGGGCAGCACGGCGCGCGTCATGCGGACGATCCCGAAGAAGTTCGTATCGAAGATCGCACGAGCCTGGTCAAGCGAACTCTCTTCCGCAGCGGCAGGCGCCACGCCGAAACCAGCGTTGTTCACCAGCAGGTCGATGCGGCCGTGCAGGCGCAGTACTTCCTTGACGGCAGCTTCGACGGATTCATCGCTAGTCACGTCCAGTGGCAGCATCCCGAACGTCCGCTGGCCGGCCTGTGCGCCGCGCCGGCTGGTGCCGTAGACCTTGTATCCAGCCTTCGCGAGCCGCTTGGCGGTGGCTTCGCCGATTCCTGACGAGGCGCCAGTCACGAGCGCTATTCCAGTTTCCATGATGTCCTTCCGATATTGAGGGTTGTCTTCAGGTGCTTGCGTGAGTGTTCATCTTGCTAAAATATGATGTTCATCATATTCTCGATCCAACAAAAACCGACACCGGGCCGGTGGATTTACGCGTCAGTCGGCGTGAGTTTTTTCAATGCGGCTTCAAGAAAATCTTCCGACAGCTTCGGGTCGTCGACGGCGCGCGCCAGCACCATGGTGCCAACCATGGTGGCCGCCGTGACAAGCGCCTGCTCGTGCGCGCCCGGCTGACCCCAATCGGGCAACTGGCGCGCAATGACATCGATCATCTCCTTGATGCGGCGGGTGGCTGCGCGCCGCACGACCGGCGCCTGGCGCGGCATCTCGGAACCAAGGGCGGAGACCGGGCAGCCATTCTCAATGTCTTCGCAATGCTCCTTCGACAGATAGGCGCGCACCATCGACGGCAATGCATCCTCAGGCGGGACCGAGGCGGCGATATGTTCCGACAGGGCTACGGCTTCAGCACCGGCGCGGTCAGCCGCTTCGGCAAGCAGCACCTCGCGCGATGGGAAATGGGCATAGAAGCCGCCATGAGTAAGGCCAGCCTCCTTCATGATGTCGGCCACGCCTGTGCCGTCGTACCCGCTGCGCCGGATTGCGCGCGCGGCAACTTCGACGATGCGCTCGTGCGTGATTTCTTTGCGGCTGACAGCCTTCCGATTGATTGACGGCGTTTTCATGATGACCATCATATAACATTTCGACGCAATTTGCTGGGCGAGACCATGTCGATGACGGTCAATGTTCGTCAGACTGCGCTGAGCAGTGCAACCAGCTTCGGCGTCTTGGCTGTAAAGATAATGAGTGCGTGGGCGCGTTGCTTCGTTTGCGATATCGGTGATCGTGGGAGGCCTGATAGATATATGACGTCTTATAAATGGGATCTCGGCTGCTATCGCGCTGAAAGGAATTGAAATTTAGCGAAAGGGGAAAATTCGGGTGAATACGCATTAAAGAATTTCTACAAAGGGTCAATTCATCTTGTATGATGACGTATTTCGAAATGGATCCGCACGACGCCATGTCCCGCCGCGGTCTGTACCGCAATCTTGCGAGGTCGAAGGCTCAGGTTTTGCGTTGTTTATGTCGTAAACAAACGAACAATGGTTAACTGGATCGGTAGGCATGCGTAATCTCACAATAAGAAACAGTCTCCTTGCCGTTCTCGTGCTTTTCGCGGGCATGATTCTGATCGGCGGCGTAGTGGGGGTGCTGGCGCTTGGCCGTTCTAACGACAACGCTCGGCGTCTGCACGATATCGCCAGCCAGGAAGTGCTGGTCAACGATGCCTATAAAGACTCCACACGCACCCGCGCCGCGCTGACGCGTGCGTATTCCGCATTGAAAGAGCGCAATGACGAAGCGACCCGCGACTCGGCGCTCAAAAGTGCCGCCACGACGTTGGAGCGTGCGGACCGCGAAACCAAGATGTTTCGTGATGCCGATAAATTTGCGGGCCAGGACGACGAGCTGAAGCAGAAACTTTTCGATTCTTCCAATGCTCTAGCCACGATTCTGCATGCCGCGTTCGACGCCTTGCAGCGGGGCGATACGAATGCATACGTATCGATCAACGACAAAGACATCACGCAGGCCGGCGTCGCCTATTCGGCCAATGTCGAGAAGTTCCAGAAGCTCGCTGAAGCACTTGCCCAGGATTCCGCCGCGCAAGGTGATCGTGAATACACCTGGGTTGTCACGATGGTGGCGGCGGGCGTGGCGCTGGCCCTTGCATTGATCGTCGCCGCGCATTTCGCTTTGCGCAAGATCGTGGTCCGTCCGCTGCAGATTGCCTCTGAGTTGCTCAACCGTATCGCAGGAAGCGACCTGACCGTATCGATTCCGGAAGGAGGCAGGAGCGAGTTGGGGCAGCTGTTTACGGCGATGTCGCAGATGCAGACGAGCCTGGCCAAGACGGTATCGAATGTGCGCGTGAACTGTGAAGCCATCCACGGTGGTGCGCGTGAGATCGCTGCCGGCAACCTCGATTTGTCGAGTAGAACCGAGCAGCAGTCTGCATCGCTTGAAGAAACGGCGGCCAGCATGGAAGAGCTGACCTCGACCGTCAAACAGAACGCCGACCATGCCCGTCAGGCGAGCAAGCTCGCCGCCAACGCGGCGGACGTCGCACAGCGAGGTGGCAACGTCGTGCAGCAGGCTGTGCAAACGATGACGGCAATCACGGCCAGCTCGAACAAGATTGCCGAGATCACGGGCATGATCAACAGCATCGCATTTCAAACCAACATTCTGGCCTTGAATGCGGCGGTCGAATCCGCGCGAGCAGGGGAGCAGGGCCGTGGTTTTGCGGTTGTCGCCGGCGAGGTGCGCACGCTCGCGCAGCGCAGCGCTGCCGCGGCACAGGAGATCAAAACGCTGATCGCCGCGTCCGTCAACGATATCCGCGATGGCAATGAACTCGTTGTTCAGGCCGGGCAGACCATGGGTGAGATTGTGGGCGCGGTGCAAGGCGTTGCCACCATCATGGCCGAGATTACCTCGGCGACAGTTGAGCAGAGCTCCGGCATCGAGCAGGTCGGGCAGGCCGTCAGCCAGATGGACCGGGTAACGCAGCAGAACGCCGCGCTAGTCGAGGAGGCCGCCGCCGCCGCGAGCGCACTTGAGCAGCAGGCGCAAGCGATGACGGATGCTGTTTCCGCATTCCGCCTCAATCGGGCTTGACCCGCATCCATATCCAGTAAAAGCATAGATCGCGCATGTGCCGGGGCGGCAACGCGCTGCCACCGGCCGTCGAGATTCTTTCGAAAAAACGAGGCGGCCGATGCTGGATGTTCATATTCAACCATTTCAACGGAGTGTCACGATGAGCGTTAGGGCCACCCTGGTCGCAGCAGTTCTGTTTGCGGGTGCTTTGGGATCGGGCGTATCGCAGGCTGCTACGTATGCCTACGTATCGAATGCGGACAGTCAGGACATCTCTGTCTTCAGCCTCGACAAATCGAGCGGCTCACTTGCCGCAGTCGAGACAGTACCGGTTGGTGGCACCGTCATGCCGATGGCGCTTTCGCCCGACCATCTCCGGCTCTATGCAGGGTTACGCTCCAAGCCGTATAGCGTGGTGAGCTTCGCGGTCAATCCGCTCGACGGCCGGCTGATCGAACTGGGCAGGGCGCCGCTTGCGGAGAGCATGGCCTACGTATCGACGGATGCGAGCGGCCGCTACCTCTTTTCCGCATCGTATGGCGGAAACCTTCTGGCGGTGAACCGTATCGCCGCAAATGGCGTGGCGGGTGATGTTCAGCAAACCGTCAAAACCGGCCCAATGGCTCACGCCATCCGCAATGCGCCCGACAATCGCTATGTCTTCGCATCGGTACTCGGCTCGGATGCTTGGTTGCGTCTGAAATTCGATGCGTCGAACGGTCAGTTGACCGAAGACGCCGCGCCCGCCTATTCGTTGCCTCCGAAGTCGGGGCCGCGTCACTTTGTGTTCTCGCCGGATCATCGCTTTGTCTATCTGATCGATGAGCTCGACGGCAAACTGCATGTGCTCGCCTTCGATGGCACGCATGACAAGGTCAAACCCGTTCAGACCATTTCCATCCTGCCGCCCAATTTTTCCGGCGACAAGCCGTGGGGTGCGGACGTGCACGTCACGCCAGACGGGCGTTTCCTGTACGCCTCTGAACGCACGTCCAACACGCTGGCTGTTTATCGGGTGAGCGCGAAATCAGGTGAATTGACGCGCATCGGCACGTACCAGACAGAAAAGCAGCCGCGCGGATTCAATATCGATCCGTCGGGCAAGTATCTGCTTGCAGTCGGACAGCTGTCGTCAACCATGAGCGCTTACCGCATTGATCGCGACTCCGGCGCGCTGGCTTTGATTGGACAGTACCCTGTGGGTAAGGGCGCGAACTGGATCGAGATCGTTGAGTTCGAGGGATCAAACGGCAACTGAGCTTTGCGGATGAGGTTCCGCGCGACAGCGCAGCACTGTCGCGCGGAACGTCAACACGTTAGTCAATCCTGCGACTGCTTGCCGAAGAGCGCAGAGGTGGCTCTCCCGATGGCGTGTGCCCTGCGAGTCGCCAGCCGCCACAAACGGCCCACAGTCGCAAGAATGTCGAGGAACGGTGGCCCGGTCGTTGCCGGTGGGTCATCCTCTGAAATCAACGAAACGACTGGCCGGCCGAAGTGGCCTTCCTGCATCGGAAGATTCCAGTACTCGTACGGGTACAACATCCGGGCGAAGCGAATACGTGCATCGCATCCGCTATCGTGCCATTCGCCGGCCGTTTCCCAACGCGTTGCCGACGTAGGGCCCCGGGTTGGGTAGATCGCAGTACTTGCGACGCGGTCTTTGCTGCAATCGTCGATTGCAGGCAAGCCGGATGGGGCCAACTTTGGGCTTCTTTCGTCCATGTTCATCTCCGCTGGTGATGCCGATCACGGAGACGCCACAAACAAAAAAGGCCTCAACCGTATTGTCGGCGAGGCCTTTGAGCTGCGTTCCTGCTTATCTAACGCGCGTTGGCCTCCGATGGCATGCCCGAACGGACTGCCATGTGGCATTGAAACGCGAAGGAGAAGAGGTTTAGCGTCAGCATGGGGTCAAGTTTCTTTGCAATTGGAACGCGTGTCAACACATGTGTGTTGGGTCAAGCCGACAGTTCATTTTCCGCTGAGCCTGCTTTTGCCTTTGCGCCCGGATGGCCGAGATAGGCGTGCGCAAGCGCGACCCAGTACGACGTGCCAAGAGGCAGCAGCGCGTCGTTGAAGTCATAGCTCGCACTGTGCAACTGGCAGAGGCCGCTCGCTTGTCCGGGCAAGCGCGCCGAGCCGTCGCCGTTACCGATGAACGCATAGGCGCCGGGTTTGTGCAGCAGATAGAACGCGAAGTCCTCCGACGTCATGGTGCGTTCCACGTTTTCGTCCACGCTCGCGGCGCCTACCAGGTCGCGCATGATGTTGCCAGCGAGCGCGGCTTCCGCCGCGTGATTGACAAGCGCTGGGTAGATGCGCGTGAAATTGAACGTGAGCTCGATATCGAATGCAACGGCGATACCTTCCGCCACTGTGCGCATGCGGCTTTCTATCATGTCGAGCACATCGGCGCTGAAACTGCGTACGGTGCCGTTGAGCATAGCCTGCTCAGGGATGACGTTCACCGCGCTGCCAGCGTGAATTTGCGTGACTGACAACACAGCCGACTCGTTTGGATCGACGTTGCGCGACACGATCGTCTGCCAGGCTTGCGCGATCTGGACAGCGACCATGACAGGATCCGCACTACGATGTGGCTGCCCGGCATGCGAGCCGCGTCCGTTTATGCGCACTTCGAACGTGTTGCTCGACGCCATCAACGCACCCGGACGGATGCCGAAATTGCCCGCTGGCATGCCCGGCCAGTTGTGAACGCCAAACACGGCGTCCATTGGGCATCGGTTGAACAGGCCGTCCTCGATCATCAGACGCGCGCCGCCACCGCCTTCCTCTGCAGGCTGAAAGATGAAGTTTACGGTGCCGTCGAACTGTCGATGCTGGGAAAGATAGCGCGCCGCGCCGAGCAGCATGGCGGTATGTCCATCGTGGCCACACGCGTGCATCTTGCCCGCGTAACGCGACGCGTGCGCGAAGGTGTTCGCTTCGTGCATCGGCAGCGCATCCATGTCAGCGCGCAAACCAACGGAGCGCTCGCTCTTTCCGTGACGCAGAACACCGACAAGTCCATGCCCGCCGATCCCTCGAACGACCGGTATTCCCCAGTCGTCAAGAAGACTGGCGACATAGTCGGACGTCCACTGTTCTTCGAAACGGAGCTCGGGATTCGCATGGAGATGTCGCCGGATACGGATCAGTTCGGGTTCAAAGGCGATAATCGATTCGTCGTAAATCATTTTCAATTTTGATGAGATCTGTTTTTAGGGCATGCGACTGGGCGATGCAATTACTCGAGCTGGGCCTGGGCAGTGTCCGGTTCCGGGTTGCCTTTGCCTTTGCTCATAAACAGCACCGGCACGCAGCTGATCAACGCCGCGGCCGCGAGGTAGTACCCGATCACAAGGCGATCGCCGGTGAAACCGATCAGCGTAGTCACCGCGACCGGCGTAAAGCCGCCAAACACCGTCACGCCGATTGCATAAGCAAAACCGACGCCGGTTGCGCGAAATTCCGTCGGGAAGACCTCACCGAGCACGCTCGATGCACAAGCGGCGTAGCAGGCAAGCAGGATCGCGATGGTGACCTGCACCGCTACGAGCGTAGCGAGTCCTGGGTAATGGGAAAGCAGCACGAACAGCGGATAGGCGGCGATTGCAGTGAGCGCGGCACCGATCAGCATGGGTGTACGGGTGCCGATCCGGTCCGACAGATGACCGATGATGGGACACATCGTCATCATTGCCATGCCATAGCTGACCTGTCCGACATAACTGTCAAAGAGGCTTAGATGAACCTCGCGAACAGCGTAGGTCGTGAAGTAATTCGAAACGTAGGTGGCGATGGTCCAGAACACCATGATTGCCACACCGGTTGCCACCTGGCTCCGGTATTCGACCAGTTGCGTCCACAGGGCTCGGCGCGGCAAACGCTGAGATTGTTCGAAGACCGGTGTTTCATCGACAGAGCGCCGGATGTACCAGCCGACCGGACCGATCAACAAGCCGAAGGCGAACGCCAGGCGCCATGCGCCGCCGAAGATCTGCTCCTGGGTAAAGAGGCTCGTTAGCGCCAGTCCGACGAATCCGGCGATCAGCGTGCCGCCGCCTTGAGACATTTGCTGGAAGGAGCCGAACAGCCCCTTACGCGACGGTGGCGCGTTCTCGACCAGCATCGCTACCGTGCCGCCGATCTCGCCGCCGGCCGAAAAGCCCTGGATCAATCTGCCAAGCACGATGACAAGCGGCGCGGCAATGCCGATGCTCGCGAACGACGGGCACACGGCTGGCACAACGGTACCGGCAGCCATGAGCAGCAGCGTGAGGCTCAAAGCCTTCTTGCGACCCGCGCGGTCCGCGTATCGGCCTAGTACGAGCGCGCCCACTGGCCGCACGAGGAAGCCCACCGCGAAGGTGATGAACGTCAGGATCAGCGCGGCGAAGTCGGAACTGGCGGGGAAAAACGTCCTGGATATGGGCACCGCGAAAATGCCATAGGCAATGAAATCGTAAATCTCAAGAACATTACCCACCGATGCCGCTGCAACCGCGCGTCGGCTGGGCACCGCCACCCTGTCTGGTCGATGACCGACCGCTTTCACACTCGCCATTTTGTCTGCTCACGTGTAGTTATGCGTGTCAGTACACTAAGCGCGAGGCGTGCCGCGGCACGCATACTCTTCAAAAATGGCAGCTATACTTTTGAAGCATAGGCATGCCCAACCCGATAAGACATGGAACTCCGACACCTTCGATATTTTCTTGCCGTAGCGGATTGCGGCAGCGTAGCGGAGGCCGCGCGACGACTCCATATTGTTCAGCCGGCATTGAGTCGGCAGATCCGCGATCTCGAAGAGGAACTGGGCAGCGACCTGTTTCATCGCAACGCCAAGGGCGTGCAACTGACCACTCCGGGCGCGCAGTTTGCCATCGACGCGAGACGTGTACTGAACGATGTGGAAGCGGCGCGCGACTTATTCGTGCGCATTGCGAGAGGCCAATCGGGTGCGTTGAGAATCGGACTTGCGCCGAACTACAGTTGGCATCCCGCGACGCTGAAGCCGGTTCGTGACTTCAAGATCACTCATCCCGATGTCACGATCATGCTCGAACCGGCGCTGGCAGCGAAGCAGTTGGCGCGGATTTCGGATGGCAGCCTCGACGGCGGATTTCTCGCGTGGCGCGACGCGCGCGATCCGACTTTCTCCGCGTGTCATCTGTTCGACTGCCGTCTCAAGCTCGCGATGCCGCGCCCTGGCGACGGGTCTGCGCCCGCCATACCGGAACGGTTAGCCGACCTCAAGGACGAGCCATGCATGTGGTTCGCAAGGGAAGTGGCGCCGGCGTACTACGATTTTCTGATTCATCAATGCCAGCTTGCCGGGTTTTCGCCGCATATCGTGCCTATCGGTGGCGACGTATCGACGATACTCGGCCTGGTGGCAGCGGGCATGGGGTACGCGATCGTTCCTGAGGCGTCCATATATAGTTGCCCGAATCAGGTTGTTCTGATGGATCATGCGGACCTAACCCTATCTTATCCAGTCGAGTTTGTCTGGCGAACCGACACGGTCAATCCTGTGCTGGAAGAGTTCATCAAGGTTGTGGCAGGGTGACTTGAAAGTGTGAGCATTACATGTCGTTTCCGGCCGTTTGTTATGAACACCGAAGCGATTACAGCGAGCGCTCGATCGCCTGCCCAAGCAGATCCAAACCCAGGTCGATCTCACTCTCTAACACGGTCAACGGAGGCGCGATCCGGAAGACACCGCCCATACCTGGCAACTGCACGATATTCATACTGAGCCCCAGGTTCATGCACTCTCGGGTGATCTTCGCGCCGAGCCCATCCGCCGGCTCCTTCGTGCGGCGGTCCTTGACGATCTCCATCCCCAGAAGCAGCCCTCGTCCACGAATGTCGCCGATGCACTCGAAGCGTTCCATCAAATCGAGCAGGCCGCGCCTGAGTCGCTCGCCCATTACGTTCGCACGCGCAACCAGCCCCTCGCGCTCCACCACATCCAGCACACGCAGACCGACGGCGGCGGGAAGCGGATCGGACACATGGGTCGTATAGAACAGGTAACCCAATTCATGGGCCCGCTCCTCGATCTGTGCGGAGGTCACGACGGCGGCGAGCGGTAGACCTGCGCCCAGCGTCTTCGACAAGGTGAGAATGTCTGGCGTGACGCCGTCGCGCTGACAGGCGAACATCGTGCCCGTGCGCCCGACACCTGTTTGCGCTTCATCGAGGATCAGCAGCATGCCGCGCTCCTCGCATTTGCGCTTTAGTGCGGCCATGTAGCCGACCGGCAGTTCGATGATGCCGCCGGAACTGAGGATCGGTTCCGCGATGAAGGCGGCGAGATTGCCACTGGACTGGCGATCGATGAGATCGAAGGCGTAGTCCAGCTCCGCCAGGTAATCGTATTCGCCATTTCGTTCGAAACGCGGCCGGTACGGGAACGGGGCGGGGATCGCATAGGAGCCGACCGCTGCCGGACCGACGCCCTTGCGACCGGCGCTGTAAGTCGCGGATGCCGCGTTCCCCGTCATGCCGTGCCAGGACTGCGCAAAGCCGACGATTTCATATTTACCGGTGACGAGCTTCGCCATGCGAATGGCGGCCTCGTTCGACTCCGCGCCCGTACTGAGTAACAGCGCCCGGTCGAGCCCGTCAGGCGTAATTTCGGCCAGCCGGGTCGCCAGATCGACCACCGGCCGCGACAGCATCCCGCTGAAAAGATGGTCGAGCTTGCCGGCATATTCGTTGATAACCGACACGATCTCCGGATGGCTGTGCCCAAGTACCGCGCTCATCTGCCCCGAAGTGAAATCCAGAATCGCGCGGCCGTCCGCGTCATAGACGAAGCTGCCCTGGGCGCGCTCGATGATCATCGGCTCGAAGGTGCCGCCGTAGCGGATGAGGTGCTGCCTGGCATTGCGCCAGAAATTTGCATCGTTGTTCAGGGACACCTTGTTTCTCCTGGGCGGGTGGCGAGAATAACTTGCAGTCTAGATGGCTCTCTGCTTTCATAGAATCGAATAGTTCTTATCGAAGATAGAAGCGGGGCTTATACCTTGAGTCTTTCCCTGGAAATTGATCTGCTGCGTTCATTTATCGTCATTGCCGAAGTCCGGGCGCTCAGTCGCGCGGCCAACCGGATTGGCCGGACACAGTCGGCGCTGAGTCAGCAGATGAAGCGCCTCGAAGAAATCGTCGATCAGCCGCTATTCCAGCGCACGGGGCGAGGGGTAGTGCTGACCAATCCCGGCGAACGCCTGTTGATCCACGCCCAACGCATCCTGCGCCTGCATGACGAGGCGATGGCCGATCTTTCCGGTAAAGGGCTGTCGGGGACGATCCGCTTCGGCTGCCCGGACGACTACGCCGCCGTTTTCCTGCCGCATTTGCTGCGCCAGTTCTCGAGCCAGCACCCGCATGCCCTGGTGGAGGTCATGTGCGCCCCGACTCCCCGATTGCTCGAACAACTGGAGATGCATGCGCTGGACCTTGCCATGATCTCGCTGCCGGACGACGCGGCGAATGACGACATCATTCGTCGCGAACCGCTGGTCTGGGTGGGCTATCCGGGACTGGATTCCGCGCACTTCGACCCTTTGCCGCTGGCGGTTTCCGATCCCGACACGCTCGATCATCTGGCGGCCTGCAAAGCGCTGCAACGCGCGGGCAGGGCTTACCGCATCGCCTATGCGAGCAGCAGTCTTGCCGGTTTGACGGCCCTGGTCCGCTCGGGGCAGGCCGTTGCCGTTATCACACAGACGGCAGTTCCCCCGGATCTCTGCATACTCAATGGAGATCCGGCGCTTCCGTCCCTGCCCACCGTTGGCATTACGCTGAAGTTCGAGCGGGAGCGTCCCGCCCATCTGATTACGGTATTCGCGGAGCACATCAGGCTGACGCTGCCGTTGCTGTGATCGCAGCGGGTAGAAAGTGAAATTTTTCTTCGCGTCGTGTCGATTTTGATAGCCTTCCTTCGTCGTCTCAATGGCAGCATGCGGCTTAGCTCCGCATTCAGCCACCACTGACAGGAGATTTGCCATGACGATTCAAAAGATCACGCCTTTTCTTTGGTATTCCGATCAGGCTGAGGAGGCCGCTGCTTTCTATGCGAGTATTTTTCCGGACTCACGCGTCAATCGGGTTACACCGGTACCGGCCGCCGGTTCCACGAAGATGGTCGAATTTGTTCTCTTTGGGCAACCCTTCATTGCGATGAACTCAGGCGGGGGCGACCCGTTCAACCACGCGATATCCCTTATGGTCGACTGTGCCGATCAGGCAGAAGTTGATCGCTACTGGAATGCTTTTCTCGAGGGCGGTGGTTCGCCCGAGGCGTGCGGCTGGCTGAAAGACCGCTTCGGCGTCTCGTGGCAGATCGTTCCAGGCGAACTCATCAGGATGATGGCTGACCCCGATCCGGTAAAGGCAGGGCGTGTCGCTCAGGCGATGATGAAAATGGTGAAGTTCGACGCGGCAGCCCTGAAGGCCGCTTATCTTGGGACGGCGGATTAACAGAAGGTCCTTTGCATCGTGTGCGCTATAGAGCGTCGGTCAGGCTTGCCCGCTTCCAGCCGCCGCTCGGCACCCTCTGCCGATTCAATAGTCGTACACGTGCTCCGTCACCAGTCCGTTCTTTTCGGCTGCCGCCAGAAAATCGGACAGGTCGCGAACCGGCATCAACAACGCCACGCGTCGGGTATGGGCCGGCATGGTCAGCGGTTGCTCGAACAATACGCGACCGCTACCGGCGGGCAACGGGGCGTCGTCTTTCGCCCACACCGTGACCAGAATGACTGATGTGTTGCCGGCGATGTCGGTGAGATGAATGCCCTGTTGCGCAAGCGCTGTCGCCGCAAGCCTGAAGTCGAAATAGCGCGGCAACGCAAGTAACGCCCGACCGTCCGGCAGACGGGCAAGCACGCTGACGTGAGCCGGCGCCGACCACCCATCGGGCAGGCGGTCGACGACCACGTCGGTCGTCATCAGGGTCGGTGTGTAGGTGGCCCGCGTCGCCTTCTCGATCAGTTTTCCGTACACGGCCTTGATCGCGTATTCGGTGGTCAGCGCGTAGCGGCGTTCCCATTTGCGTGTGAGATCCGGTCCCCACATCGGGACATCGCTCCAGAGATGGCGAAGGCGGGCGCCGAAATCGAACAGGTACCAGGGCTCCTGACGGATGAAGTCCACGTACTCCTGAGCCGCTTGGGCGCCATAGCGGTCTTCATCGGTCAGCTTTTTCCCACCGAGCAGCCAGCTCGCGCGACCCACGGTATTTTCATAGAGGGAGCGCAGCGCATACTCCACGGTCGTACTCGATGCGATCACCCAGATCATCACGTGGTAACCGGGATTGAGCGGATAGTTGTCATGCATCTGCTCACGCGTGACGGTCGCATAACTCGACCAGAGTTGGGCGATCTGATCCAGAAACGGAAAATCGTGCGACGGTTCGTGTTGCACGATTCGCGCGTATTCCGCCGGGCTGTGCACGAGATACCACTCCGGAAAAGTCAGCAGCGTCTGCTCAGTGCCGCGGCGATCCGCTGTCGGCACAGGGCTTTGGTATGAGGCTGCTGGTGTCTCAGGCGTCGCGGAGGACGCTGCAGCATGCGCAACCGGCATCGCGAGTGTGAGCGCGACGCCGACGGTGACGGTGACGGTAAGAAGCGCCTTGCGCAACGGCCGCATCATGCCGCCTCTCCATGGCGCACGAATGCCATCAGGATGTTGTCCGACGGATCGCCTTGTTGGGTCAGGCGCATGCCGGTATGGCGAAAACCTGCCGCTTCGACGCGCGCAATCCAGTCGTCCACGCCGGCGAAATGACGCAACTCCGACCGGTTGGTTTCCCACGTTTCGCCGAGGCCCGCGTTGAAAACCGTATGGGCAAGTGAAACGAATGCATCCATTGTCGGCGTCGTGACATCGTGATCGCGGACCACGAAATAGCCACCGGGGCGGACGATTCTCGCAATCGAGTCGAGAAACGGCGCGAGCTTCGCCGGCGCCATGTGGTGCAAGCCGACAAAGCAACTCACCAGGTCCGCGCTAGCGGCAGGCAGCGCGATGGGCGCGTAGTCGTTCAGCGGCTGGAACTCGCCGATCGAGCCGATCTGCCCACGCTCGACAATATCGACCGGGCTCATTCCCGGCCGCACGTCATGAACCAGGGTCACCTTGCCTTTGAGCCGCAGATACTTCTTCATGGCGCGAACGTAGCGCCCTGTCGTGCCAATCTCGACATAGTCCTGCAACGGTGAGTCGCCCAGCAGCATGGCGGCTTGCCGGCCCATTTCAGCCTTCTGCATCGAGAGGGACGGCAGCGCATGCGTAAGCATCGCGAGGCGCGGCGTGATCGGTTTGAGCCCCGCCTGGATCGCGCGGTAGATACGTTCGTCGCCCGTATGTTCGGCTGTCGAAGTTTTGATCAACGTATGCAGACGGTCTTCGGGCAGCACATTAAAAATATTCTGCAGGAATGCATAGAAACGATCGGCTTCGCGCTCGTTACGATAGATCGTGGCGAACAGGGTGCCGTTGCTGTTGCTGTCCTCTTGTGCCGCCGTCACTTCAGGTATCGCGTCGAGCGTGCTTCGCTCAGGCGCATAGTAGCGATCCCACAGCGCGCCACGCAGACGGTATTGCGGATCGAGCTCCCGCTTGAGCGCAAACATCTCGCGCGCTCGCGGATACGCACGATGGAACTGTTCGCGCGTTGCGTGCAGCTGGTAAGGCAGATAGTACGTGCCACCCACGGCGAGCACGGCGTCGATCAGTTCGCGCGTCCATACCGCAACGCGCTCTTTGGCATTCTCGCGAGTACGCTGCTTGTAGTAGAGCACGAAGGCAAACGTCTCGCCGCGCGCCCATGCCATGACGGTGCGGTTGTCGGCGAGCGCATGGCGGATCGAAATGTTGACCGCGTTCACCCGATGCCGCGAGAGAATCACCGATAGCGCCTCGGCGAATCGCGTGACGGCGTCTACAGGCACGAAGTACTCCTGCAGCACATATGTGCGCTGGCGTCGCCCGACTGGCTCGAGTTCCGCGACGTCGTACCCGGCTTCGTAATTGCGCCAGTGCACCTTCTTGCCGAAATGCAGCAGCGGGTCGTACAGATACTCGCGACGAAACTTGCCGAGCGGCGTTTCAGTGATTGCCCATAGAAAGTATTTCGCGGCAAGAAAGCCGCGGCTGAGCGGCTGCAATCGCGCTGACGTGGCCGGCTCATCGGTGACGGTCCAGCTGATCGCCCTGCCGCGTGTGTAGCGCGGCGGATAAAGATCGAAATTGTGAAAGATCACGTCTTGATGGCTGCGCACGGTGGTATCGAACCATGCCTTGTAGTCGGCAGTGCGCATCTTGCGATCGCTGCGCTTGACCCGCGTATTGGGCACAAGGTCGAGCTCCGCTTCCGTGATGATGCCTACGCCGCCATATCCGCCGATCGCCGCGTTGAACAACACGCTGTTCTCAGTGGGGGTGGCGTTGACTGCTTCGCCGTTGGCGAGCACGAGCGTAATCGCCCGTACCGACAGCACGACCGGCCCCAATCCCATGTATCGTCCGTGGGCGTTCACCGACAGCGCGCCGCCCACCGTGAAGTTCGCATAGGTCTGCATGATCTTGACCGACAGACCGTGCGGATCGATAAACCGCTGGATATCGCACCAGCGGATACCGGCTTGCACACGAATCACCGACGTGTGCGGCTCGAACCGGAGTACACGGTTCATCTTGCGCATATCGAGATGCAGAGTGCCCGGACTCGCGGTGTGTCCGCCCATGCTGAAGTGGCCGCCGCCTACCGACACCGGCAGATTGGTCTGGGTGAGCGCCTCGACGACTTCCTGCGTGGAGGTGGGCGTAGCGATTGAAAATACAGGAATCCGGTTCAGCTGAGTGACGTCGTTGACCGTTGCCATATCTGCATCACTCCCCGATGTTGACTTTGAGGTAATCCGCGCGAGTTGCCGGATCGGGGCCAAAGCGGTTCTCGTGATCGACGCCGCGGCGCAGCACGTGGATTAGTACCCAGATCGGCCCGAACACCGGGACGATGGCGGTCAGCAACGACCATCCGCACCGTCCGGTGTCGTGCAGGCGCTGGGTGGAGAGCGCAACCGCGCTCCAGAGAAAAACGATCGCGAAGACGGCCGCACCGATCTCGCCAAACCAGGAACCGGCAAGACTGCCGAAGGCGGCGCATACGAATGCGGCAATGATGATTCGGGTCAGCCATTCGCTGCGGGTAATACGACCGCGGCTCAAAAAGAAAGCGGGGGTGAGGGTGGTTAATAGCATTTTTTATTTTTGCCTATTCCCGGAAGTCAATTGGTGATTCCTGAAGCCATCAAAACGTTTCATTCGGAACGCAAGTTTAAGCGGACTTGATATTATCGGTCGATCTCAATCTTGAGAAAATTGGCTGAGCATAACTGTACATAATCATCGGCCAGAATAAGTGTGCCGCCGAACCCATCAAGCATAAAAAGAATACGTTGAACGCCATGAAACTTTATAAAGTCGCGGTCGCACTG
This sequence comes from Paraburkholderia sp. SECH2, assembly GCF_030464795.1. Lineage (NCBI taxonomy): Bacteria > Pseudomonadati > Pseudomonadota > Betaproteobacteria > Burkholderiales > Burkholderiaceae > Paraburkholderia > Paraburkholderia sp. SECH2. The sequence goes on from NZ_JALPRH010000003.1 coordinate 324,190, forward strand.
GTTGTTGTGCCGATCATCGCGCTGGTTGCCGTATTAGGCGGCGCGGATCTGATCGCCCATAGCCGCGAGCGGGACATCGCGCGGAGCGCGGCGCCGGCCGGATCGCGCTTCGTGCGTGCCGCGGACGTGGACATGCTGATACAGGAGCGTGGTCCCGCTAGTGGCCCGCCGATCGTTTTCATTTCAGGCGTGGGCGCCTGGAGCTCGACATGGCTTCCGACCATGGATTATCTCGCTCAAGCCGGCTATCACTGCATCGCGGTGGATCTGCCGCCGTTTGGGTACACCAGCCGGCCCGCGGACAACACATACGACACAGGCCACCAGGCCTTGCGTATTCTCGGGATGCTCGACACGCTGAAGCTTTCGCGGGTAATTCTCGTGGGTCATTCGTTCGGAGGACGGGCTACGGTCGAAGCATTGATGGCCGAACCCAAGCGATTTAAAGCGGCGGTATTGGTGGACGTTGCGCTCGCTATCGATCCGCCGCCAGCCGAACGTGGCTTGCTCGGCAGCCTGATTGAGGTACCGGCCGTGGCGCGGCCCGTGATTGCCGCGACGGCGACCAATCCGTGGCTCACCGGGTGGTTTCTGCGGAAATTCACCTCACGTCATGACGCGCTGACGGCTGACCGGATTGCCGTCTATCAGCGACCGCTTTCTGTGGTGGGAACAACGCAGGCGTATGGCTACTGGCTGGATGCATTCGTCAATGATCCAGGGCTCAGTAGAAGCAGTCGCTCGCCGGACTACGCGTCACTGAGCATGCCGGTCGAGGTGATCTGGGGGAGGACCGATGGTGTAACGCCCGTTAGCGAAGGATTGCGCCTGTCGCGACTGTTGCCCGACGCACGCATGAACGTGTTGCCGGGAATTGGGCATATACCTCATGTCGAGGACAATGGCGCGTTCAATCGGGCGCTTGAGGGCTTCCTCGTCCGTCTGCAGGGCGTTTAGGGGCCTGATAGAGTCAAAGCAGCTATTTGTGCGTAATATAAGTTCAGCGGATGCGCCATACTGTCTCTTTCGGCTTCTTTGAGGGCAAACATGCGATTGGCTGACTTCATCCTGCGCGACATGGAAACGATTCTGGTGCAGTGGGAGACGTTCGCCGCCACGCTGTTGCCGGCAGCCGTGGACATGAAATCGCTCGCCCTGCGAGACCACGCGCAACAGATTCTGCAAGCCGTCGCGAAGGATCTGTCGACGGCCCAGACCCGGGAAGCGCAAGCCGAAAAGTCGATGGGGCGGGCCCCCATACTGATCGGGGCGCCAGAGACAGGTGCGCAGACGCACGCCCTTCTGCGGGCGCGAGGCGGGTTCGACATTAACCAGTTGGCTGCTGAGTATCGCGCCTTGCGCGCGAGCGTCCTGCGCCTCTGGATGGACGAATGCCAGCCCGAAGCGCCACATCCGGATGATGTGATCCGGTTCAACGAGGCCATCGATCAGGCGCTTGCCGAATCGGTCGGGTATTTCAGCGCCCAAGTCGATCAGGCTCGCAATCTTTTGCTTGGCATGCTCGGGCACGATATGCGCAGCCCACTTCAGACCATCCTGATGACGGCCCAATATCTGGCGGCACTGAACGCCGGGGAGCAGGTATCCGTAGCGGCGTCCCGTTTGATCAGAAGCGGCGCCCGCATGCAGGCGCTTCTGAACGATATGCTTGATTTCAATCGAACCCGGCTGGGTTTGGGGATCAATATCGCGCCGACTGATGCCGATCTGGAGAACCTGCTTGCCGACGAACTCGACACGTTGCGGGCAGCGCACCCGGACCGTCAGATCGATCTGGAAGTGCAGGGGGACTGTCGGGGTGTTTGGGACGGCCGCCGTCTGCAGCAGTTGCTCGGCAATCTGGTGTTGAATGCGATCAAATACGGCGCGTCGGACGCGCCCGTGCGAGTGGTCGTGATCGGCGAAGAGCAGAACGTACGTTTCGAGGTGAGGAACCAGGGACCTGTCATCGATCAAACGACGCTGCATCGGATCTTCGACCCGCTCCAGCGCGGCCTGCATCACGAAGACTCATATAACGCCGACGGCAACCTGGGGCTCGGACTGTATATCGCGCGCGAGATTGCCAAGGCCCATGGCGGCGAGATCGAGGCACGCTCCGACGAGGCAGAAACCGCGTTCGCGGTGCGCCTGCCGCGTCTTCAATAACTTGCGGACGGCCGAATACCGCTTTTCCACCATTTGGCGCATCGATGCGCCAGTGCAGGAAGTTTGGGCGGCAATCCAGGATTCGGCGCGCTGGCCCGAGTGGTGGAACAACGTTGAGCGCGTGGATCAGTTGGAGGCCGGTTCAGATCAGGGCGTGGGCGTCGTACAACGCTATACGTGGAAAGGCCGGCTGCCCTATCGCCTCGTGTTCGACATGCGAGTAACGCGCGTCGACCCGTTGGTCGCGCTGGAGGGGGAGGCCAGCGGCGACGTCGAAGGCGCCGGCCGGTGGAGCTTTTCAACCGACGGACGCAACCTGACCGTGGTCCGCTATGACTGGCGCGTGCGTACCACCCGCGCATGGATGAACGCATTGGCACCGTTGTTGCGACCGGTTTTCCAATGGAATCACGATGCAGTGATGCGCGAAGGCGGCGCGGCGCTAGCGCGTCGGCTGGACGCGCGGCTGCTTGGCATCGAGCACGGTTGAAGCCGGCGCGGACGTCGAACGTCTAGGCGAGCAGCAGTAACGCATCCGCAAGCGACAGCACCGTGGTGCGCGAATCGAATGCGGTAGAGAACAGGTGTTCATGTACCACCTGATCCGGGTCGTAACAGCAATCCTTGACCGTGTACAGGCGGAAGTCCGCGTCGCTCGCATACGCGACCGACGAGAGCACGACACCAGTCGATGCAATGCCGACCATAATCAGCGTATCGACACCTTGTGCGAGAAGTCGTGCCTGCAGACCGGTGCCGAAGAACACGCTGGCGCGATGCGCGATGATGACGGGTTCACTGGCCTGCTGGCCTAACTCCGGCGAAGGCCGGTCGTCGACGAATAAGCCGAGTTGCTTGATTCCCTGCCCATTCTTGTTCAATGGGCTGACCTCCGGATAGCCCTGACTGAAGCGGAGATTGGCGAAACAGACACTGACGCCTTTGGCCCGCGCCGCGTCGCATAGCTTGCGCGTATTGGCGAGCAAGACCGGCGCGACCGATGGAAAGAGCCCGAGAATGTCAGTCTGATAATGCATGACGACAAGCGCGGTTTGCGCCGGCACGATTTCTGGATTCATGATTGACGCCGCCTATTAGCCGTTCTCAATGCGACTGCCTCCATTTACACGTTCTCCTTTATATCGATCATTGAGCCCTTTGACCAGCGACTCCTGTCTGTCGGATTGCACCGCCGCATCCGTGCATCAGTAGGTCTGGTCGGCAACGACACGAGCCACCGTCTCCAGTGACTGCTTTAACGTGGACAGGCTGACGGAGCCGAGAGCCAACCGGATGGCATGAGGCACATGCGCTGACGTCGCGAACGGATGGGCCGTCGACACGGAGATGTGTTCGCGCATCAACGCCATTGCGATCGCGTCTGCCCGAACCTCCTGCGGCAGAGGAAGCCAGACGAAGTACGACGCGGGATGGCTGATCCGTTTCAGCCCGCGCAGGACTTCAGCGGCAATGCTTTGGCGCTGTGCGGCATCCCGCCGTTTGTCGGCCTCAAGCCTGGCTACGGTGCCGTCCTCGATCCAGCCGCAGGCGATAGCCGTCATGGTCGCGGGGGTGTTCCAGGTCGTCGCTCGGATGGCCCGTTCGAGCCTGGGAACCCATTCGCGCGGGGCACAGACGAAGCCGACGCGCAGCCCGGTCGCGACACTCTTCGACAAGCTCGATACATAGACTGTCGTCTCCGGAGCAAGCGCTGCCAAAGGCGGCGGGGCGCCTTCCGCCAGGAACGCGTAGGCGGCGTCCTCGATGAGCATCAGCCCATGCTGCCGGGCGATGGTGACCAGCTCGCGACGCCGCGTTGCGCTCATCACCCAGCCGAGCGGGTTATGGAGCGTCGGCATCGCGTACACGGCGCGTACTCGCCGCCGCTTGCATAGTGCCGCCAATGCATCCAGATCCGGGCCGTTCCCGGCGGCAGGAATGGGGGCGAGTTCCAGCCGGTTGACCTCGGCGGCGAGCTTGAATCCCGGGTACGTCAAAGCATCTACGGCCACCACGTCGCCGGGCTCGAGCAAGGCCATGGCGATTGTTGTCAGCCCGTGCTGTGCGCCGCTCACGAGCAATACGGTTTCAGCCGGTACCGCCAGTCCCCGGCTGGTCAGGTGGCGCGCCACGGTCGCCCGCTCGTGCTCTCGCCCGCCATGAGGCTGGTATCGAAGCAGCGTCTCCAGGTCGCCTGCAGCGGCGAGCTGGCGCAACGCCGCGCGCAGAAGGTCTCCCTGATCCGGCAACGAGGGATTGTTGAAACTCAGATCCACTGTGTCAGCGCTCCAGGCTTGCAGATCAATACCTTGACCGCGCGGGAGCGCCTCCTTGACGAACGTGCCGCGACCGGTTTCGCCGCTTACCAGGCCCATCGCTTGCAGCTCGGCGTAGACGCGCGTGGCCGTGACCAGCGCCAGTCCTTCTCGAGCCGCGAGATCGCGGTGCGTTGGCAGCCGCGTGCCGGGACGCAGCCGCCCCGCGCGGATATCGGCCGCGAGACGGTCAACCAGTTGCTTGTAACGGGGCTGAGGCATGCCTGAGCGTATCCATGACAATTATTTGAATGTATTGATTATCGGTTCTACGATGGCGCAATACAACGTCTCCACTCGCACGAGGCCCCCATGCACATCGCTATCCTGACCTTTGAAGGTTTCAACGAACTCGACTCGCTGATCGCGCTCGGCATTCTCAACCGGGTCAAGCGGCCGGGCTGGCGCGTTTCGATCGCCAGTCCGACGGACAAGGTTCGTTCGATGAACGGTGTGGTGATCGAGGCACAAGCATCGCTGAAGGACGCATGCGACGCGGACGCAGTGCTGGTGGGGAGTGGGAGGCTGACCCGGGATGTCGTCGCTGATGGCGCGTTGATGTCGCAACTGAAGTTCGACCCGACGCGCCAGTTGCTGGGCGCGCAATGCTCGGGAACGCTGATACTTGCCAGGCTGGGCCTGCTGGACGACGTTCCGGCCTGCACGGACCTGACCACCAAACCTTGGGTCGAGGAGGCGGGTGTGGCCGTGCTCAATCAGCCGTTCGTGGCGAAGGGAAACGTCGCGACAGCCGGCGGGTGTCTGTCGTCACAGTATCTGGCAGCCTGGTTCATCGCGCGTCTGGAAGGTGTCGAGGCTGCACGTAGCGCGATTCACTATGTGGCGCCGGTGGGGGAGAAGGAGGTCTACGTGACGCGCGCGATGGAGAACATTTCGCCGTTCCTCTAATGCGCAAAGGGTCTCGACTTGGGCGGACCCGAAAGACCACCCGTCATTTCGTTACCCTAAGCCGTAGTCGACACCAGGCTCCCAACCGTTTGCATATGCGAATGTCCCTTGAGGTTATCCGCGAGCGTCTGCACAAACGACTGCAACGACGTGCCCGAGTTGCTATCGCCGAGTGAGCTCAACAGAGACTGAAAATCCGTCTGTAGCGTCGACGCCTGCGAAGAAGACGAAGAAGAATCGCTGCTTGCATCCGAAGTACTGGACGCGGTACCTGAGCTCGTCGTACTGCTGGACCCGAGCTCCTGGGCGAGCGCATTCAGCGCGCCGCCAATATCCCCATAGGAAGAACTCGCGATCGAACTCGTCGAGCCGCTCGTGCTATCAGACGTGGAGCTATCACCGTTGCCCGTTTGCTGAAGCGATCCTAGTGCCTGAAACAACGCACCGAGAAAGGCCTGCAGCGCGCCGGAAATTGTGCTCGTTGACGACGAATCGCTCGCCGAGGAGGTGGAAGAGGCTGCGGTGGTGGACGAGTTCGAAGAAGCCGTCGTACTCGACGTGCCCGAAGTAGCCGTGGTCGACGACGTGCTGCCCGTGCTGCCAATGCCAAGCGCCGACAACGCCGCCTCGAGTGCCGACAACAGCGGATTCGAGTCCGTCGAACTGGTCGATGAAGACGAGGAGGACGACCCCGTTTCGCAGCCGCCGCCGCCGGCCGAGCGACGAGTGGCGCCGACAGAAAGCAGGCTCGTGCCGGTTTGTGAACCACTTACACTTTGTATGCTCATGATGTTTGACCTCCTTACGAGTTGAGCATTTAGAGTAAGCGATGACAACACTTCCAAATGCCTGGTAAGGGGTGGATTCACCCGCCATCTCGGCTATCGGTAAGGCGCGGAAAGTTTTCGCTCGGAAATAGTCGTCCTTTCAACGTGCTACTTCGTTGACGTCAATTTGAAAATATGCAGACAGCACCCGCACCTTACGGCGTGGGCTTTGCCTGCCCATTTTGGCCTGCGTTCATCATCGCGTCTCTTTCCGCCCGGTGTTTGGCGGCAACCTTCTCTTGCGCAGCCTGTATATCGGCAGGGTACGAACCGTCGTCACCCTGGGATGGGTCGTAACCCGCGGCCTCCAGCTCTTCGAGTTCATGCATAACTTCCGCACGCGTGACTTGATGGGGTGCGGGCTCCGGCATGGCTTGCGCAAAGACGCTCGCTGAACTTGCCATCAGCACGGCTCCTGCCATCACGAAGCTGAGTAATGGCGAGGCAGTACGCCGATTCGACGAATCCGATTTCATGTTGGTACTCCTTGTGCCTTGCGGGCGAAAGAATGACGGACGTTCACTGAGCCGTGTTGTCCGTGGCAGATGCGTTCCGCTGCGCTCGAAGCTCGCGCGCTTTGAGCGTGCTCACCTTGCAAGACTGCACGCGTGTGCCAGTTATTCCCTCATTCGCCTGAAGGCAGTGGAGAGCAGGAGGATGCGCTTCAGTAGCGCTCGAAGGCGACTTGCAACGCTTGCATGTCGTCCGTTTGGGTGAGTGCGAGCGTCAGAAGGATGCGGGCTTTTGGAGGGATCTGATCTTCGACGGTGAGCCAGCCGTATTCGTCGTCGGGTTGTGCGCCATTGCGTAGCACGATTCCATTGCCGGTACGCGATGCGCGCACCACGTGAACCCCGTGTCGGGCAGCGTTGCGCAGCGGCTCGATGAGATGCTCCGCGACGTTGCCGTTGCCGGTGCCCACATAGATCAGCCCTCGCGCGTGCGCGGCGATTGCCTCCACTGCGTCGGGGGCGAGCGCGCCGTACGCATAGACGATGTCTACTTTGGGCAATGCCCCAAGCGTATCGATCGACCACGGCGTGTCGAGCGTATGGGCACGCCATGGGCGACGATAGTAGCGCGGCCGGCCTTCGATCACATGGCCAAGCGCGCCGTAAGGTGAACGAAACGCCTCGAGCTTGATGCTGTTGCTCTTTACGACGTCCCGGGCAGTGTGGATCTCGTCATTGGCGACGACTAGTGTGCCGATGCCGCGCGAGGATGGATGCGCAGCTACCGCTATCGCATCGTAGAGATTCAACGCCGCGTCGGAACTCATTGCCGACGGCGGCCGCATCGAGCCGACCACGACTACGGGCTTCGCACTCTTGAGCGTGAGATGGAGAAAGTACGCGGTTTCCTCGATCGTATCGGTACCGTGCGTGATCACCACGCCATCAACGTCGTCCTGCGCGAGCAAACTGGAAACGCGCCTGCCGATTGCAAGCAGATGCTCGTTGTTGAAATTCTCGGAGCCGGTTTGCAGCAACTGCTCGGCGCGCAAATTCGCCAGCTCGGATGCATGCGGAATCGTGCGGAGAATCTCATCGATACCGAGTACTGAGCATAGGTAGGCCGATGTGTTGATGGCGGCTTTGCCCTGGCCGGCAATGGTGCCACCTGTACCGATAACGACGATGTTGGCCTTTTCTGTCATGCGAAGTCGATGATGTTTTGAAGGGGGAGCGGCATCAATGCGAAAGGGCAAATGCGCTGCGCAGTTCCTGGCCGTTGCTGCCTGCCAGCCACTGCGCCAGCAGCGCCGCCGAACCCGTCGCAAGTGTGAAACCGAGCGCACCATGGCCGACGTTGAGCCACAGATTGCGATAGCGCGTCGGCCCGACGATCGGCGTGCCGCGTGGCGTTGCGGGGCGCAAGCCGATCCATTCACTACCCGCGGAAGATCTGGCGACGTCGGGATACATGGCAGCCGCCTCCGCTCGCAGCGTTGCAAGACGTGAGCGATCAGGTTCGAGCGAATAGCCGTCGATATCGGCAATGCCCGCAACGCGTAGCCGCTCGCCGAGCCGGGCATAAACCACCTTGCGGCTAAAGTCGGTGATGCTCACATGGGGCGCGGCCGTCTGTGCTTGCAGGTCGAACGTCAGGCTGTAGCCTTTGAGCGGATAGATCGGCACACGGATGCCGATCGGCTTCAGTAGCCATGCCGCAGCCGAGCCTAATGCGACGACGACATGGTCGGCCGCGAGCGGCGCACCGTTGCTCCAGGCTTCAACGCTACCGCTTGCCGTAAGCCTCAGACAATCGATCGATGTGTTCATCAGGAAGTGCACGCCGCGAGCGCGCAGCAATGCTTCGAGGCTCTTGCAGAAGCGTTCGCAATCAGCCGTGTCTTCGCTCGGCGTATGGATGCCGCCCGCGAGAAATGGACGCAGATGCGCGAGCGTCGGTTCGAGTTCGACGCACGCGTCGGCGCTCAGCGCCTTTTGTTCGCAGCCGAGCGTGCGCTGGAATTCAAGCAGCTTGATCGCGCTCTGCATCTCGCTCGAGTCACGATGCAGCACGAGCTTGCCCGAACGGACGAAGTCGAAGTCGAGCGCCGGTTCGGCGGCGATCAGTTCGTGGATCAGCGTCCGGCTCAGGAACGACAGCGACAGCAGTTTGCGTGTCGTGAATTCGCTTTGTTCACGCGTGCATGCCGACAGAAATTCGAAGCACCAGCGCCACTGTTCGGTGCTCAGCTTTGGGCGGAAACGCACCGGTGAATTACCGCGCGTGAGCCAGTGTGGCAGCTTCGAGACGACACCGGGGCCGGCGAGCGGCGCGACATAGCTATACGACAACTGGCCGCCGTTGCCAGAACTGGTTTCGCTCGCTACGTCCGGATGCCGATCCGCGACGGTTACGTCGTGGCCGGCGCGGCTCAGGTAATACGCACTCGACAAGCCAATGACGCCCGCACCGAGGATCAATATCCGCATACAGCTGCACTCGCTTTTTCGTGTGTTTGCAGGGAGGCCATGTGCCGCGGGTGCGTCGTCAGCCCTTTGACTGGACTGTACGGCGCCACCGATGCGCCGAATTGCATTGATCTGCCGGAAAGTAGAAGAATCGCGACAGGCTTGCGGGTAGCAGGGCGGCGGGATGGATCAGGCGGCGGCCGCGCCACGCGATGCGCGCAGCTTGCCAGGTGTCACGCCATACGCCTCGCGAAACACGCGGATGAAATGCGCAGAGTCCGCGAAGCCGCATTCGTAGGCGATATCGGTGATCTTGCGCGCCGTATTGACCAGCATCCAGCGCGCGTAACGCAGTCGCATCCGCCGGTAAAACTCGTTTGGCGATGAGTTCATCTCGGTCGCAAACGCGCGCTCGAGATTGCGCACACTGGTGCCGATCATCTTCGCAATGACCACGATGTTCAGCGGTGCTTCGAGGTTCTCTTCCATCAGCAGCACCGCGTGACGCACGGTTGCATCTTCCACCGACAGGTAGCCGAGCGCCGCGCGCCGTTCGACGAACGAGGAGCCGCCCTGGCGGCTAACCGTCATCTGATGGATCACTTTTGACGCACGGTCCGGTCCGCAGTGCAGGCTGATCAGGCGCGCGGCCATCTCGACCACGGAAATGCCGCCCGCACAGGTGATGCGCGTGCCGTCGATCAGGTAGTCGGCGTGGGTCACGACGCGCAGCGCCGGGAACATGCGCCGGTAATCGTCGAGGTGAAAGCTGTGCACGCAGGCAACATGGTCTTCCATCAGGCCGGCACGCGCCAGAACGAAGCTGCCCGTGCACATGCCGATGAGCGGAATGCCCGCCTCGGCAGCCTGTTTCAGATAGTCCCAGTAGCGCCGGTCGACTTGATCGAGATGGGGAAGCAGGCCGCCGATCACGACGAGATAGTCGAATTGCGTGACGTCTGGAAACGTGGACTGCGCCTGCACTGGAATGCCGCAACTCGCTTCGACCGATTCGCCTTGGGCGCCGACGATGGTCCACAAGCAGCGTAGCTGACGGCTCTGGTCGCCGCGGTCCGCTGCGTGACGCAGCGCATCACACAGGCCGCCCAGCGAAAGCATCGGAAAGCGCGGCCACAACAAAATGCCGACGCTCAGTTCTGCGCCTGAACGGCTCGGGCGCGCCTGAAGCGTACGCGGCAGCGCGTCCAGTTGTTCGACCAGTTGGTGAGCAGTCTGGGTTACCTGACTTGAATTGTCGGCAGTGGTCATGCGCGAACTCGAGGGCGGATCGCCCAAATTATACGGCGACGCCCGGCGAATCAGTCCGAGGCGGCCTTGCCGCAATTCTTCTATTTTCCGGCAGATCAATGCAATCCGGGCGCATTGTGGCTGCATAAATTCAAACCCGCTAACGAACGACGCCGCACTGTGGGGTGCGAACGATCCGGCGAAGGCAGGCACACCGTCCGCATTGCTGGCACAAACGGCCGCGTGTTTCCGATCGGCGGGCGGCCGTTAGCGTCCGTTCCGACCATTACAACTTCTTTTCGGGTGAAGCATGAGCACAAGCACAGTCTTGGGTCGCGGTATGGCGACCGTCTGCATTCTGGGAGTATCGGCGGCCGCTGCAGTGGGCGTCGCCCGTGCCGACGAGATGGTGAAGATCGGCGAGGCCGCACCCGTGACGGGGCCGGCCTCGTATCTTGGCAAGGACACCGAGAACGGCGCGCGGCTCGCGATCGAGGAGATCAACCAGACGGGCCTCGTGATCGGTGGAAAGAAGGTGACGCTGGTGTTCGATGCGCAGGACGATGCGGGCGACCCGCGTCAGGCCACCCAGGTCGCACAGAAGCTGGTGGACGACAAGGTCGTCGCGGTGGTCGGCCACATGCAGTCCGGCTCGACGATTCCGGCCTCGAAGATCTATAGCGATGCAGGCATCGCGCAGGTGTCGCCGTCCGCGACGAATCCCGCCTATACGCAGCAGGGCTTCAAGACGGCGTATCGCGTGGTCGCGACCGATGCCCAGCAAGGGCCAACGCTCGCCGACTATGCGGCGAAAACGCTGAAAGTCAAAACGGTCGCCATCGTCGATGACTCGACCGCATACGGCCAGGGTCTAGCCGTGGAATTCGAAAAGCAGGCGAAAGCCAACGGCATTACGGTGCTGTCGCACGACGCGAGCACTGACAAGGCTGTCGATTTCCGCGCGATTCTCACCAAGATCAAGGGCGAAAAGCCGGACGCGATCATGTATGGCGGCCTCGATGGTACGGGCGGTCCGTTCGCGAAACAGGCGAAGCAGTTGGGCATGACGATGAAAGTGCTGGCCGGCGACGGCTTGTGCGCCGACGATCTCGTGAAACTTGCGGGCGATGCGGCCGACAACGTAATTTGCTCGATCGCCGGCGCGCCGCTGTTGAAGATGAGCGGTGGGCCGGCGTTCGTCGAGCGCTACAAGAAGCGCTTCGGTTACGCGCCGGTTCTGAACTCGCCGTTTGCGTACGACGCGGTGGGTGTCATCATTGATGCGATGAAGCGCGCGCAATCAACCGAGCCGGCAAAAATCCTTGCTGCCATGCCGGCGACCGATCATCAGGGCGTGCTCGGAGAAACACAGTTCGATGCGAAGGGCGATCTGAAGCACGGCGTAATTTCGCTCTACAAATACGTCGGAGGCAAGCAGGCGCTGCTCGGCGTTGTAGAGCAGTAAGCGGATTTGCGGGTTGTGCTTTGCCGAGCGCTTAAAGTCACCTGTCAGTGCGTGGAAGCGCCCGGCATTTACTGCACCACGCAATCTTCAGCCAATAAGATCGGCACCTGTCGTCAAGACAATCTTTCCAAAGTGGGTGCCGGAGTCGATCAGCTCGTGAGCGCCGCGAGCGTCGGCCAGTGCGAAGGTCTTGTAGACAACCGGTTTGATCTTGCCACTCTCGAAGTGCGGCCAGACATGCTGCTCGAGTTCATTGACGATAGCCGCCTTGTCCGCGGAGGTGCGCGATCGCAATGTCGAGCCCATATGCGTCAGACGTTTCGTCAGCATCGGCACGAGGTTAAGATCCTTCGCCGGTCCCTTGATCACGCCCACCTGGAGGATCCGTCCGTCCATGGCTGCGGCCTCATAGTTTCTCGCCACGTAGTCGCCGGCAATGATGTCGAGGATCACGTCGACCCCTCTTTCATCGGTAAACCGCTTTGTTTCGGCGACGAAATCTTCCTCGCGGTATTCGATCGCGAGGTCTGCGCCGAGCGCCAGACTGGCCTCCCGATGTGCCTGCGAGCCCACGGTCGTGATGATTTTTGCCGCACCGAATGCCTTCGCCAGCATGGTCGCCGTGGTACCGATGCCTGACGCGCCGCCGTGGATCAACACCGATTCGCCGGCAACCAGCTTGCCGCGCTGGAACAGATTCAGCCATACCGTCATGAACGTTTCGGGCATGGCGCCCGCTTCCACCAACGTCAGGCCTTTGGGGATATGCATCGTGTTGCAGGCGTGCGCGACGGCATATTCCGCGTAGCCACCGCCGGGGATCAATGCGCACACCAGGTCGCCGATCTGGAATTGGGACACGTCGGCGCCGACGGCGACCACTTGACCTGCCACTTCCAGCCCCGGAATGTCCGACGCGCCGGGGGGCGGATCATACAGCCCTTTGCGCTGGAAAACGTCTGGGCCATTCACGGCAGCCGCGTGGATGCGAATCAGAACCTGATCGGCGTCCGGCACCGGCACCGGGCGCGTGGTCGGCACCAGGACCTCAGGACCGCCGGGCTGTTTGATTTCAATCGCCGTCATGGTCGACGGCACACGATAAGTTGAAGCAGACATGGATACCACTCCTTCGTTTGATGAGGCTCGATTGATCCGGTCGGATCACTTGGCGAGGAACTCTTGAGTTCAGTATAGGCATCGACATTGATGAATAAACGCAGCATTATTCATGTAGTGAGATGCAAATTTGCATCAGGAGGGTGGCACGATGAACTGGGACGACGCGCGAGTGTTTCTCGCGGTGGAGCGCGAAAAAACGCTCCGCGGAGCGGCCAGAACGCTCAATCTCGATCAGGCGACGGTCGGCAGGCGGATTGCGGCGCTGGAGCACGCCCTGCGGGCAATGCTCTTCCTGCGCACCTCTGAGGGTTACGCGTTGACTGCGGCAGGGGAGGCCGCGCTGAGATCAGCGGAGAAAATGGAACACTCCGCGCACGAATTCGTCAGACGAACTCAGGGCACGGATACACGGCTTGCGGGGGACGTAAGAGTCACCAGCACGGACTCGATCGCGCTCGATTTTCTGCTGCCCGCCATCGAACGCCTGCATGCTGCGCATCCCGAAGTGCGGGTCCTGCTGGACACGTCGACGCGCATGCTGAATCTGGCAAAGCGTGAAGCGGATATCGCGGTCCGGTCAGTCAGGCCCGACAATCCCGATCTTGTCGCGCGACGCCTGGCGCGCTGGCCTATGGCGCTCTTTGCATCGAACGCGTATCTCGAGCAGCACGGCAGGCCCGTTCCAGGCTCCGCATTCGAGGGCCACGATCTTGTCGTCTATCAGGGAAGCTGGACCGGTAATCGATCGCCAACTCTTGCAGGCGAACCGGTTCACGCTGGGCGCATCGTATCGACCTTCAATTCCAGTCTTATGCTGCGTACCGCGGTAAAGGCCGGCATCGGCATCGGTGAGCTTCCGATCCATCTGGCTGAACGCGACGGCCTCGTGCAGCTATGGCCGGAACCCACACGTGGGGCGGTCTATGAAACCTGGCTCGTTACGCATCAGGACCTTCGGCATACCGCGCGCATCGCAGCCATGATTGACGGCATCGTCTCCGCGTTCGAAGATCCCACGACCCACGCAAACTAGTCACGCACGAGCGCTCATTCGTCGTCCTGGACTGACTTGATCAGATTGTTTCGTAAGGTAACGATCGCCTTCTGCATCTTCTCGAACTCGTCGGGCGCGAGGCCCGTTGCTTCGACGAGGTCCATTTTCAGGGCCTTTTCGCGCAAGCGTCGTCCGCTTTTCGTCAGACTGACACGTACCTGACGTTCGTCTTCTGGATCGCGCAGCCTTTCCAGATAACCCATTACCTCAAGCTTCTTCAGGATCGGCGTAAGCGTGTTGGATTCGAGAAACAGTTTCTCGCCCAGTCCGCCGACGGTCTGATGGTCTGTCTCCCACAGCGCAATGATCGTGATGTATTGCGTGTAAGTGAGCCCGAGTTCCTCGAGTATCGGCTTGTACGCCTTGCCGAACGCCAGGTTCGCGGAGTAGATCGCAAAGCACAGATAGTCGGAGAGCATTCGATTTGCGGGTTCAGGTTGATCGATGGATTTCATCTGTATCCTCTTTGGCTGGAGCCTGATGTTTCACAAGACGTACGAAGCGATATGTATCGTATGCGATTATATCGCTATGTGGTGAAAGTCGGACTGCTGCCTTAAAGCGTGCAACTGGTGGTCAACTTCACCGGCCCGCTATTTCGCATCGTAGAGGTCTTGCGGCGGCCCCCTCCCTGGCGCTGTGGTCGCCGCGCATGAGCAACGGAAATGCGCGACGGCCCTGCGGCGAGAGGGCACGCGATCTAGCGATGCGCGTACAGGCTGTCGTGCGGCGTCACGCTGATATGGCTGCCCGCCTGCGAGAGTCCGGCGACTACGCCGCCATATGCCTCTTGCGAGCCAGTTACGTCGTCGCGTTCGGTAGCGACGGTTCGCGTGGTCTGACCGCTTTGCGACGCCGGTGCGCCAACCGAGGGCTTGTAGAACGGGGCTGGTCCATAGCCGCTGGCGAACGCGGGTGCGGTGGCGAATGCCGAAACGGCGACGAGCAGTGCAACGATGAGCTTGGTCTTCATGATGAGAATTCCCTAACAAGATGTTCAGTGAAGGCACGTGCGTGAGCGAATTGCACGTGCCTTGGTGGATTACGCGGTGACGATGTTTGTCACGATTTCGATGTTGCCGTGCACAGACTTCGAATACGGGCAGATGTGATGGGCGAGGCGCGCGACTGACTCGACGACTTCCTTGTCCAGACCCGGCACGCGGATTGTGAACTCGGCGCCGAGGAACCATGCGGGACCGGTCTGCCCAACGTTTACCTGGATGTCCACGGAATAGTCGGACGGCAGCGTGACCTTCTTCAACTGGGCCGCAATGCCGAACACGGTGGTGTAACAGGCCGACCACGCGCCCGCAAACAACTGCTCGGCTCTCGGGTGCGGCTCGGTGGCGATGAACTCGAGGTTTTCAAGGCCGGGCGCCGTCAGCTTGAGGTCGAACACGCCAAACTCGCCGCGCTGGAGATTGGGGTCGCGATTGACCGTGGCGTGGCTGTTGCCTGAGGCGAGGACTTTTTCGATCTTTTCCATGATGGATTCCTTGGTGAATATGGGTGTTAAGCGTATTTAATATGTATGCGATATAATCGCATACGATCAATATGAGGCGGGAACTGGTGGGGTTCGTGTGCCTTGTCCGGTCACGCCGTGATGACATTCAGGCCGACCTCGATGTTGCCGTGCACGGCCTTCGAGTACGGACAGATCTGATGCGCCAGGTGCGCGACTGCCTCGACGGCTTCCGTCGCCAAACCCGGCGCGCGGATAGTGAACTGGGCGCCGAGGCAATGACCGGCGCCGACCGACCCGATGCTGACCTGGATGTCCACGGAGTAGTCGGACGGCAGCGTGACTTTCTTCAGCGAGGCCGCAATCTCGAACGCGCTGATATAACAGGCCGACCACGCGCCCGAAAACAACTGTTCGGCTCGCGGATGCAGCTCGGTGGCGATGAACTCGCGGCTTTCACCGTCAGGCGCTGACAGCTTGAGGTCGAGGACGCCGAGCTCGCCGCGTTGGACATTGGGGTCGCGATTGATCGTGGCGTGGCTGTTGCCTGAGTGGAGGACTTGGTCGATCTTGGTCATGATGGATTCCTTTGAGAATAAGGGTGTCAAGCTGATTTAAATCGCATGCGTCGCATGATGAGGGAAAGGTTTGAGGATGTCAATCGCAAAAGATTTAATCGCATGCGATGTTTTAATAGGGGAAGCGAAAACTCTGCGATAGCAGCCTGCGGCGAGCCCGGCTGCCCGTGACATTTCACGCCACAGGTGTGCTGGTCCGGATTACGTGACAATCACGGCATCATCCCGAACGAATAGCCGCACGACAGAACCGGAATCGGGCGTGCTCTCGATGAACAGCTTCGCGTCGATCAGCCTGGCGCGCTCGGCCATGCCCTGCAGTCCGTACGAGTAGCCGGCCCGTGCGGTAACCATATCGAAGCCTCGGCCGTCATCGCAGATGGTCACTTCGACACCCGCTTCGCTGTTGACCAGGGTCACATCGACACGCGACGCACCGGCATGACGGGCCACGTTGGTCAGCGACTCCTGCACGATACGGAATAGCGCTGTGGCGCGGAAATCCGAGAAAGTCGGTTCGGAACCCGTGACGTTGAAGTGACAGGGAATGTGAGTATGGCGGGTGAAATCCTCCGCGAGCCATTCCAGCGCGGAGGCGAGGCCGAAATTCAGTGCGACCGGCCGAAGGTGACTGGCCACATTGCGCACGATCTTGATGGTTTGTTCAACCAGATCGCGCATCTGTTCGGCTTTTTGCATGGCGGCGGAACCCGTTGTCAGTTGCATCCTCAGCAACGACAGGTCCATTTTCAACGCGGTCAGCAACTGGCCGAGTTCGTCGTGAACTTCCATCGCGATGTGCTTCCTTTCCTCCTCGCGAATGGCTTCCAGATGCGCGGACAACTGCTGCAGCTGTTCGCGCGACGCCAGCAGTTCCAGCTCGGTCCGCTTGCGCACCACGACTTCGAGTTCGAGCTGGTCGCGATGGCGTCGCAGGCTTTCCACTGCATGCTTGCGGGCCGTCATGTCGGTCAGCAGGCCTTCAAGTCCCCTCAGGCTGCCGTCGTCGCCTGTCGCGCCTCGTGCGTTTAGCTGAACCCAGATGGGCGTGCCGTCGAGACGCTGTAACTGCAGTTCGAGCCCCACGATCTCACCCTGCGTGCGCAGAATTTCGAACAGGGTTGCAATCTGCTCCGGCGAGAACGGCTGTTTGTGGGCGGCGCTCGCGGCGGCCTCGATCAGGTCGGGCACGTCACGATAGCCGAGCAGTTGTGCCATTGCCGGATTGGCTTCATCCAGTTGCCCGTTTCGATCGAGCAGGAAGATACCCTCGAGGGCATTCTCAACGATGCTGCGGTATTTCCGTTCACTGGCGCGCAGACTTACCGTCGATTCCTGAAGGCGGTCAGCCATGACATTGACGCGCAAGGCGAGCCGGCCTAACTCATCGCCCGACTCAACTGTGCAGCGCGCACGAAGGTCGCCGCTCGCGATACGGTCGACCATTTCCTCAAGACGATTGATCGGGCTGCGCACCATGCGCTTGAGGAGCAGGAAGGTCGCGGCGTAGAGCACGGCAACGACGGCCGTGATCATGGCGAGAATCGCCCGGCGGGCGTCGCTGATCGCCTGTTCTGCCACTGCCTTCGTCAGGACGACACGAACCTCGCCGATCTTTTCCCTTGGCGCATTGCCGGGTGGAGTGTATTCAATCGCCCTGACACGCACCACGCTGTCGGCAGGTTTCGGCTGAACGGCTTTCCCCGCGGTGGACACCGTACCGTAGCCCACTGCAGTGACGGTGAATTGGGCCACTTCGGGATTCGGAGCGAGTGCGGCAAGCTGGCCGTTGATCGCGCCCAGATCGATGTTCCACAAAGGTTGCGCGAGCGATTGGCTGAACAGGTCGGCAATCCGGGTGGCACGCTCCTCCAGCGCAGTGAGCCGGCGCTGCCGTTCGTGCGCGACCAGCGCATACGCCGACGTGCCGGCCACGATCGCGACAAGTATGACGAGCGCCAGCATCAGCTTGGTGTGCAAACTGGGCGAGGGTAGCGTGAGCCGTGGGGACAGACGCATCATGAAGCCCTGGACGCCGTGTCCAGAAGATATTGGAGATTGAAATCGTAGGGGCCTGGACGCGGGGACCGGGTTTTCGAGTACTGGCCAAAGTCGAGTATCGCTCCGCTCCGGAAAACAAGGTCGGCATAGCGGGGGGCGTTCTCGCGATGGATCACGGTCAGAAAGTCGAGCTTCTGGCGCAGACCTCCGTTCGTGGCAAAGTCGTTGCCCTGATTGTGATCGTGCAACAGAACCATCGCCCAGGCGCCGAGGAAGTAGTCGCCTGCCATCATGGCAGCGAGGCTGCCGTCAGCCACCCTGGCCAGTGCCTCCTGCAACGCACCTATGCCGCCTACCAGAACGCGCGCATTGCGCGCTTTGACGGCGTCCAGTGCCCCGAGCGTCATCGCGTCGTTGGCGGCCCAGATCACATTGGCATCCGGATACCGGGCGAGAAGCACGCGTGCCTTCTGATCGCTGTCGGCATAGCTCCAGTCGCTGAAGACCAGTTGGCAGGTGTGCGCATTCGAAGCGTGAAACAGGAAGTCGTCAACACCGGCGGCGCGCTCCAGCGAGACCGGCGTGCTCGGGTCTCCCGTAATACCGATCACCTGCGCCCCGTGCTGGCCCAGTTGTTGATACAGAAATTGCATCAGCCGGTACCCGGCGCGCTCGGCGTTTGCCGTCACCGTGCCGATCCAGTTCGGGATCAGTTCCCGTTCATTGCCGACCGCGTGGCGCTGCTCAGACGTCAGGTCGTTGTGGATGAGCAGCACCTTGGCCGGCGAGCGCGCCAGTGTTTTGAGCATCTGCTGTGCGGCCATCTTTTCGTTGACGATGACGACGTAGTCCGGTGCGTCGGCGCGTCGCGCAACGTCTTCTGCCTGGCGCTGCATCAGTAGATGGTCACGTTCCGCGTACAGCACCTCCAGTTGCATATCTAAGGTGTGCGCCGCCATTGTCATGAATCGGGAGACCAGTTGCCAATGCTGTCCCGTACCGCGTTGCACAGCCTCGCCGGGGTTGAGGAACACCACACGCGGCGCGCGCTTTGTGGCGAAAACGCGGCCGGACACACCGGTCAGGCCGGCATACGCGCAGGTGAGCAACGCTTGCCTACGATTCATAAGACCATTCACTTGATTGCCGTCGGGACGCGCGGTTGCGCACCGTGCAAGGATCGCGGTCAGGCGACGGACACGGCAATGCACATTCTACGTGCCAGGCTGGCGTTGGCAATATTCGCCCGGGATAGACCGGCTTTCGTGATATTGCTTTGAACGGGAGATTGCGGACTGAATCGACCGCTCACGTTTCTGATGGCAATCTGCTGCTGCCTTCTGTTTTCGCAAAAAAAAACGGGCCGCGAGGCCCGTAACAACAGTTCGGTTGCTATGCGATGCTGTTAGCACTCGCCCTTTTTAGCGTGTCCGGGAGGGCAGTGGCCATGATCACCATGGTGGTGGTGATGTTCCTCCCATTCCTGGCGTTCCCAGTAGCGATGACCGTCGTAGTATCTGTCCCCATGCCAGCCAATGACAACTGGTGCCTGGGCGACCACTACGGGGGCAGGCGTGCCGATATTGACGTCTACGTTAACTGCATTGGCCACGCCGGATAGGCCAATTCCCAAGCTCGCGACCAACGTTGCCAAGAGAGGATATTTCATGCCGTACTCCAAAATAGAATTCTATGAATGCACTTGGCCTGTCGCCGCAGTGACGGTGCACGGCATGTAATTCGCCGATCCTCCGTAAACGGGAAATGCTGCGATGTCGTTGACGAGGTTTTCTCAGGCAGCGTGTTATTTGATAAAAGTTAACACTATGCCCGATGCGGGCTAACGTTCGCGATGTTGCTCGCCGAAGGCCATCGAAGGTCGGAAACGGGGCGCAGATTGCTATCTGCGGGATCAGGCGCGGGACTGGCCAGCCATCTCTTCCACGTTTCGCTCACTGGCTAGTTTCCGCTTCTTTTGCAGTGACGGAGACCGTTCAGTCAAGCGCGCCGCTGCGTCCTTATCCGGAGAACCCGCGGCGGCGAACTGCCGTCGATATTCGGCCGGCGTCGCCTGCTTTGCGGCCTTGAACTGTCGATTGAAATTGGCGACGTTCGCGAAGCCCGAACGAGCAGCGATGACGGCAACCGGCATGGCGGTGTCAACCAGCATCCGGCACGCGTGACCAATCCGAACCCGCGTGATATAGCGGCCGACGCTCTCACCGATATGCTGAACAAAGTAACGCGTGAGCGTGCGTTCCGACAGGCTGGCGGCCGCGCAGAGCTCTGACAGCCGCAACGGTTCGGCAAAGCGCGCGTCAATCATCGAAAGGACCCGGTTGATCCGTTCGGGCTCGTGGCCGGATGGTCCGGTGGTTGCCTCGTTGAAAGCACTCGGCGAGGCGAGCGGCTGGCCCGGCGCGTCGGCGAGCGTGCACATAATGTCGAGAGCGGCGCCAAGGCGATCGCGCGCCACGCTCGACAGCAATTGTTCCAGGCGCTCGCGCATCCATTTGCCGGCGGGTGGCTCGAAGGCCAGCCCACACGCGGCCCTGCGTAACAGCTTGCGCAGCGGTTCATATTCTGGGCAACAGTCCGCCATACGCCGCGCCCAATCGCCGTCGAACCAGATGACGATGGCGACCTGCGGCGAGGATGGATCGATCGAACGATTCGACGCCCAGGTGTGCGGAAGATCCGGCGGCACGAGGACCAGATCTTCAGCCTCGTATTCGTTGACAGAGTCGCCGATGTAGCGCTTGCCATGACTGTTCATCGTCAGCGTTAACTCGTACTCCGGATGGTGATGCCACTCGAACGGAATACGCGGGAGCCGCCGGTGGTAAACCCGCACCGAACAGTCCCCACCGAAGTCGACATGCTCATAGGCTGGTTTCATGGCCGAATACGCAAAAAGATTGCCTGAATAGTATCACCAAGCCACGCATGCACGTCATATCCTCGGGGCATATCAAATCCCTACGGAGACAGTCATGGCGTTGAAAATCGACGATTTGCCGGGCGCAATCCGGCAAGCGAAAAAGGAGCTGCGCGCGGCGTTGCCGGACTACCGGCAGGTCTTTGCCGAAGTCGAAGAAGCGATCAGCACCGAGGCGAAGCGAATCGCTACGCAGCGGGATCGTGGAGAAGACGTCATCCCCGAGATTCAGTTTTCCGACATCGCCGAACAACGCGTCACCGCGGACCAGATCGCGCTCGTCAAGGCGCGCGGTGCATGCGTGATCCGTAATGTTTTTCCCCGTGCGCTGGTGCAGGGTTGGGACGAGGATATTGCCGACTATGTCGAGCGCAATAATCTCGACAAGCACCTGGAAAACCGCGCTGAAGACAAATACTTCGGCCAGTTGGCGTCCAGCAAACCGCAAATCTATGGGGTGTACTGGTCGAAGCCGCAAGTGCTGGCCCGTCAGTCGGCGTCACTAACCGAAGCACGTGTATTCCTGAACCGGCTATGGCGCAATGAGAGCGGCGGTCAGGTGCACTTCGATCCGGAGCGCGTGCCGGTCTATGCCGATCGTCTGCGCCGCCGGCCGCCAGGCTCCGCGTCGCTTGGTCTGTCGGCGCATTGCGACGGCGGGTCAGTCGAGCGCTGGATCGAAAGCAATTTCCGGAAGGTGTATCGCCACGTGTTTGCCGGGAACTGGCGCGACTACGACGCCTTCGATGCGGCTTTCCGACCCGACGTGCAGGAGATCGCGTCGCCGGCCGTATGTTCGATGTTCCGCACCTTCCAGGGCTGGACTGCCCTGACGCCGCAAGGCCCGGGCGACGGCACGCTGCAACTCGTGCCCATCGCCAATTCGATGGTGTACATCCTGCTGCGCGCGCTTCAGGACGATGTCGCCGAGGACGATCTGTGCGGTGCCATGCCCGGACGGGCGCTGTCGATCAAGCCGGAATTTCATGCGCCTTTGTTCGAGGCGCTGTCGTCGATTCCCAAAATGGAAGCGGGGGACACCGTGTTCTGGCACAGCGATGTCATCCATGCAGTCGAAGACGAGCACAGGGGAGCGGGTTACAGCAATGTGATGTACATCGCCTCGGCGCCCGCGTGCGCCAAAAACGACGCTTATCTGAAGCGCCAGTTGCCGAGCTTCCTCAAGGGTGAAAGTCCGCCCGATTTTCCTGCCGACCATTTCGAAGTGGATTTCACCGGACGCGCAACGGCTGACGACCTGACACCGCTCGGCAAGTCGCAACTTGGGTTTGATCTGTAGATCGGCAAGGACGTTTGACACGCATGAAAACGGGCACGCATGGGCGTTCGATTTAGCTTCGAATGCGCCGCTCGATCAAATAACGAAGACTTCGGAGACTGCAATGAAACGATCACTCACGTCGCTTGCGACGGGTATTACGCTGCTCGTGGCTGGAACACATGCTGGTTTGGCCGCTGAACAGCTTTCGGTACTGCACTGGTGGACCTCTGGCGGTGAATCGAAAGCGATCCGGGTGTTGAAGGACGATATGACCAAACAGGGCTATGAGTGGAAGGACTTCGCCATAGCGGGAGGAGCGGGCGCGGCGGCCATGACGGCGCTGAAGACGCAGGTCATTTCGGGAAACGCACCATCGGCCGCGCAGATCAAGGGTCCTCTGATTCAGGATTGGGCCGATCAGGACATGTTGGTCAGTGTCGATCAGTCCGCTACCGATTGGAAAGCGCATTCGCCATCGCAGATAGATAGCTCCATGAAGGCAGGCGGTCACTATGTGGCTGCACCCTTCTCGGTACACCGAATCAACTGGTTGTGGATCAACAAGGCCGACCTTGAAAAAGTTGGGGGCACGGCGCCCACGACATGGCCGGAATTTTTCGCGCTCGCCGACAAATTTCGCGCAGCGGGTATCACACCAGTCGCACATGGTGGCCAGCCATGGCAAGACATGACCATCTGGGAGACGGTCGTGCTCTCTCAGGGGGCGGATTTCTATCGGAAAGCCCTCGTTGATCTTGACCAGAAAACGCTGACTTCGCCGCAGATGGTGCAGGTGTTCGAGATCGTCCAGAAGATCCGCGGCTACTTCGATAAGGGCTACCACGGCCGTGACTGGAATCTCGCAACGGCAATGGTCATCTCCGGCTCGGGCGGCATGCAGTTCATGGGCGACTGGGCGAAGGGCGAATTCGCCAATGCGAACAAGAAGCCAGACACTGACTATATTTGCGCGGCCGCGCCTGGTACGTCGAATGCCTACACGTACACCGTGGATTCGTTCGCGTTCTTTCAGCAGAACGGTAAGAAGCAGGCGTCGCCTGGGCAGCTTGCGCTTGCAAAGACGATCATGTCCGTCGATTTCCAGCAGCAGTTCAGTCTCTACAAGGGTTCAATTCCTGTTCGGCTGGACGTACCCATGGACAAGTTCGATAGCTGCGCCCGGAAGTCATTCGCTGACGAGCAGGCCACGATTAAATCCGGTGCGTTCCTGCCTTCGTTGGCCTTCGGCAATCTTCAGTCTCCGGTTACCGCTGGCGCGATTACCGACGTCGTAACGAATTTCATGAACTCGAACGAGGACCCGAAAGAGGGCGTGCGCAAGCTTGCCGCTGCCGCGAAGATTAAGTAGACGGGCGTTGCGTGGCGGTCGGCTTGGAACCAATGGCTCCGCTCGACAAAGGAGATAAAGATGGATCCGGTAGCAAAGCGTAAATGGCCGCGTTCAGGGCTCGAGACAAGTGTGATGGGTTTCGGCGCCGCGCCGATCGGCAACATATTCAGGCCGATTAGTGAAGAGGATTCGGCTGCGTTGATCAAGGCAGCGTGGGACGCCGGCGTGCGCTACTTCGACACCGCGCCGATGTACGGACACGGGTTGAGCGAAGCGCGCTGTGGTCAGGGGCTGCGCTGGTATCCACGCGACCAGTTTGTGCTGTCCACCAAGGTTGGTCGCCTGCTGAAGCCGCGCAAACGCGCCGAGATCAACTTTGACCCGTGGGTTGACGGGTTACCTTTCGAAACCGTTTTCGACTACAGCTATGACGGCACGATGCGTTCGATCGAAGACAGTCTGCAGCGTCTGGCGCTGGAGCACATCGATATTGCGCTGATTCACGACATCGACGTATTGACACATGGCGAGCGTCAGTCCGAGATGTTCGAGGCGGCGATGGCTGGCGCGTCGAAAGCACTGCTGAAACTCCGTGACGAAGGAGTTGTGAAGGCGGTGGGGCTCGGTGTCAACGAGTGGCAGGTCGCGCACGAAGCGATTCGCCGGCAGGATTTCGACTGCCTGTTGCTGGCTGGACGCTACACCTTGCTCGAGCAGGAGGCGCTGGACGGTTTCCTGCCGCTGTGCGAAGAGCAGCAGGTGTCGGTCATTCTCGGTGGCGGCTACAACAGCGGCATTCTCGCGACGGGTGCGGTGCCAGGCGCGAAATACAACTACGCACCCGCGCCGGAAGCCATTCTTGAGCGCGTGCGCAAGATCGAGCAGGTATGTCAGGAATACTCGGTGCCGCTCAAAGCGGCGGCGCTGCAATTCGTTCTCGCCCATCCCGCGATCCCGACCAACATCCCCGGCGTGCGTACGGTTGCGCAGCTGGACGACAACCTGCAAACCTTCCGCGCTGAAATTCCACCGGCGTTCTGGGCCGAGCTGAAGCGCCGGGAACTGATCCGGCAAGATGCGCCGACTTCTCCGGTTGATATCCTTTAGCAAGCTCGCATACTATCTGTGCTCTTACTAGAGGATCTCACATGACCGACAGTACGCACGCCACCGCCTCCTATAGCCAGGAGACCACCGCATCGGCAGGAGTAATCTGGGCATTCTTCGAGGCCGTTTCCGGTTGGAAGAATTGGAATACGGGTGTCCACGCCTGTTCTATCGACGGTCCTTTCGCTGTGGGCTCATGGCTAACCATGACGCTTCCTGACCAGGAGGTGATCAGGTCGCAACTCGTCGAAGTCGACGCGCAGCACCTGTTCACAGACGAAACGAGGCTTGGCGACGTTGTGGTTCGCGTGGTGCATGAAATCGAACCACTACCTGGCGGGGGCAATCGCATCAGCTACAAGATCAGCGTAGTCGGAGAAAATGCTCAAGATATTTGCGCTGGCGTTTCTTCCGATTTCCCTGAAGTCTTGTCGGCGCTGGTCGCCCAGGCGGAAAGTCGGACAACGAAGTAGAACAGGCCGCCGGCCGGTCACAGCGCCATACCACCGTCGATGGTGAGGCTGGAGCCGGTCATGTAGCCTGACTCCTTGCGGGCGAGGTAGGCGACCAGACCTGCAATTTCATCCGGATCGCCGGCGCGCTTAAGCGGAATGAGCGGCTTGATCGCCTCGATATGATCGGCGGTCATGTCCGTTACTGTTGGCCCGGGTTGAATGTTGTTGACTGTAATGCCCCGGCTGGCCAGGTCAACGGCGATACCTTTTACCATGACAGCAACCGCAGCCTTCGTCATTGAGTAAACGCTCGAGCCCGGATGTCCGCTACGCACCGCTGTGTTGCTGCCGATCGTAATGATCCGGCCGCCGTCAGTGAGACGCGCAGCCGCAGCCTGGATGGCAATAAAGACACCACGCACGTTGATGTCCAGCATGCGGTCAAGATCTTCCACGCTCACCGTCGCAATGTCGCCAAGCTTCAGGATGCCGGCGTTGACGATGGCGATATCCAGTTTTCCGAAGTGATCCACGGTCTGCGCAACGGCGGCCTTGATCGCTGCCGGATCCGCGCTGTCCGCTTTGATTGCAAGGCCAGATTGTCCGGTGGCGTCAATTGCCCCGACCGTTTCTTTCGCTCGCTCCGGCGCCGACACGTAGGTGATCGCTACATCGGCGCCCTCACTGGCGAGACGTCTCGCTGCAGCCGCGCCAATGCCGCGCGAGCCGCCAAAGACAATGGCAACCTTCCCGGTAAGTCCATAGTTCTCGTTCACTAGTATCTCCGTTGTTGACAGATCAGTCCATAATTGGGCGTGCAGCAACCACGTCAGGCTTTTACTGCCTAGCGCGGTCTGAAACGGTTGATTGCAAATCTGGCCTGTGCGCGCAGATTCCTGGCATCGCTGCCGGCGCGGGCGGCGAGCTGAATACCTTGCATTGTCATCTGCACAAAGGCCGCGGCTTCGCGAGCCTCGATGGTGGGGTCGACCTCTCCGCATGCCTGTCCCTCACGGATGCGTTCGACCAGGCATCTGAAAAGCCTTGGACCTACTTTGCTCCGTAGCATCACAAGCTCCGGATCCGCAGATCCAAATTCACTGACCGCGTTGACACCCATGCATCCGAGTGCACGTATGTCGTCATCGTCAGCAATGAGGCCAAGCAACAGCGCCTCGATACCGCCTAGTGGCGATGCACTGTTTTTCAGGCGCTCCAGGTGGCCGGCATTGCTTTCCCGTTGATATCGCTCCAGCGCTTCGAGGTAGAGCTTCCGTTTGTCACCAAACGCGTTGTAGAGGCTCTGGCGCCCGATATTCATGGCCGTGAGCAGGTCTTCGGTTGAAGTCGAGGCGTAACCTTTCGCCCAGAACACGCGTGTTGCGTGATCCAGTGCCTCGTCGCGATCGAACTCTCTAGGTCTAACCATGACTCGAGGATATGAATTATGGACTGATATGTCAATAACGACGTTTTGCTACTGCTGCAGACGTCGGAGACGGTACAGTAGGCCTTCTTCGATGCGCGGTATTCTCCGTCATGAAAGAGCTACCCTATTCACCACCGCGCTTTCAGTCGAATACTTGCGAAACATGGCAATGCATCCCGATCCCCGTCTCGCCATTCTTGCTGACCTTGAAGCTGTCGAGGAAATCGTTCGACAGGCCTACTCGCCTTATATTTCTCGTATCGGGCGGCCGCCGGGACCGATGCTGGATGACTATGAAGTCTTGATCTGCGAGGGCAGAGTCTATGTTGCCGAGTTGGAGGGCGCCATACAGGGCATTGTTGTGCTCATCCCCGAGCAGGACGCGATGCTATTGGACAACGTGGCAGTAGCGCCTTCCGCCAGGGGAACAGGACTAGGTCGCAGCCTGCTGGAATTCGCTGAGCGCTCAGCCAGAGCAGCCGGCTATCGCGTCATCAGGCTCTACACGCACGAGACCATGACGGAAAATATCGCGCTTTACTCTCGCATCGGCTATGCCGAGACGCATCGGGCGGAGGAGAAAGGTTTAAAGCGGGTATTCATGGTTAAGCAACTGGCCTGACCATTGATGATGTCGGTCCCACGTGAGTACTTCTCACGCCGGTGAGCGGGTGGCCCAGCCCGCCAATCAAGGGTTTCTCCGCATCTGCCAAAGCCAACTAAAGTATTGACAGGGATGGCAATTATGCTAGCCTTGCATTAATTGATTGACTATCAATTAATGCGGGACGCAGGGGATCTCACACGCTCCGCGGATCACGAAACCGGATTCGCCAAGGTCACGTCAATTATAAATAGTATGACTAACAAAATTGGAGATGCAGATGAAGAGCTGTTGCCTGGCATTGCCGCTTGCGCTGACCTGTCTGGCTGCGCACGGACAAAGCAGCGTGACCCTCTATGGGATCATCGATCTAGGTTTGACCTATACAAATAGCGCACAGACCGGGAAGGTGGCCGGGCGCCCTGTCGGTGCAAGTCAGTTCGCCTTAACGGATGCGCACGCCACAGGTCTTAGC
The DNA here is from genome assembly GCF_030464795.1 of Paraburkholderia sp. SECH2. Classification (NCBI taxonomy): domain Bacteria; kingdom Pseudomonadati; phylum Pseudomonadota; class Betaproteobacteria; order Burkholderiales; family Burkholderiaceae; genus Paraburkholderia; species Paraburkholderia sp. SECH2. The sequence continues at coordinate 351,908 of NZ_JALPRH010000003.1, forward strand.
GGCAGCCGGTGGGGCTTGCGCGGAACGGAGGATCTGGGCGGCGGGCTAAAAGCGATTTTCGTGCTTGAAAACGGTTTCTTCGCCAACAACGGAACGCTGGCGCAAGGCGGCGCCGAGTTCGGCAGGCAGAGCTGGGTTGGGTTGTCGTCGCCGTATGGCACCGTGACCATCGGACGACAATACGATCCCTACATCGAATTCCTGCAACCGCTTGCAGCCTCCGGGACTTTCGCAGGCTACATGGGCTCCCACCCGGACGATCTCGACAATCTCACCAACACGAACCGCACCAATAACTCGATCAAATTCACGACGGTGAAATACGGCGGCTTCAGTGCGGGCGGCCTTTACAGCCTTGGCGGTGTTGCAGGGAATGCAACGCAGAACCAGATCTGGTCACTCGGTGCCGGCTATTCAAATGGCCCTCTTTCTATCGCAGCGGGTTACTTCAACGCACGCGACCCGAACGTGTCCCTTTACGGCAATACACCGAACAAGGGCGTTGCGACGGTAAACAATATTGGCTCGTTTGGCTCCGCGACGAGCGCAGAGTCTATGCCCGTCTACGCCGGTTATGCGTCGGCCAAGACGACCCAATTCGCCGGTGCGGCGCTTGCGTATACCGTGGCGAGCACGACAATCGGCATCGTCGTTACCAATACACGCTTCGAGAATCTGGGCTCGACTATCGGGCCGAATCCTCTTAAATACACCGGCAACGCGAACTTCACGAACGCGGAGCTTAGCGTACGCACTTACGTCACGCCGGCTTTGCTCGTCGGCACCGCGTTCGATTACACCAAACGCAATTCGGTCAACGGCGACGGCGGCGCCAAATATCTGCAACTCGATTTCGGCGCTATCTACAGTCTCTCGAAGCGCACTGATCTTTATGCTCTGACGGTCCTGCAACGCGCGACGGGAGTGGACTCGCTGGGACAGGCATCGGTTGCGAGTATCAGTGGATTCACGCCGTCAGCCACCAACAGCCAGATCGGCGCGCGGCTTGGCATCCGGCACAAGTTCTAGGCGCTTGCGGATAAGGCGGCTTGCCGCCTTATCTTGCCTTTTTCTTGCTGGCTGGACGCACGGATGCGGTCTTCAGGGTATTCGTATTCGCCCATTGCTCGAAACCGTCGAGCAACAGCCGCAAGCCCTCCTGGAAAGCCTTGTCGGAGTCGAGCGATGCAAACGCGGGACCCACCGCAGTGGCTGCCGGGTAGCGCTCTCGCGAAACGCTGGCGAACTTGTCGAGAATGAAACCCTTGTGTTCGGCTGGTGCCTGTCGGCCGGCCACGGCGACGCTGCTCGCGAGCAGGAACTGGGCTAGCAGGTGATAGGCGAGTGCCGCTGAATCGGTCGTGAATCCGCCCTGCAGGAATGCTGAAACGATGTGATCGAACAGCACCATGCCGTAGTCGGTCTCGCCGGCGGGCACCTCCTGAAACAGGCGAAAGCGGTTATGCGACACCACGTACAGGCTGATACCAGGCCATTCTGTCGCGAGCGAAAACGTGACGTTGGAGATACCCACGACGTCAGCTCGCCAGTCCCCCGTCAGTGGGGCGAGCCTTTCCACGCGCTCCCGATAGTACTTGTTCAGCACCCCAGAGATGAGATCGTCGCGGCTGCCCAGGTAGTAGTGGATCAGGCCCGGGGCGACGCCGAATTCCTTGGCGAGCTGGACCATCGATATCTGGTCGAGTGACATGCGCTTCGCCATTTCGGCGGCGCGGTCGATCAACACGTTGCGCGAGAGCATCGGCTCGGCGCCGATCGGAGATTCGACGCGTGGAGGGCGCCCTCGCCGACGCGGCGTTGCTTCCGTTTGCAAGACTGGTTTTGCTTTTCTTTCCATGCTGTTGTGCGAGCGTTCACGCGGGAGATTCAGTGTCGTGCAAGCTTACACGCAATATTTAATTGACACTATATCAAATAAAGCCTAACCTAATTGATAGGGGTGTCATTTAAAGGAGATGGGCGTGGAACAGGCAGTTCTTCCTCAGGTCACCGCGGGCCTACGCGGTGCAAACTGGGATCCGGCGCTGATGCGCCGGCCCTACACAGTGGTCCCGTATTCGCTTCAAACCGCCGACGGTCAGGCGACACTCGGCTTTCTCTTCACGAGAACGGGCAAGGAGACGTGCGTGGTCTCGATCATGCATCCGCGGGAAATGTCGGTAACGCACTACCTTGTGCCGACGATTCTCGACGCGGGTTGCGCATGCTGGGTGCAAGGCCCGCGCTCGATCGGAAACGACCTGCGCCTCGAACATGAGATCGCGCTGTTCGATGTCGCGGCCGGGATGTCGCATCTTCGCCAGTCGGGGTATGAGTCAGTCGTCATGCTGGGCAATTCCGGCGGTGCGGCGCTCTATGCCTTTTATCATCAGCAGGCGATGCTTCCCCCAGAGCAACGGATCGAAAAAACGCCGGGGGGCCGGCCGACCGGCCTGGACAAGCTCCCCATGCAAAGTGCCGATGGATTCGTATTCGTTTCGCCCCATCCGGGCCAGGGCGCGCTTCTGATGAGCGGTATCGATCCCAGCGTTATCGACGAAAGCGATCCGATGGCGATTGATGAGTCACTGGACCCGTTCTCGGAAGCCAATGGATATGATCCGCGAACCCGCCAGGCGCAATATTCCCCGCAGTTCGTGAGTCGCTATCGGGCGGCGCAGCGTCAGCGCGTAGAGCGTATCGACGGCATCGCCCGCGCACTGATCGAGCGGAAGCAGCAGGCACGCACGCGCGTGAAAACCGGTTCCGCAACCATGACCGACAGGCGCCTTGCTGCCTATGCTCCGATTTTCCAGGTCTGGCGAACGGATGCGGATCTTCGGTCGTGGGACATCAGCATGGATCCGTCCGATCGCGTGACCGGTTCGCTTTGGGGTAGCGATCCCTTTACTTCGAATTGGGGAAGCGTGGCTTTCGCTCGCACGGTGACGCCGGAATCATGGCTTTCGACATGGTCCGGTATCTCGTCGAATGCGTCGCTCGAGAAATGCGCGCCCTCCATCAACCGCCCGATTTTGCTGATTGAATATACGGGCGATCAATGCACCTTTCCCGCGGACATCGACGCGATTTACGCATTGCTCGGCAACGACGACAAGCAGCGCGTCCGGGTGAAAGGAAATCATCACGGCATGGCGCTGGCGCCCGACGAGGAATCGGGGCGTGTGGTCGCCGGACGCGTTATCACGGCCTGGTTGAAGAAGCGTTTCGACCCAACACAAAACAACGCATAGGCCGCGGAGGAAACATGGAGGAAGTCATGCAAAGGAAAATGTATCGGCCACGCACCGCGCTTGAAGGCGTACGTTACCAGGACCCGGCGACGCTCGAGCGCTACGTAACCCAAGGTGTGTTGCCCGAGCAAAGTCTCGCCGCGGCGCTGCGCGAAGCATTTGAAAAGCACGCTGACCGGATGGCGCTGCTCAGCCCGGAGGGAAACATCAGCTATCGTGAGCTGGATGATCTGACCGACCGGTTCGGTGCTTCGCTGCTGAAGATGGGCGCGCGGCCACTCGATCGCGTCGTCATGCAATGCGGCAACTGCAACGAGTTGCTGATCGCATTTTTCGGCTGCCTGAAAGCGGATCTGATTCCGATATGCGCGCTACAGGCGTTCCGCCGTCATGAGATCTCGTATCTGGCCAATCTGGCCGCTGCACGGATTCATCTGGTCCAGGGCGATGATCCGAAATTCGACGACGTCGCCTTCGCCGAGGAAATGCAGTCGGTAGCGCCCAGTCTTTCCATCGTCGTTCAGGCACGAGGCGAACAGCGCGGCATCGCGCAGACGCTCTGGTCCATGATCGCCGGTATGCCACGCGATGAAGCTCGTACGTATCTGTGGGGCGTCGACCACGACCCCTTTCAGGCGGCTGTTTTCCAGTTGTCCGGCGGCACCACGGGCGTGCCAAAAATCATTCCCCGCTTTCAGAACGAATATCTGCTGAACATGCGACTGGTGGGTGCGTGGAATCGGTACACCCAGGACGATGTCCTCTTCATGCCAACACCGCTGATGCACAACATGAATATGGTGTGCTTCTTCGGTCCCATCCTGCTCACGGGAGGCGCCGTGGTCGTTTGTCCCGACATCGCGGAGCCTACGTTGAGGCAGGCGATCCGTGACTATGATCCGACCTGGTATGGTCTTGCCGGCCCGATTTACTCGCGCATTGCCGAAGAACTCGTGGCCGCAAGGCCGGACGTGAAACTCAAACGCAAACTGACTGCGCCGAAGAATGCCTCGGGTCTGTCGACGGCTTTGGGCTCGCCGTGCTATCACATCTTCGGCATGACCGAGGGGGTGATCATGTTCGCTCGTGAGGGCGATCCGCACTACGTACTCGATGAGTCCGTCGGCCGGCCGGTTTGCGAATGGGACGAAGTGAAGATCGTCGAGCCTGGCACTGAAGACGAAGTCCCGGATGGCGAAGTCGGCGAGGCGTTGTTTCGCGGCCCGTACACGATTCGCGGCTACTACCGGTCCGAAGAGCAGGACGTCCATCGATTTACCGCCGACGGGTTCTATCGCTCGGGTGACCTGATGAAGGCCGAGGTCATAGACGGCCAGCGCTACTTCTTCTTCCGCGGCCGCACCAAGGACGTGGTCGATCGCGGCGGCGAGAAGATCAACGCCGAAGAACTCGAGAACCTGATCAACCGGCACCCTGCTGTGCTGGCCTCGGCCGTGGTCGGCATGCCTGACCCGGTGTACGGCGAGCGCGTCTGTGCGTTCGTCGTGCCGCGCCTGACGGGCGCCACGATCGGGTTGTCCGCGCTCACAGCCTTCCTGGAACAGGAAGGCGTCGCAAAGTTCAAGTGGCCCGAGCGCATCGAGAACGTTTCTGAGTTTCCGGTCACCGCATCCGGAAAGCTCAGCAAAGTGCTGCTTCGTAACGGACTGATTGAGCGGCTTCAGGCCGAACAGTCCGCCAGCAACGTTTCCAACGGATAAATGTCATGACCCAAAGTTCTTTGAATAGTCTTGCGCAACCGGTGCTGCGCGGCGTCCATCACACTGCTCGTCCTACCTGGAAGCTCGAAGAGACCGTGCATTTCTATCGCGACCTGCTCGGCCTTCCGTTGTTGCATGCCATCTCGGCACGAGGCTGGGGGCCGGTGGATCACGCCGACTTTCTGCACTTCTTTTTCGATAGCGGTAACGGCAGCACGATTGCGTTCTTCTACTACATCGGCACCGAGCAACCTGCACATCTCGAACCGTCCGAGCACTATCAGAGCCGTGCGACGCACACGGCATGGCAGGTCAAGGATGATGCGGAATTGAAGGCTTGGCGCGACCGGGTCGAGGCCGTCGGCATACCGCTGCGGTATCAGGTGCGTCATGAAGTGATCGAATCGATCTACTTCAACGATCCCAACGGTTATCCGATCGAAATCACGTACCAAACCCGGCCGTTCGACTCGGCCGACGCCAATGACGCAACCCGTACGATCGAAGCCGCGATCGATCAGGAGCGTGCAGCTGCAACAGGCGAAGCGTTCCCTTCGATCGATGCAGTATGGCAACGGAAGGGCGGCGCGCTCGACGCATCGGCCGCGGCGACAGATGTCGCGTCGATTTTTGTGCTCGACGTGCCTGAGTTTCGCCCGCTTGTCGATGTCGCGTCCAAAGACGCGAGATACCGGACGTCGGCAGTCGACGGCAATTACATCCGCATCGATGGCAATCCCACCTTGCAATTCTCGCGCAAGGAACTCGGTTTCAAGCCGGCCGTCTGGTACGGCGCGTTGACCGGGGGCTTACGCGGGCACATCGAGCGTTTCGATGCTGACCTACTGGTCATCGAACCGTCGGAGCGGCCATGAAAATCGATATCGTGGGCGGAGGCCCGGCGGGCCTGTTCCTTGCCATTCTTGTCGCGCGCAAAGTGCCCGACGCGCAGTTGCGCATCTACGAACAGAACCCGCGTGAGGCGACCTTCGGCTTCGGTGTGGTACTGGCCGACGCAGGGCTGGCAAAGCTCAACGACGCGGCCCCGGATGTCTGCGCCGACCTGGTCGCCGAGATGACGTTCAGCGCGCGCCAGACAATCGTATCGAGCGAGACGCCGATCACCGTGCAACGTCCCGGGCAGGGCGGCGGCGCCATCCCTCGCATCGCCTTGCTGTCGGTCTTGCAGCGATACGTGGAAGAGCTCGGAATCGAGATCGAGTACTGTTCGCGAGTCGATGATATCGACGCACTGGACGGCGATCTGATCGTCGGTGCCGATGGTGTGAACTCACGCGTGCGAAGCGTCGCTGAGGAAAGTTTCGGGACTTCCCGCTATTCGCTCGCGAATCACTTTGCGTGGTACGGCGTGGGTCGTGCGTTCGAGTGTCCGGCGCTGATATTCCACAAACATGCCGGCGGATACTTCGTCGCGCACTACTACCCGTATTCGGATTCGATGAGCACGTTCGTCGCCGAGTGCGATCACCGCACATGGATCGATCTCGGCATGCAGGCGATGACCGACGATGCCCGCAAAGCGCTGTTCGAGGAAGTATTTGCAAACGAACTATCAGGCGATCCGCTTATCTCGAACAATTCCAACTGGCGCCAGTTTCCGGTGATACGCAACGCGAACTGGCACGCGGGCAACCGGGTGCTGATCGGCGACGCACTCGCGAGTGCGCATTTCTCAATAGGCTCGGGCACGCGCATCGCGATGGAAGACGCCATCGCACTCGCCGAGGGAATTGCGCTCCATCCCGACAATGTCACCTCAGCGCTGGCGTCATATGTCGATCTGCGAGAACCTCGCAAGCGCTCGTTGATCGAGGCGTCCAAGGCATCGTTCGAGTGGTATGAACGCATTCGCGAGTGGATGGACGGCTATTGTCCGCACGAATTCATCTATCAGTTCATGACACGGACGGGACGTGTGGATGGATTGAGGCTTCGCGACCAGTACCCCGAACTGTTCAAGGAGCTGGAAAACGCCGGCGTCGCGGTTGAGGTGGAGCGCCTGCCATGATCCACAGCAGCGAATACGTGTTGAGCGATGAGCCCTTTGTGATCCGGCGGACCGTACGCTGGAGCGATTGCGATCCCGCGGGCGTTGTCTATACCGGCCAGTTCTCGACGTATGTGCTCTCAGCCGTCAGCCTGTTCAGCGACCACATGGCGGGTCGTGCCGGCAAGTCGCTTGGACAGGCACACGGGGTGGGCACGCCTTGCCGGGGCATGTCGCTCGACTTCATCAAGACGCTTTGGCCGGGCGACGAGATCGATATCGAATGTTGGATCGGCGAGATCCGCAGGCGCTCGTACGACATCCACTGTCACGCTTGCACGCTGAATGCCGAACCGGTTTTCGACGCACGTTTTTCCCCCATTTGCGTGCGCACCGATGTGCGCGTGGCGACGGACATCCCCCCTTCTTTGCGTGCCGTTCTTAGCCGGCACGCCCGAATCACACCCGAATTCAAAGAAGCGCAGAAATGAACCATCGCATTGCCGGGCGCGGGCGTTTATCCCGGCGATGACAGCGGGCTTTCATGCGTCACGGAGCGGCGCGTGCGCAAGACACGCGTCCAGACAAGAACTACGTGGAGACAGACAATGACACAGCACGCAACGGAAGCAGGCGGGCGGCAGATATATATCGTGACCGTGATTGGCGTCGCGCTCGGCATGGCGTTCGGCTTTGCCGCCATCTTCATTTCGACCAACGGCGTGTTCATACCAGCCGTTGTGCGTGATTTTCACTGGGGACGTGCCCAGGCAGCAGAGTCTTACGCGGCATCCATGCTCGGACTTGCAATCGTCAGTCCTCTCGTGGGCACCCTGATGGACCGCTTCGGCGTGAGGCGTGTGGTGTTGGCATCAGCGTTCGTCTTCGCGCTGGCACTTGCGTGCATGGGCTTGCAGGACGGGCATCCGGTCTGGTGGATCGTGCTCTCGCTCGTGATCGGCATGTCGGGCGCCGCGACCTCCGTTCTCGGCTATCTCGCGATATTGCCGCAGTGGTTTGATCGGCGGCTGGGCCTTGCCATTGGCCTCGCAATGGTCGGACTAGGGATCGGGACCATCGTGATGCCTGCCCTGTCGCAGTTCCTCATCACCGGCATTGGCTGGCGTGGTGCGTATCAGGTGCTCGCGGGCATGTCGCTCATGGGCGCACTGATGGCGTTCGCGCTGACGAAGGAGAAGAAGGGGTCCGGCACGACAACGCGCGAGCACGCCAGGGACGTGAATGTCGGCGATGCCTCACCCCACGCCGGTACGAAGCTGTTGCGCATTGCCGTGATCTTTCTCTCGGCGTTTCTTGCCTCGACGGCGGTACTGTCGCTTGGCCCTCATCTTCCTGCTCTTCTGATCGATCGCGGCATATCGGCTCACGATGCGGCGCGCAGTGCCTCGCTCGTAGGATTCGGCATTCTCATCGGCCGCCTTGTGTCCGGCATACTGGTGGATCGTGTGCATGCACCGATTGTCGCTTGCCTCTTCTTCGCGGCCGGCGCTACCGGATTTGTTCTGCTAAAGCAGTTCGACAGCTACCCCAGCGCACTGTGTGCCTCGGTGCTCGTCGGGCTTGCAGTCGGCGCAGAGGGCGACCTTCTCTCGTATATGGTTCGCTCGTATATCGGTCTGAAACGCTTCGGCCTGTTTTACGGGATCGCGTTTTCGGGCTACGCATTTGGCGCCGTGCTTGGACCGATCGCAGTCGGGCGGTATTTCGACTTGCGGCACAACTATGGACTACCGCTGCAAGCCGCGCCGTTTCTGCTGCTTGCCTCCGGCGTTCTGCTGCTGTCGCTTGGCAGCTATGTGAAGCCCGGAACACGGGTTGGCGGTGCCCTGAAACACGCAGCGGTCGACTGACGTGTCAATGCGGAAGCCCTCCGTACTGGAGGGTGTTGATGCGGGCTTGCGGGTCTCGGATTGATACAGGGCAGCACCTTTATACTCGACGCTCATGTGCGTGCCGGCCGATTGAGCAAGGTTCTGAGAGGCTATCCGTTAGATCCTCGCCCTGTGTCCATTGTGTATATGCCCAATCGAACCAGGCCAAAACGGGTCGACATTTTCATCGACTGGTTAGTCGATTTGTATTCGGTTCATCTCGACGACTAATTTCACCCAGTGATTTTTACGCCAAGTTAATGGCGATCCGGCTAACCTGATAGCAGATAACGCATAGGAGCCGCTATGACTCGCGCGCTGGTTGGTCTACGGACTCTTCTCGGACTGAGTAAAACGCTGCCCCATGGCCGGTCGCGGGCCGCACCCGGCCGCAATGTGATGATGCGCGTCACCCTGGACGCCCAACACGCCACGCCGTTGCGCCAGGCGCTGATCCGCGATTGCGGCGATCAGCAATGGACCATTCGCGTTGCGCCGCTGCACGGAACGGGCCGCGTGCGCCTATCGCTCTACTTGCCCAAGGAGGCAGTCAACAGCGCAATGCAACGCCTCGCGCATCTGGCGCCGGCCGCCGAGGTGGGGCAACTGCTTGAAATTCCCGATGCGCCCACGGAGGCCTGGCGGGATTTGATGGATGGCGGGCCGCTGCCGCGCGCCGACTCGCCCGCCGATGGCGCTGAAGCAGCCGAAAAAGGTGACACCCTTGCGCAACTGCTTTCGCCACATCATGTTCTGCTTGGTCTGAACGTGGCTGATCGGGAAACACTGTTTGCCCAGTTCGGCCGTTTCTTCGAACAGCACTATGGACTACCGGCAACGTCCGTGACTGCGGGGCTCACTGCACGTGAGGCGCTAGGCTCGACTGGCCTCGGTCAGGGTATTGCCGTTCCGCACGGTCAAATACGAACGCTGCGCCAGGCCATGGCATTTTACGTCCGGCCCGTGGCGCCGATTCCGTTCGATGCTCCAGACGGCAAGCCGGTGAGCGACGTGGTCGTGCTGCTCGTCCCGGAATGGGCGAACAGCACGCATCTGCGGCTGCTGGCCGATGTCGCGCAGCGCTTTTGCGATCACCGATTCCGCGAGCTGCTGCATGGCTGTCTCGAGCCGCGGGCTGTGTGCCAGTTGTTCGCAAGCTATGAGGAGGCGGATAGTGCGGAGCGCGCTACTCCGCACGGTGATCCTGCCCGTCATGCCGGTGCAGTGGGCAAGGGGGGCCGCGCGCACAGCTAGGATCGCTCTCAGGACCGCTTAAGCAGCGCTTGCTCAAAGCCAGGTGCCACCCTGCCGTTCACTCGGCTCTTCTGTGAGCGCATCGAAATCGTGAATCCAGTCCAGGTGGTTCAGCACGCTGTCGCGCGCGCCGAGGCGGGCGTTGCGGGCCTGCGCGGCCGGCCCGTCGGGCAAATGCAGCACATCCGCCGTGGTGATCGACGCGTACTGCACCTTGCGCGTGCGGCCCCGGCGCAAGCGCTCGTAGGCTTCCTGCGCCTCGCGCCAATTGCCTGGACCCGCAGAGCCCAATTGAGCGGCCAGCACCACGGCATCTTCAATCGACTGATTAGCGCCCTGGCCGTGATGCGGCACAAGCGCATGCGCGGCATCGCCGATCAGCGTCACGCGGCCTTTGCTCCAACGGCCGAGCGGAGGACGGTGGAACAATCCCCAACGCTGACTGATTGGCACTGCCGTAATCATCTGCACGACGGCCGGATGCCAGTCCTTGAAGAGGCGCAGTTGTTCGCCTTCGCTGGCGGGCATGACCCACTCGCGTGACGGCCACGGCGATGGATGACGCTCGACCAGCAGGAAATTCTGGTCGCCTTTGTCGCCGATGGGATAGTGCAGCAGATGGCCGCCGGGTCCGACCCAGAACTGGATGGTCTCGGGATCGGGCAGCAGGTCCATGCGTTCAGCCGGCACCACGCCGCGAAAGCCCGAGCAACCCGAATACAGTGCGTCGTCATAGCCAAGCATCCAGCGTCGCGTGATCGAGCGCGCCCCGTCGGCGCCGATCACGAGGTCGGCGTCGACATGCTGACCGTTATCGAACGCCAGACTCACGCGATCCGGGTGCTGCACGAGATCGACCAGCCGATGGCTGAGCTTGATGCGCTCAAGGCCGACAGCTCTCGACAGCACAGCCTGCAGATCAGCACGATGAATGCCCCAGTACGAGCCGCCGAACAGCTCGCGAGAGCTGGGCGTGCCACGATGATGACCGATGACCGCGCCGCTGCGTCCGTCGCGATAGACGAGGCCCGGCACCTCCGCGCACACCTTCTCGAAGTCCGCACGCAATCCCATGCGTTCGTAGAAGCGCGTCGCGTTGGCCGAGAGCGCGACGGCCGCGCCCACTTCGCGCAGCTCGTCGGTCTGCTCGTAGAGTTGCGCATCGATTCCGCGCTCGCGCAGCGCGAGCGCAAGCGTAAGGCCGCCGACGCCGGCGCCGACGATCGCAATCTTTAGATCCATCTGCTTCATGACTGTGTCTCCGATATCCAGATTTATGGTGTGGGCCGCCATGGCATTTCCGGATGCCATGGCGAATGCGGGTGCCGTGTCAGTATTTTCAGCACTAGACCTTCATTCCTCAATAAGATGAAATGAATCTGCTTCATCACTGGATTGAATGAGACCTGGACGTGCGTGAGTTATGGAACTGAGCGAAATCGACCTCAATCTGCTGCTGCTCTTCCAGCGGCTGATGCAGGAGCGGCGCGTGGCGACCGTCGCCGAGCAGATGAACATGAGCCAGCCCGGCGTCAGCAACGCGCTCGCCAAGCTGCGCCGCCGGCTTGGCGATCCCTTGTTCGTGCGCGGGCCGGGCGGCGTGGTGCCCACGCCGTTCGCGCTGCGTCTGGCGGAACCGGTCTCGCAGGCGCTCGCCACGCTGCACGCCGCACTCAATCCGGTGACGGGTTTCGATCCGCAGCGCGCGATGCGCACCATGACGATCGGCATGACCGATATCGGCGAAGTCGTTTTTCTGCCCGCGCTGCTCGAACGACTGTCGCGTGTCGCGCCGGGCGTCGCACTCAATACCGTGCGCGATACAAGCGTCAATCTGAGCAACGAGATGGCCGACGGCCGGGTCGATCTGGCCATTGGCTTGCTGCCGCAACTCAAGGGTGGTTTCTATCAGCGCCGCCTGTTCGATCAGCGCTATGTGTGCCTGTTCAGGCGCGGCCATCCGCTCGAGGACGCGCCGCTCACGCTCGCTGCATGGCGCGAAGCTGAGCATCTCGTGGTCGTGGCGGCTGGCACGGGGCACGGGCAGGTGGACGAATGGCTGAAACGGCGCGGCGTACGGCGCCAGGTGCGGCTGACGGTGCCGCACTTCATGAGCGTGGGCTACATCCTGCAACGCACCGATCTGATCGCCACGGTGCCGGAGCGGCTTGCCCTGCAACTGGCAACGCCTTTCTCGCTCAGCCTGCGCGCGTTGCCCATGACGCTGCCCGCCGCGCCGATCCATCTGCTCTGGCACACACGAGTCCAGCACGACGAGGGCAATCGCTGGCTGCGCGAGGTCGTGGTCGATCTGTTTGCGGACACGACAACGCCTGTCCGCAAAGCAGGGGGCAGCAAAAGAAATAGCACGCGCGGCTGAGGCCGCGCGAGTAGTCCCTATCCCTTGAAAGGCAGCGTACTGGAGAACGCGTCTATCTCCATCGCGCGCGCGGCCAATCGGGCAAGCTTGGGAAAAGCAGCCGGATGCACGACGTCGGGCATTAACGCCAATGATGCGCATTGCCAGGTAATCACGACTATCACATCGGCTTGAGACAGGGCATCGCCCACCAGCCAGCCATTACCGGCTCTCGACTCGAGCATCTGAAATCCCGCCAACGCCTGCTCGCGCAGCGATGCGACGATCGTGGCGATCTGATGCTCGGGCGGACGGATCGACTCGTCATACATATCGCTGAGCTTTCCATAGATCGCGGATGCGATACCAATGAACTGCAAGGCGTCGCGCCGATTCACGCCGGAGGGTACGAGCAATGCGCGTTCTGCGCCGACTTCTTCGTGCAGATATTCGATGATGGCTGTGCTGTCGTAGAGAACCGTGCCGTCGTCGAGCGCGAGCGCCGGCACCTTCACCATCGGGCTGTACGGGCGGATAAGATCCTGCTGCTCATAGGCGTGATAGGGGAGATGCTCGAACGGCATGCCGAGCAGCTTTAGTGTGATGCCGACCCGGCGGGTATAGCCGGAAAACCATGGACCGATAAGTTTCATCATTGACTCCTCGAAATGGACTGCGTTGGGGTTCGCGCTCGTTTAGAACGCTTCTTTGAAGGGGCGCAGATCGAGTTCGTGCGTCCACGCGGAACGGTGCTGGCGGTGAAGCGACCAGAAGGCATCGGCGATGGCGTCGATATCGAGCAGTCCATCGGGGCCTTTCTGTTGGACATGCTCAGTGAAGCGCGTATGCACGCGTTCTCCATCGATGCCGCCGTCGATCACGACATGGGCAACGTGCAGCCCGAGCGGGCCGAATTCGCGCGCCATGCTTTGAGCGAGCATGCGCAAGCCGGCCTTGCTTGACGCGAAGTGGGCGAAGTTTGGTAAGCCTCGAAGTGCACCCGTCGCCCCGCTGAAAAGAATCGACCCTCGGCCCAGGGGTACAAAGCGCCGTGCGGCTTCGCGACCCACGAGAAAGCCGCCAAAACAGTTGAGCCGCCAGAACGATTCGAAGACGTCCGCTTCCATCGTCCGCAGATCCAGAGGCTGGTTGTTGCCTGCGTTGTAGGCAATGAGGTCGGCACTGCCGCCACGCTCGTCTGCTCGCATGGCGACGTCGAACAAGCGGATCACATCCGCTTCGTTCGTCACGTCCATGACGACTGTGCTTGCCGAGCCGCCTGCCTCGACGATGCTTTCGCGCACCCGTTTGATTTTCGCTTCGGTGCGTCCCGCGATGACGACATGACGCCCCTCGGCGGCGAATCGACGAGACAGGCCCGCGCCGAGCCCTTGCTCCGGCCCGACTCCGATAACCACCGCCTTTGGGCGGTCCGAGGCATGCGTTTCTCTAGCGATAGACATGAATATTTCCCTGTTCAAGATGAACTTCGGCGCAGCTGCGAAAGCAGGTCGAACGATCTGGTCCGTTCGAGGCGCCGTTGAAGTTCGTGTGGCGATGGGTGAACGATACCGAGAACGCGCAGGCGGATAAATCGCTGCTACGATTCCACATTGTTTCTTCAGTGAAACAATCAGGCAGGCGGGGATAGGACAGCGAGGAGTCGTACCGTGGACAAGTTTCACGCCATGCAGGCGTTCATTCGAGTGGTCGAAAGCGGCACCTTCACCAAGGCTGCGCAGGTGCTCGACTTACCGAAGACGGCCGTCAGCCGTCTGATCGCGTCGCTCGAAGTCGAACTGGGCACAAAGCTGCTCAACCGCACGACGCGCAAGGTCTCGACAACAGCGGACGGCGCCGCGTACTACGAGCGCGCGCTGCAGTTGATGAGCGATCTCGCGGAGCTCGAGGGCACGATGTCGCGCGCGAAGACCAACCCGCGAGGACGCTTGCGTGTCGATCTACCTGTGCCATTAGCTCTTTCGGTGATACTTCCCGCGTTACCGGCGTTCGTCGAGCGTTATCCGGACATCGAGATCGAGTTCGGAATCAGCGATCGTCCGGTCGACCTCATTGCAGAGAACGTCGACTGCGTCGTGCGCGCGGGGGAAATCTTCGATCAATCACTCGTCGCGCGGCAGATTGGCGCCGTTAAACAAATCCTGTGCGCGACGCCAGCGTACTGGGACAGGCACGGACGGCCTTCGCATCCATCTGACCTCGAGCATGGTCACGTCGTCATTCGAACCATTGCCTCGCGAACCAATCGCCCCTTTCCGATCGTGGTGACGAAAGATCGTGAACGTGTGGAAGTGCAGAATCGGCGCGGACTGACCGCCAACGACATCATGGCGTGTTTGACCATTGGCCTCGCGGGTCTCGGTGTCGTCCATGCGCTGACGTTTTCCGCCACAGCACACCTTCAAAGCGGCGCACTCGAAGCAGTTCTGAGCGACTGGGTATCGGATCCCGTTCCTGTTTTTGTTGCCTATCAGCCCAATCGGCACCTGAGCGCGAAAGCTCGCGTGTTCATCGATTGGCTTACCGAACTGTTTGCGAACAACGAATCGACCGCTAAGGGCAAGCGCGTCGCAAAGACGTAACGGATGTCACGCGTTGAACGGATGCATCGCCGTAGCTACGTCGACGAGGGAAGGCCGGGATCTGATGTGACGTCGCTTTGGCCTGCCGGGCGGCTCTTCACATGATCAATGAAGGCGCGCAGCTTCGGTGTCATCTGCCGGCGGCCTGGATAGTAGAGAAACACCCCCGGCATCACCGGCGCGAACGGCTCCAGCACGTGCACCAGTTTTCCCGTTCTCAATCCTTCAGCGGCCATCGGCTCAGGTAGCTGGGCAAGGCCCATACCTTCGACTGCCGCGCCAAGCATGGTGGAAAAATCGTTGGCTATAAGAGGGCCGGATACGGCGATCTCGATCGCGTGGCCGTTGTCGTTGAATGACCATAGCGCGAGCGCGCCGCTGGATCGTCGCCACCGCAAGCATGCGTGCTGGCGCAGATCGTCCGTGTGCCTGGGGCGGCTGCGCGCTGCGAAGTAAGCGGGGCTACCCACGACGATGAGACGAAACGGTGGCGTCAGCGGTACGGCGACCATGTCGGCGTCGACGAACTGACCGAGTCGGATACCGGCGTCGAACCCTTCCTCTGCAAGATCGATCAGCTCCTTGCTGGTGGCGATCTCCACTTCGACTTCGGGATAAGCCTGGCAGAAGGATGCGACAAGTGGTTCCAACAGGATCGGCACCACGGCACGCGGCACCGAAAGACGCAACAACCCGGCGGGCCGTTGACCCATTCCGCGCGCAACCTCGCTAGCGGCGACAAGCTCGTCGAAGGCAGGCTTTGCGTGCGAAAGAAACCGTTCGCCCGCTTCGGTGAGGCCGACGCTACGCGTGGTGCGTATGAAGAGCGCTGCGCCAATGCGCGCCTCAAGTACACGCACCGTCTGGCTGACGGCGGACGGTGTCACTCCGAGTTCCGCGGCTGCCCGGCGAAAACTGCGATGCTGGGCAACGCTCAGGAACACCTCCACGCCATCGAGCGCGCCTTGCCTGACTGTGAAGTTCTGCTTCATAGCCCGTCAACATTGTGATGAATAGTCGCTCGCGAGAGGCCATGGTACACCTACGCCTGCAGACGAGGGGGCATGCCGATGTCGACTCGCAAGCCCTGAACAATCCGCTAAGACCGTGGAGGAACTCTGCAATGACTGATGCACTTGATGGCGTGCGAGATCACTATCGCGCGACCGGCCTGACCGAGCGGCTGAAGATGGCGCTCACGGTCTTTGGGCCGGAAGATCAGCGGCTCACACCGCAGCAACTGGGTGCCCTCGACCAGTTTCACACACGTGGTCTTGCTGCCACCACCGAGCTTGCCAACTTGGCCGGGATCACCGCCGATATGTCGGTGCTGGACGTCGGTTCGGGCATTGGCGGGCCGGCCCGTTTTCTGGCTGCATCCTATGGCTGCCGGGTGACGGGCATCGACCTCAGCGAACCATTCGTGGATGCCGCACGCTATCTCACCCGGCGCACAGGGCAGCGCGAACAGGTTTCGTTCCATACCGCCAGCGCGCTGGAACTTCCCTTCGAAGGCCGCCGTTTCGACGCCGTATTGCTGCAGCACGTGGCGATGAACATCTCCGAGCGCGCGCGTCTTTACCGCGAGATCGAACGCGTGCTGAAGCCATGCGGCAGGTTTGCGACGTTCGACGTCGTCGCAAACGGCAGCGAACCGTACTACCCCGTTCCCTGGGCGCGAACGCCGACAACAAGCTTTCTTCTGACGGCCGATGCGACGCGCGAAGCGATCGAACAAGCAGGTTTCCACACGCTGGCATGTCAAAACGACACCGAGGCCGCCAGGGCCTGGATCACCCAACAGGGCGCGTCAGGCCCGCCGCCCTCGCCAAATCTCGGCGTGGTGATGGGGCCGGACTTCGCAGAGCTGTTCACCAACCTGGCGCGAAATCTCCTGGACGGCCGACTCGGCATTCTCACCGCGGTGTTCGAGGCCGCATCCACGAAGCCCTGAATTCACCTGTAGAACCGCTGATCTCCTTCCTATCCTTCAACGCGCCCGACAACACCTGACTGGAGGCAACATGTCACCGGAACTTATCTTCCAAACGCAGCTTGTACTGGGCTATGTCGCCTGGCTGCTTTGCTTTCGCGTATACGTCTGGCCCAGGCTCAAGTCGATGGATCTATTCGAAGCGCAACGCGCCATCGCCACCTTGCATAGCTTCCGTTTCTTCGGGCTGGTCTTCATTCTGCCGGGCGTCGTCAGTCCCGATCTGCCTGCCAGCTTCGCCGCGTTCGCCGCATACGGTGACTTCGCAACGGGCGTTCTGGCGATGCTGGCGCTACTCGCAGCAGGAAGACGGCCGCTCTTCTGGTTATTCGTCGTGGCCTTCAATCTCGTGGGAACGACCGACCTCATCGTCGACTACTTCCACGCTATCCAGGCCGATCTTCCTGCGCGTGCAGGAGAATTTGGCACTACGTACGCGATTCCGATCATCTACGTGCCTCTGCTGATGATTACGCACGTTGCCGCCTTCTATCTGCTGCTGCGCTCCCGGCCTAAGGCGGCTCTGAGCTTTTGGTCGTTCCGTAAGTCATGAACCTGGTCCCTTACCTGGCCGCTTATCTGGTTGCTTATTTGGTCGTATAACCGCCGTTGATCAGGATGGTCTGCCCCGTAATCCACCACCCATCGCTGACCAGATGGCGGACGAAGGGCACCACATCCCCAGGATCGGTCAGCCCAGTCGTGGAGAACGGTGAAAGTGCGGCGGCGGTCTTGTGATAAGCCACCGCGTCCGCGCCTTCGGCGGGATAGAAGAACGGCGTGTCCATGGGTCCGGGTCCGATGGCTGTCACCGAGATGCCCCGCGCGCCGAATTCCTTGGCCGCCGCGCGCGTGAAATGTTCGACCGGCGCCTTGGTGCCTGCATAGGCCGCGTAAAACGGCGTGAACGCGCCAAGCAGCGACGTGACGAGCGTCACGATCTTGCCGTTGTCATTGACGTGCTTGCCGGCTTCTTTAAGGAAGAAGAACGCAGACTTGGAATTGACCGCCGTCATTTCATCGTACTCAGCCTCGGTGATGTCCACGAATGGTTTCTTCAACACCTTGCCCACCGTATTGATCGCAATATCGGGGCGGCCGACGGCAGCGACGACATCCGCGAACAGCTTCTCAATCGCGCCGGCCGATGTCAGGTCGGCCTGGAATGCGACCGCCTTCGCGCCCGCTGCTTCGATCGCGGCCAGTGTCTCGTCTGCCGAAGCTTTCGAGCTCGCGCTGTTGTAGTGGATCGCCACTGCCTTGGCGCCCTGTGCCGCGAGATCCCGCGCAATCAGTCCACCGAGATTCTTCGCCCCGCCCGCAATCACGACGGTTTTGCCTTTGATGCTGTGGTTTGCCATGGTCCATCCCCAGTACCGAAGCCGCCCGATGCAGCCTCTCACCCTGCTGGATGATATATTCCAGGAAAATCATTTAAACCTACTGTTTCTGACATCACTGGTCAGAAAAGTCGAACAGTGGAAAAGGGGCCCGTGGATCGTATTGACCTGTTTCGCGTGTTTGCACGCGTTGTCGAATGCGCGAATTTCACGCGCGCGGCGGACACGCTCGGCCTGCCTCGCTCGTCGGTATCCGCGGCGATTCAGGAGCTGGAAGGGCGGATCGGCGCCCGGCTGCTGCACCGGACAACGCGTAAGGTGTCGCCGACTCAGGACGGCGCCGCGCTCTATGAGCGCTGCCTGCGTCTGATCGCCGATGTCGAGGAGACCGAGAACCTGTTCCGGCAGACATCGGTAGGACCGAGCGGCGTGCTGCGCGTCGACGTGCCGGGCCGTATCGGCCGGCTGATCATCGCCCCCGCGCTGCCGGAGTTCCTCGTCGCGTTTCCGAACATCGATATCGAGCTCGGCCTGACCGATCGGGCGATCGACCTTGTCGAAGAGCGCGTCGATTGCGCGCTTCGCGTTGGCAAGCTGCAAGATTCCGGCACGATTGCGCGGCCCATCGGCAATCTGCCGTTGATCAATGTTGCGAGCCCACTCTATTTGTCTCAGCGCGGTACGCCTCGTACGCCCGGCGATCTGGCGAGCCACCAGGCCGTTCACTATGCGTCGCCATCGAGTGGACGTATCGCGCCATGGGAATGGCTCGATGGCGAAACCGTGAGGACGTTGACCACGCAAGGCCGCGTGAGCGTCAACAGCGCCGAGGCGTATATCGCGTGCTGCCTTGCGGGACTCGGTTTGATCCAGATTCCTGCCTACGATGTGCAGCAGCATCTGCGCGCCGGCGAACTGATCGAGGTGATGCCCGAATACCGGGCTGCGCCGATGCCGATGACCTTGCTCTATCCGCACCGGCAGCATTTATCGCGCAGAGTTCAGGTGTTCGCCGACTGGCTCGAGGCGCTGTTGAAAGGGCAACTCATTGGCGATTCATACGGAAGAAAATGAAGCAGCCCGCGATAGCGGGCTGCGGCGCAAGACATTCATCCTCGGAAGGATAAGCGTTACGTGTCAGATGGATGGAGGCGTCTTGACGGGCAAGCCAGAGGTCGGATCGAGGTAGAGCTTGCTCTCCCGGTGCTCATCGTGGCGGCGGTTGAAATCGAACATACCCGTGATGCTGCCCGCCTTCGCGTCGAACGAGCCGCCTCCGATCCGGTTGCCATCAAGCCAGTTGTCTTCGATGAAACGCACTACTGACGACTGATCGATCGGCGTATGGTCGACGTAGTTCTGTTTCGCCCATGGCGAAATCACAACAAACGGAATGCGAGTACCGGGACCGCACCGGCCGTTCACCGGTTTGCCATTCAACCCGTCGGGTCCGGTGCCCGAGCCGCAAATTCCTGGGCCGGTCAACTGATCCGCGACTGAGTCGAACGAAGCGCTCGTCGGCAGCGCGTATGCGTGGTCGTACCAGCCGTCGGAGTCATCCCATGCCAGGATAACGGCCGTGTCACGCCAATCCGGTTGCTGTTGCAGGAAGTTGACGACCTTCGTAACGAACGCCTGCTCGTCAAGCGGGTCCGAGTACCCGGCGTGACCGTCCTCATAGGCAGGCGCCTTCAGGAAGCTCACCGCAGGGAAATTGCCAGCTTGAACAGCACGATAGAAATCGTCGATATCGTACTGGTGATTCGCGGGATCGACGCTCGAGCGATGTGCCCCGTAGGTATGCCCAATGGCCGACACCGAACTGGGCCGCAAATGCTGGGGGTTTGACGTCGACGCGTAGTACTGGAACCAGTTGTGGTGCGGAATGTAGTCGGCCGTGGCGGCGCCGACCACTTGCGACGTCGTGCTGCGTTTGCATCCTGTCGTTCCGTTGCTGTTCGTGGTGGACAGATTGAAGCCACCCATGAAGCCGCCCCACGAAATGTTGCGCGCGTTGAGCAGGTCGCCGATGTTCTTACCAGTCATCTGCGCGGTATCGGTGGTACTCGAGCACAGGTCGTTGGCGGGATCGACGTCGTTGATCATCGTGAATCCGCCTTGGCCGTCGTTGACGTAATACGAGCCGGCCGTCGAGGGCTGCTTCGACGTCAGGACGACTTTCATGCCGTTGGTTTGTCCCGAGACGACTTCGAGCGCACCTGGCGTCGACGGACCGTATGTCGCTGTATAGGCGTTATCGCTCATCGCGAAGTTCTGCGCGTAGTTCCAGAGCGCCGTGACCGTATTGCCGTCGTAGTAACCCATCACCTGGCCGGCCGTGCCGAACGCACCGGCGCCGCCTGTGGTGCCGTTGCCCGTGTATTTCGGAAAGAGGTCGACCTTGCCGTTGTCGTATGCCTGCTGCTCAGCCGTGTACGCATGGTTCTGGTCGGCTGTGGCCGCCTGCGTGCGATCGAGACGGAACGGGTTGGCCGCGCCCGCGCCATTGGCGGCGTTCGTATAGTTCGGGTTGGCCGTCAACAACGTGCCCGATAAGCCGTTCACCTCTGGCGTGCCGGCTTGCGCTGCAAACGCAGGCTCTCCAGACGGATTTGCCGCATGCGGGTAGGTCGCGAAGTAGTGATCGAACGACACGTTCTCCCCATAGATCACTACCAGATGCTTGATGGGTGTGGCTGTATGGACTTCATCCCGCCGGGAGCCATGCTGGTCCCCGTCGTGGTCTTCGCTGGCGCTCCATGCAGCCGTCGTCGCAAGAGCGACAGCCGTGAGCGAGATAACGGTAATCCGACGCCAAAGCATTGTGTGGCTCCCAGTAGTGTTACCCAAAGATAATCGCGGTGCCGGGACGGCTTATCTAACCTGCTTCACAACGCTGATCCGATCTGACAACAGGGGGCCACGCGGAGGTTGCATTACAACAAGCGCCAACCATTCAATCACGCACGTATGAATGATTGGCGTCAGGAAGCTTTCATGTTGTTTCGATTCGCGATCTGCGTATCGGGGAGCCAACTCGAATCTCGAGAAGGCGCGGGCATCAAAGGGTGGAAAACTCGCGCCCAGGTTCGGGCTTGGCTTCCCTCATGAAAGCTAGTCCTCTGGCTGTCAGACCGCAAAGTCGATGCGGCGTCCTATTACCGCGCGAGCGGTTTCAGTCCTTCGACCCGTTGCCGCCGTTCCACTCGTCAAACGCGAAGGAGACAAGTGAACACCCCGCCGCCGACCGAGCTATCTGGCGATGGCGCAGCACGTACGCGTGGGACATGATTGAGCCAGGGACACGCGTGTCCAGATCCGGAAGGAACCTCTTTCCGTCGTCTTACGCGCCGTTCGCGGCAGCCTGCTCCTCGCGCGCATACTGGGTAGGTGGCCGGCCGACGTGCCGCGTGAAGGCGACGCTGAAGGTACTGGCGGAGCTGTAGCCAACGCGCTGCGCAATCTCGGCGACACGCCCTTCGTTGCGGCGCAGCAGGTTCTTCGCCAATGCCATGCGCCACGTGAGCAGGTATTCCATCGGCGCGACGCCGACCGCGCGGCTGAAGCGCTCGAAAAAAGTCGAGCGCGAGAGCGCGGCCTCCTTTGCGAGCTCTGCAACGGTCCACGCGTGCGTTGGGTGTTCGTGCATCTCTCGGATCGCGGCGGCGAGGCGGCCGTCGGCGAGTCCGCGCACCAGGCCCGGTGACGCGCTCGTTCCTGCTGTGGACCGCAGCGCCTCGATCAGCAGTACTTCCAGCAGTCGTGAAAGCACGACCTCGCGCGCGGGCCGCTGCTCGCGCGTTTCCTCTCGCACAAGTTGTACGAGCGTGGCTAGCCGCTGTTCGCCGCGAACATGCACGAGTTGCGGCAGCAGCGAGACCAGTAGGGTCGCATCCGGTGAACCGAAGCTGCAGTGGCCCGCCACCATTCGTAAGTCGATCGGGCTGCCCGGAGCGCCGATTCTGAATTCACCGTTGCCCAGCGCGATGGGCGCCGCCGTTTCGACGCCCGGCGGTGGCAGCTCGAGACTGGACATCGCGACGCCGTACGCCGCAGGAATCAGGACGAAGTCACCCGGAAGCAGTTCGATTGGCTCGTGTCCGTCGATCGCGAGGCGGCACCCGCCCTCGAGGATCACGCAATAGAACGGCTGGCCGGCATCCGAGCGACTGATGCGCCACGGGCTGGCGCCGTGAACAAGTTTGGAAAACCGGGCATTCGGCTGCAGCAGCGTCACCACCTCGGCTAACGGATCGATCATCGCCGGACTCCTGCAAATGAAATTCGGATTATTGATTGTAGCAAGTACGACATCGGCGATCTATCGTATGGGCACACACAGACCAACACACAGGAATTTCCATGAAAACCGTTCTGATCACCGGCTGCTCTTCCGGATTCGGCCTCGAGACCGCCCGCTTCTTTCTGGCACGCGACTGGCAGGTCATCGCCACGATGCGCACGCCGCGTGCCGACGTGCTGCCGCCTTCAGACCGCTTGCGCGTGCTGGCGCTCGACGTCACGAATCCAGAGAGCATTCGCGAGGCTGTCGAGGCTGCAGGCCCGATCGATGTTCTCGTCAACAACGCGGGCTTCGGTGCGGCTTCCCCGGGCGAACTCGTTCCACTCGCGACGGTGCGCGAGCTTTTCGAGACCAACACCATCGGCACGATCGCATTGACGCAAGCGGTGTTGCCGCAGTTTCGGCAACGCAAGGCGGGCGTTGTCGTGAACGTTACGTCGAGCGTGACGCTGAAGGCAATCCCTCTGATCGCCGCGTATCGCGCGAGCAAAGCGGCGGTGAACGCGTTCACCGAGTCGATTGCGCTGGAGCTCGAGCAGTTCGGCGTGCGGGTGCGCCTGGTGCTGCCGGGTCGGGCGCCCGAGACCCGCTTCGGAGACAACGCGCGTTCCCGCATGCGCGGCTTCGACCACGAAGCCTATGCCGATCTCGTCAAGAGCGTTCTTGCGAGGTTGACGGACACGTCGTCCCCGGTCACCCGGGCACAGGACGTCGCCGAAGCTGTATGGCGCGCGGCGACCGACCCGTCATCCCCGATGCGCATCCCGGCCGGCGCTGACGCTGAAGCATGGGCTGCCGAGGCTCGCTGAACGACTGGCGCCACCGCTCTGAATTTCTGCGCGCTACTGCGCACTACGACAAGGAAATTGCCATGCAGGACAAACCCGTCGCCCTGGTCACCGGGGCTAATCAAGGAATTGGTCTTCAGATTGCAAAGGATCTCGCGGGACACGGCTTCACTTTACTGGTCGGGTCGCGCGATCTCGAACGCGGCGAGGCAGCGGCCAGGGAGGTTGGGCCGGACGCCCACGCGCTCCAGCTCGACGTGACGGATCAGGCTTCGATCATTGCCGCAGCGGAGCGCGTGGGCAACGAGTTTGGCCGCCTCGACGTGCTTATCCAGAACGCAGCCATTTCGAATACGAAAAAGCTTCCCGGTCAGTCCGTCGAGGAATATGCGAAGACGACCCGCCCGAGCAACGTGTCCATCTATGAAATGCGTGCGGTGTGGGACACCAACGTGTTCGGCGTTCTTGCCTTCTACCAGGCGATGCTGCCGCTTCTGCGCAAGACGCCGGGCGCACGCATCGTCAACGTGTCGAGCGGCGTTGGGTCGCTAGCGACGAACTCGAACCCGGCCTTCCCCTACCGCTCGATCTTCGGCCCCGTCTACCCTGCATCCAAAACGGCGCTCAACGCTTTGACGGTCGCCATGGCAATCGAGCTGGAGCCGGAGGGGATCAAGGTCAATGCCGTCTCGCCGGGCTTTACAAGGACGAACCTCAACGGATATGCGGGCACGGAAACTGTCGAGGAGGGCGCTCGTGAGGCGGTGCGCGTAGCACTGCTGGGCCCGGACAGCCCGACAGGAACGTTCACGCGGTGGGAAAACGAAACGATCCCGTGGTGATGTAGTCTCGTGCGCGTGATCGAAGGGATCGATGGATTGGGTCAGGGCAAATGCAAATTGGCCGTTCGCTTGAACCATCGGTCACTGCGTCGCGTTTAGCAGACTTGCATAGGAGCAGTCCGACGGACTGCAGAGGAGCGCGCGGCCGACTAGGGCGAATCGCGTTGATCACGTTGGATTGAACCAGCGGTCAGCAACACCAAAGAATATCTCGTCTGTTTCGCTGGCTGAGAAGCCAGCGACCAATTGCGCAAATCTATCGTAAAGCTCAGCAAATCCCGTTGACAGCTTCGCAACAGGCATGTGGCTACCGAACATGCATCGCGATACGCCGAAGATGTCGATTGCGGTCAACACCCAGGGGGCTGCCTCACTAACGGACCACTGCATGCCAAAGATACATTCCAGCGCAGAGATGTCGACGCAAATGTTTTCACAACCGGCAAGCTGTACAAGATCCCGTTTCCACCGGTCAAAGCCGGTTTTGCTCAGGTCGAGCGGCCACCCCATCAATGCGATGGTGAAACCGATATTCGGATGATTTTGTATGGTGCGAGTCAAGTCGGGCATTTGATGGGCGAATATTTCGAGCCCACACTTGAAGTTGTACTTGCCCAATAAAGCCAGCGATTTGCTCCATGTTGAATCTGTCAGCAAATCTGGCCGTTTGGCGAATCGCTTCAAAGGGTTGTCATCGTCCCAAACAAGATGTTCCCGAACCGATGTGAGATTGGAAAGCGCACTGTATTGCTCCAGCTTGCGTTCCAACTCGGGATCGAGGAAGTCAACGAATGCGACTAGCGCATGACGTATCGCGCTTCGGGCTGCCGCCTGTTGCGCCCAAGCCGCCTCCTTGAAGGGGTCGGACGAAAGGAACTCGTGCCACACGACGGCCTCGACGTTATAACCATCGCTGTCGGCAAGATAGTCGTCCAGCAGGTAACGCCTGGGCAGCGCATCGTAATTGCCGACAAACGCCTCGTAGTTGGGGTCGACCTCATCCAGAAATGTGTGCCGGTTTCGTTTGTGATCGTAGAAGTGAAGGTGTGAATCGACGACTCTGGCGACGGGGCTGAATTTTTTCATGGCTAACGAAGGCGACCTCGCGCCGGCAGCACGGAAATATGGGCATCTACGGCAAGATGCATCGTCACTCAGCTCAATCAGAGCGATGAAGGCAGAACGCTCGACCAGTCAGGCAAGGCATCAAGATCCGGCCGCATTGTGACGCTTTCCTGTTCGTTGGGATCGGTTCGGGCGATTACCGCGACACAAGGCTCATCCGCGCTCGCGTTGTACGGAACATGCGGCATCCCTGCCGGGATGTAGAAGAAATCTCCGGCCCGAACCACCGCATGGCGCTCCAATCGTTCGCCATACCAGCATCCCGAGATGCCGCTCAGCTGATAGATGGCCGTCTCATGCTCCGCATGGAGATGGGCTTTGGCCCGGGCAGCCGGCGGAATTGTTGCCAGCTGAAGATGCACATGCTTCGATCCCACACTTTCAGCTGAGATACCTACCGCATAGGTCAGCCCTTGCTTCCCCTCGAACTGTGGGCCAGCGTGCACCAGTTGACAGGTGGGAGTGTCAGGCTTGTTTGCGCTGATGTTCATCGCTTCTCCAAACAATGAGCGCCGACGTCGGCGAAATGGCGTGCATACGACCGCAGATTACACCCGTTCATTGTTTGAAAACGGTCGTTCCTTATCGGCAGATGCCGGGCCAATTCCAGGCGTTCATCATCGAGAGAGCGGAGACGTTCGAACGGCTGACCGCTGAGCCTGGAAAAGGACAAAAAACCGGCATCCCAGTTTTGCCGGTCTGCTGTATGGAGTTGGCCAGGAAAAAGGACGAATGATGCTCAAGTTCCTCAACCGCCTGTTCAGCAACAACAAGCGGAATCGGTTGGGACCGTCGCAGACAGACCGGGCACTCGAGACTCGGCGAACGTTCAAAGGTCGGGCGCCGCGTTCCATTTTGGTTTCATTTCTTTCCCCCACTTCTGCGGATCTTGTTTGTGCATCTTTTCCATTTCCTTCGCGACATCCGGATGCTTTTCCATGACGTGTTTCGTCATGACTTTTACCATTTCATCCCATGATTCAGCCGATAACTCCTGATCACATTGGCCGCCGAGCTCCTTGCACGTCATGGTTTTCATTTGGAATCTCCTTCTAACTTCTACCAGTAATATGGGCGCGAGATAACACTTACAGACACGCGACGGCACATGTCGCCAGAGCCGGCGACGCATGCTGGATGCGAGGTTCAAATTTCGCGCAATTACTGGACCTGCCGTCATGAATTTAGGGCAGGTGAACTGTGACGGAAGGCCAGACAGTGACCCGACGTCAGGTGCACCCAAACTCCGGTCATTCAGATCACGCAGCCGAAGGACCGCTCCGGGTCGACAAGAGAAATTCGAGCCGAGGCCGATCTGGTGACTGACGGGGGCTGGCCGAACTTCCAGATCGGCCATTTTCAGTCGTTCGCTCGCGCCCGCGGATGGACACTCAAATGTCGGCTCCAGAGACGGTAGCCGCCCCTCACACATCTAGCTGATCAGTCGCATCTCGGCCTTTGTATTTTTATCGCTGACCTGCGCAAACGACAATTTGCGGTTTGGTTTTGGTACGGATCTACGCATCTGCGGGTAGTTCGGAATCTCGAGGCCCTTACTGATCTCAGCGCCCTCGTCACACCATAGGGAATCGCTTCGTCGATCCCAACGGTCGTAGATATTGAACATCTCGCCATTCAGATAAGCAGGGACGATATCGACACCTTCAGGCGCTTCGCATTGCGGGGCACCTACGCAGCAGCCCGTCGATGCGTCGCTAGCAACGCCGCCAGCCGAATCGAGCGTGGTGTCCCTCGGGCTGCGCAAGAACCAGAAAAACTTGACAGTGCGAGCACATGCTCCTATTCTTGCCTCAAGAGAGCATATGCTCTTACTTTCAAATGGAGCGAAGCGATGAACGAGGCTGAGATTCTTGTGAGCGGTGCGACCGGACGGACCGGAGGTATTGCCATTGACGAACTGCTCAAGATGGACAAACGCGTGCGGGCATATGTGCGCACAGATGACGATCGAGCGGCCGCCCTGAAGCAGCGCGGTGTCGATATCGCGGTCGGGGACTTCACCGACATCAACGACATTCGGGCAGCGATGGAAGGAATCCGATCGGCCTATTTCCTTCATCCAATCGCGCCCGGAATCATCGGGGCCGCGGCCTATTTCGCGCAGGCAGCAAAGGAAGCGGGCGTCACGTCGATCGTCAACATGTCGCAGATTTCCGCACGCCGGGAGTCGGCGAGCCACGCAGCACAGGACCACTGGGTTTCCGAGCAGGTCTTTGATTGGTCAGGTGTCGCGACTACGCATTTGCGCCCCACCTTCTTTGCCGATTGGCTCGTCTATCCGCATTTTGCAAGGGAGATCTGGGCCACGAAGAAGATTGAATTTCCCTTTGGCAACGGCCGTCACGCGCCCATCGCCACCGATGATCAGGGACGCGTCATCGCCCATGTCCTCGCCAACCCCGAAGGCCACGAGGGCAAGACCTACACGCTCCACGGCCCCGTCGAGATGAACCATGTTGAGATCGCAGCCGCGATGAGCGAGGTTCTCGGTGCCCGGATCGAATACGCGCCGACTTCTATCGAGGAATTCCGAATCAAGATGGAAACCCTTTACAAGTTTCCGCCGTTCCTCACGCAGCATCTGGTCGAAGTCGCGCAGAACTACCGCGACGGCATCTTCTCAGGCACCAACGATGCCGTCGAGAAGATCACCGGAAAGCCGCCGCTTTCGGTCCAGAATTTCGTCGCCAAAAATCGGGCCGCATTCGTGTGAACACGTCCTTAAAGCGAATCGAGGTTTGAAAATGTCACTCACCCAAGATGAACGTCACCCGTTTCTCGATGATCTGACGGCTGACGCGGAGCTGTTCAGCTCAGTGTTGCGCAGTCCCGTAATCGGGCGCGACGACATCCGCCTCGCCGTCGACGCCGTCGGAACCTTCTACGTCTCACAGACGCCCACGTTTCTTCATACCGTCGGCTCGCGGCTTTTTCTTGAATACGAGGCTGTTCTGACGAGCGGCGAGAAGTTGAGCGCGGCCGTTGTCGTCGATCGCAATTCCGACGGATCGGTGCCGCGTGTCAGTGTGCGGATGAGCCCGCTTGGCGCTGTACTGACTCTCGCCACCCATCTGCGGGAGGCGCTTTCGAAGCAGTTGCCGGAAAACATCTTTCTTTGAACCAAACACCCGCAGGCTAGTGGCGGGAGTTGACTCTCCCCCCGTATGCGGCTTTTGAAAGAGGAGCTTGTCATGGATATCAGGAACGCTACCGTCTTCATCACCGGTGCCAATCGTGGCTTGGGCCTGGCTTTTGCACGAGAGGCACGTCGGCGCGGCGCGGCGAAAGTATACGCAGGCATGCGCAACACGAGCGGTTTCGACGAGCCGGGCATTGTGCCGGTCAGGATCGATGTCACGGATACGGCGTCGATCGCCGAGGCCGCGAAACTGGCGGCGGATACGACTCTGCTGATCAACAACGCTGGCATTGCCGCTCTGATCGACGGGCCTTTGGCGGCCGACGTGGAAGCGCAATCCACCCGCATGTTCGATACCAACTACTACGGCGTAGTGCGCGTCACACAGGCCTTCGAGCAGATGTTGGCGGCCCAGCCGCATGCTGCCATCATCAACGTGCTTTCCGACATCGTGTGGCTTCCGCGGCCCTATCTGACACCGTATGCCGCGTCGAAGGCCGCAGCCTGGAGTTACACAAACCAGCTTCGCTTTCACCTGCACGAGCGTGGCATCCAGGTTCTGGGCCTGCACGTCGGGTTCGTGGATACCGATCTGACCAACGGCATTGACGTGCCGAAAGCCAGTCCCGAGGACGTTGTGCGACAGACCTACGACGCTCTCGCCGCCGGCAAGAGCGAGGTTATGGCCGACGAGGGGACAGCGGTGCTGAAGAGCACGCTTGCGGCCGAGATACCCGGCTACATCACACCGCCTGCAGGGCTTTGAACACCGAGATGACGCCGGTCGGTTTCAGCAGCGAGACATGAGGTGCGCAGTTCGCCGTACGCCAGCGCTGTCGCTCCCGGCTTTCATCGAAACATACCGCCGTACCTTCGCGCGACGCGCGCGCAGCGTTAGCCCAATTAACCGAAATCAGGAGTGAAACAGATGTTGCCGGTCAACCAGCCGCTTGGAATCGATCAATGCAACTGCTTCGCCGTGAGGAAAGCGAGCAGGCAGATCTCCCGACTCTACGACAGCCATCTCGAGCCCGCGGGTCTGCGCATCACGCAATTCCTCACCCTGGCCGCCCTAAACGAGGTGGGAAGCACCCCGGTCAATGCCCTTGCCGAACGGCTCGATATCGAACGAACGGCGATGGGGAAAATGGTTGGCTTCCTGGAACGCGACGGCTTCGTCACGATCAAGCCCTCGCCCACTGATGGTCGAAGCCGCCTTGTCGAACTGACCGAAGAGGGACGGCGCCTGCACGAAAGGGCGGCCCCTCTCTGGCAGGAAGCGCAGCGGAAGTTCGAGCAACTGAACGGTGTAGACAATGTTACGGCGTTGCGGGAGGGGTTGAGAGGGGTGGTCGTCGGCGACGTGTCGATGCGTTCGTCGGAAGACTAAGCTTCCAGATGCATTGCGACAACAACATGATTCGTCAAACCAGTAATCATTCGAGGAAGGGCTATGAAAGGCAATTGCAGCGTTCGGTCATGGTGCTGCATTGCAGGGCGCGATTGTGGCGGCGAGCGATGCGTGGGCATTGCGCCGCTTGCCGCCCGGACACTCGCCGTTGCGGGAGGTTGAGCCCGCGTTGTAGCCCGGTGGCGCCCGTGTCCCGCTGCCGGCATTGTTTCTTTCGACGCGGAACAACACGCAGGACGCCGTCATGCGTGCGTCGGCCGATTGCGCACGGTTTGACCGAGCACAGCACAGGCAATCAACAACGAACCCGTGACAAAGAACACAGCGTGCAGACCGAGATGGACGCCGATCACGCCACCGATCAGCGGTCCGACAACCTGACCGGCGAATTGCGCCGACTGAAGATACCCGAGCATCGTTCCCGACTGACTTTCCGTGGCCGTGTGCCGAACCAGCTTCGCGATCGACGGCAGCAGACCGGCCAGCGTCATCCCCATCAACCCGCGCAGAGCCGCCAGTTGCCACCAGTGCGTGACAAATGCTTGCGGCACCATCACGAGCCCGGTCAATACGAGGCAACCGATAATTACGTTCCAACTGCCGATCCGATCCGCCAGTGCGCCGAGCCGCGCAGCGGTCAGCATGCTGCCGAACGCAGAGCATGCCATCACGATGCCGGCAGTGCGGGCCAGATGGTCGGTCGGCACATTGAGGTGCGAGATATAGACGGTGATGATCGGCTCGATCGACATATTGGCGAGCAGCACCATCATCGCGGTGAGCAGCAGCGTAATCATCACGGTGCGGTTAGCCAGCTTCGGCGCTGTGGCGTGGCTCGAGGCGCGCGCTTTGGCGTCGGAGTCCGGGTGAAAATCTTCGCGTACGAACAGGATCGTCAGCAGCGCGGCGACTGCGATCATCGCGCCGCCTGCAAAGAACGTGCTGCGAATGCTGATCAACGAGGGCAGCACACCACCCACCAGCGGACCCACGAGACTGCCCGCCAGCGAGCCGGTCGACAGGATGCCGAGTGCCCACCCCGCACGTTCGCGCGGTGCCTGGGTGCCGATCATCACAATCGACGCCGAGGCATAGCCGCCGATCAATCCGGCCAGCAGCCGCAATATCACCAGTTCGGTCACGTTGTGCGCCATGCCGATCAAGGACATCACGATCGCCATGCCGACCGCCGCCCTCACGAGCATCGGCTTGCGTCCGTAACGATCGGCCAGACGTCCCCAGAGCGGCGCCGTGACGGCCGTGCCGAGAAAGGTTGCACCGAACGCCACGCCTGACCACTGCACGATCGCAGCCTGCGAAGTCACGCCGAGTTGCTGCACGTAGAGCGGCAGAAACGGCAGCAGCATGCTCAAACTGACGAGCGTGGTAAATGAGCCGAACACGCAAATGAACAGGTTGCGGCGCCAGTAGAGGGTGTTTCGTGCCGCGTAGCTGGTGGTGTTGTTTGTAAAGCCGATCCCGACCTCACCGGCCGCGGCGTTAGCTGGCTGATTCATAACGCCCCCCGTGATCCGGCGCGCAACCGCGCACCGGCGATGAGCACCACGTTCTGTTCCGAGTCCATTGCCTGCTCCATGCGTTTGGCGTTGCAGCCAGGTTTGGCCGCAGCTGTTACCCATGGCGAGCAGTTTACGAACAAACACGCAGCGAGAGAATCGCCGCCGCGCGGCAGCTATTCTTCCGCGCGGCGGTTCAATCCGCGTCGGTGATCGCTTTGAGCGTGCTGAAATGGGCGCGCAGACGCGGGACCGCGAAGTCGACGAAAGCCCGGACTTTAGGCACCGCGAGACGGCCTTGCGGCGTGAGCAGATGAACAGGAAGCGGCGCCTGCTCGTGCCCGGTCAGCACGATCTTCAACGAAGCGTCGCGAACCTGTTCGGCGACGTGATACGAAAAGAGCCGCGTGACGCCGTGCCCGTCGACGGCGGAGGCCACCGCGCCCTGCACGCTGTTGACGATCAGCCGTGGCGTGAAGTGCACCGTTTGCGGCGCGGCGGAATTGTTCGACGACGGAAAGCTCCATGAATCGACGCCGAAATGCGTCATCGAAATAATCCGGTGCTGGGCGAGATCGGCGGGTTCCTTGAGGCGCGGGTGTTTGGCGAGATAGCGAGGGGCGGCAACTACCACGCGGCGTACTTCGCCGACCGGCATCGCGATTAGCGTCGAATCGGCCAGGTGGGCAATGCGCAGCGCGACGTCGATCCCTTCGTCGATCAGGTTGGCGGGGCGGTCGAGCAGGTAGAGGCGCGCGGTGACTTC
The DNA here is from genome assembly GCF_030464795.1 of Paraburkholderia sp. SECH2. NCBI lineage: Bacteria > Pseudomonadati > Pseudomonadota > Betaproteobacteria > Burkholderiales > Burkholderiaceae > Paraburkholderia > Paraburkholderia sp. SECH2. The sequence goes on from NZ_JALPRH010000003.1 coordinate 384,244, forward strand.
CGGATACTGATCCACAAACTCGTCGAGCAGCGGACGCAGAAAGTCCTGACCGGCGGCCACGGGCGCGGTCAGCGTCAGCGTGCCGCGCGGCGCCGCGCGTTCGCCGGCAATCATCAGATCAGCTTCTTCGAGGTCGGTCAGGATTCGCCGACACGAGGCGGCGTAACGCTCGCCGGCTTCGCTCAGCTTGATCGTGCGCGTGGTGCGATGCAGTAGCGCCATGCCGACGTGCGCTTCGAGAAACGCAATGGCCCGGCTCACGGCGGCGGGCGAGCGGCCGAGGCGCCGGCCCGCCGCGGCAAGGCTGCCCTCGTCGAGGGCGCAGACGAACACCTTCATCGCATCGATTCGATCCATCGCCGGTCAGCCTTCAGGGGAGGGTCGAGGTGGCGTCGTCGTGCCGGGCGGAGCCGAGCGTCTCGACAAGAAAATCGACGAAGCGCCGCACCCGCAACGAGACATGGCGCTTGTGGGGGTACAACAGCACGAACGGCCGCGAGGCGCCGCCGAACGCGGGCAAAATTTCCACCAGACCGCCAGTCGCCAGGTCCCGCTCAACCACGAAACGATACGTCTGGAACAGTCCCGCGCCGCAGCGCGCCAACGTCACGCCACCGAGTACGTCGCCCGCGCTCGAATAACCGCCGTCCGTGAAATGCTCCTGCATGTGCTCCCCGTCTTTGAACAGCCAGGGAATTTTGCGGCCACTGCTCGGCAGGTCGAACTGGATGCAATCGTGGTGCGTGAGGTCGTCGACCGACCTGGGCATTCCGGCTCGCGACAGATAAGCGGGACTGGCCACCACGACCAGTTCCGCGTCCTCGAGCTTGCGGGCAATCAGATTTGATTCACCCGGCGCGCTGCCGCGAATCGCCAGATCGAAGCCTTCTTCGGCGAAATCGATGTTGCGATTGCTGATGTGGACGTCGACGTGCACTTGCGGATGTTGTTCGCGGAACGCCGGCAGGATGGGCAGCACGCGATAGTGCGCGTAGGGTGTCGGCATGCTGATGCGCAACACGCCGGCGGCGGCGGACTGCTGGCCGGTCGCTTCGCGCTCCGCGTCGAGGAGTTGTCCGAGCGCCTCGCGGCAACGCTCGTAGTATGTTCTACCCGCGTCGGTCAGCCGGATACGGCGCGTGGTTCTGACGAAGAGCCGCACCTCCAGGCGCTCCTCGAGCCGCGATACCGAGCGGCTCACCGCCGCAGGCGTGACGCCGGCCGCGGTGGCGGCGTCCGTAAAGCTCTCCAGTTCCGCGGCGAGACAGAACAGCTCGATACTGCCCAGCATCAAGTCGTCGAATTGACGCTTACTGGTTCGTTCGATGATCCGCGGGCTATTCATTACTTGGCGTATCAAATGAATTTGACATGGACGTATTTATCGACGCGAGTGGCATAAGTATAGTGAGTTACGTGGGAGCGGGACAGACATCGGGACGCCCCGCGGTGCCTGTGGATGGCGGACCGACTGCCGGCCGCTGGCAATCCCCTGTCGAACTTGGGCCAACTGAAAGGAGTGCATCATGCCGTACGTCAAGATCGAGGTGACGCGCGAAGGTGTCACGCGTGAACAGAAGAACGAGTTGATCAAGGGCGCCACCGATCTTATGGTGCGCGTGTTGCACAAGGACCCTGCAGCCACTTTTGTCGTGATCGAGGAAGTCGATACGGACAATTGGGGCTGGGGCGGTGAATCGATCACAGACATCCGAGCACGGCAGCGCTGAGCGCGTTGCGATTTCAAGGGGCTGAGGACATGAAGGACTCTCCGAATCTGCTCGCCCGGTTGGGCGTCGCGTTGCCGATCATCCAGGCGCCGATGGCGGGCGTTGGTACGCCGGCGCTGGCGGCGGCGGTATCGAATGCGGGCGCACTGGGCTCGCTCGGTGTCGGTGCGATGAACGCGCAGAGCGCGCGGGCGGCGATCCACGAAATTCGTGCATTGAGCAGCAAGCCGTTCAACGTCAATCTGTTTACCCATGCGCCGGCCGTTGCCGATCCCGTTCGTGAGGCGCGTTGGCTCGAGTATCTGGCGCCGCACTTCGCGCGCTTCGGCGCGAAACCGCCCGCGGCGCTGCGCGAGATCTACACGAGCTTTGTCGAAGATGACGCGATGTTCGAGATGCTCCTCGACGAGCGTCCGGCGATGGTCAGCTTTCACTTCGGCTTGCCGTCGGCTGCGAAAATCGCGGCGTTGCGCGAAGCCGGAATCGTGCTGGTGGCGAGTGCCACGAACCTCGACGAAGCCGCTCAGATCCATGCGGCCGGACTGGACGGCATCGTCGCGCAGGGCGCCGAGGCGGGCGGTCACCGGGGCAATTTCGATCCTTCGGCACCGGACGAATTGCTCGGCACGATGGCGCTCGTGCGGCTGATTGTTCGCGAGATTCCGCTGCCTCTGATTGCGGCCGGCGGCATCATGGACGGCGCGGGCATCGCGGCTGCGTTGGCGCTGGGCGCACAGGCCGCGCAACTCGGCACGGCATTCGTGGCGTCGCCCGAATCTGCTGCGGATGCTGCGTATCGTGCCGCGCTGCTGAGTCCCGAGAGCCGCACGACGTTCATTAGCGCGATTTCCGGACGGGCGGCGCGCGGCATCGAGAACCGCTTCAGTGAGTTGGGCGATGATCCAGCGCGCCCCGCGCTGCCTGACTATCCGATTACTTACGACGCCGGCAAGGCCTTGCATGCGGCCGCGAAAGCGCAGGGAAGCGCTGAGTATGCGGCTCAATGGGCAGGACAAGCCGTGCGGCTTTCACGTGCGATGCCGGCGGCGGAACTGGTTGAGACGCTAGTTCGTGAGATCCGTGAAGCGCAAACGAAGGGGTGATGCCGAGCGTTTAATCCGCAGTCGCGTCCACAGCCACTCGCTCACCAATTGTCCCGCATCGGAATTGAGTCAACCGAGCCAGCCGCCAGCGCAAGCGCCGCCGCTGCGGATAACGAACTGCTGTAACTATCGGCGTCCGCGTTCTTCGCTGCCAGCAATTGATTCTGCGCAAGCAGCGCGTCGGTGACCGAGCCGACGCCGTGCCGATAGGCATCGAACGCGGCGTCATACGTCGTTTGCGCGGCGGCAAGCAACTCTTTCGACGCAGCCTGTGCGGCGAGACTCGTCTGCAGCGTATTCTGCGCGGCGACGATTTGCCGAACCGCTTCTTCGCGGCTTCGCGTAAGACGGGTCGACGCGCTGTCGGCATCGTTGCGTGCCTGTGCGAGCACGGCCGATCTCAGGCCGCCGTCATACAGCGGAATCGTCACGCCGACGATCACGCTGCCGCCGTAACGACCGCCGCTCAGGTTCACCGTCGGCAGTTGCTGGCCGATGGCCGGCACCGCCGAAATCGATGAACTGCCGGTGTTGTACGCGCCATTCGCCGAGAGGAATACCTTCGGCATGAAGTCCGACTCGGCCGCTTTCACTTTCGCCAGATTGACCCGCTCGGCTGCATAGGCGCTCAACACGTCCGGGCGTCGAGCGATGGCGGACGACACGATCCGGTCGATCGAGTCGTTCGTGATCGCCGGGAGCGTGTGCGCCGGCATCTCGGCGATCCTGGGTTTCGACAGCGGAGAAATCCCCATCGCGGCGATCAGCGCGAGATAACTGTTGCTTTCGGCACCCTGCGCCTGGACGAGCGCGAGCCTGGCCTGCGCGCGATTCTGATTAGCCTGCGCGACTTCGATGACTGTGCCGACGCCGTGTTTGTAGCGCGACTGCGCGGCAGCGAGGATCGCTTCGGCGTTGTCGAGCCCTTGTTGTGTCGTGACGATGAGGGCGCGCGCGGCCTGATACATATAGAACGCGACGCTGACGTCGAAGATCACCTGTTGGTGAACGGCAGTGAAGGCGATGTTCGCCATCACCGAGGCCTGCGACGCAGCCTCGACGCGCGCGGCGCGTCCGCCGAAATCGAACAGCAGCCATTGCAACGCGACCACCGAAGTCATGCCGTGCCCTGTTGCGGTCGACGATGAATCGCCAAGTACGGACGTCTCCGAATTATGAAAGCCGGCGTATTGCCCCATCGCCGCGACCGACAGTTGCGGGAGGTATGCGCTCTTCGCGATGCCGGCCGCGAGCGCTACGTTGCGCGCGTCGTTCCAGGCGATGCGGGTTAGCGGATTCGCCGACTCCGCAAGGTCGATCAGTTCGGGTAGGTCGTATGCATGCGCCTGCTCGAGTGCCGGCGGAGGTGGCACGGCAGCGAGTGCGGGATTGGCGGGGAGCTGGTAGCTGTGTGCGGCAGTAGTCGACGCTGCGGAGTTAGCCGGTGCAGCGGAAGCAGCTGAAGCAGCCGAAGCCGGCCCAGGCACGATGGCGCCCGCCGCATCCGTCTGCGGTTGCCACGGACGATCGGGACTATCCGGCGCCATGTCCAGCGATGACGTGGCGCATCCTGCCAAACCCGCTGCGGCCAGGATCGCCAGTGCGAATGAAGGGTTAAGCCGGCGCATGAGTCGCGAGTCCCTTCGCTGCGTCGTCCGACGCAGCGTGTTCGAGTTGAGTGAGGCGTGCATCGCCGAGGCGTAGCAAAGCGGTGCGTGTGTCGTCGTTGGCTGCGGCTTCCGTTAAAGCCGCATCTGGGGCGACGGGTAAAGGCGTGACCTTGGCACCGGTTTCAGCCGCCGGCATCGGAAGCCCGTCCATGGCCCGCTTGATCCAGCCTTCAATCGCGGCATCGCCTGGTCGACGTTCCGCAAGCAGGAACATTGGCCCTTCCAGCGCATCGAGCTTAGCCAGCGCGCTGCGGCGTTCGGCGATCCACTGCGCTTCGGGGCGAACCCACGACGGCTCGTAATGCATCAACGCGATGTCTTGTTCCAGTGCGCCGCATTGAGCCATGGCGCTCGCGGCCTGCGCCCGGCGCGTGACGGCATCCGGCAGCGCCACCAGTCGTTCCCATTGCTGCCGCAGTGCGGCGAGCCCGGTGTCGATGCGCGCGGCCACGGTGACCGGCCACACGCGCGTGAAAACCAGATAGACGACCACGTTGCCAATCAGTATCCCGATCGTGCGATCTCGAGCGACCGTCAGATCGTAGCCAGGCGCCGCGCCCTGCAACACGCACATGAAGAACACCAGGGCGATCTGGAAACCGGCGTACGCCATCCGTGGCGAACCGAACGCGATCCACGCCGACAGCCATGCACCGACCAGTACGAGCGTCATCAACCCGGCGACGGACGTCAGCACGGGCGTGACGAACACGATCGCCGCGATACCCAGGAGCGCGCCCACCAGACACCCGGCGATCCGCAGTGTCATCTTCTCGACGGTTTCAGCGGTGGTACCAAGCGACACCATGTAGACCGTGATGAAGCAGGTGTGAATACCGGGCCAGTTGATCTGCGAATAAAGCAGATAGCAGAACATGGCCGCCACGGTGGTTTTCAGCGCGTAGCGGACGTGTTCGGGATTGGTGAATGCATCCGGCAGGAAGAACCCGCCGCCCTTGGCGGCGGGGGGCGGCGTGGGTTCGGCTTTGACTTGAGCTTGAGCTTGAGCTTGGGGTTGGGCTTCGGTTCGCGCGGCGGTTGCGACTTTGCCTTCGGCATCAGTTTGCGCCTGGGTTCGCGCATCGGTTTCAGTTTTGCCTGCGCCATCGACATCTGCCTGCGCCTCGACCACGGCGAAGCGCGTGATCGCATCGTGCAGATCCTCGACGACGATCCGCGCGAGCGGCGTCAGTTCGGCCCCGCTGGGCAGCTTGAGTTCGATGTCGATTGGATACCCACCTGCCTCAAGCATCTGCGCCATGTTCTCCAGTGTCTCGGCAACAGGCGCGGCGAACGATGCCGGCAGCCGTCCCGAAGAGTCGCGCACGGCGAGATCGGCCGCGACCAGAATCGCCAGCGTCGACGACACGGCTTGCCGCAGCGGCCCGACATCATCACGCACCGACGACCCGTCAACGACCGAGAGCTTGAGCCAGGTGCCGATTTCCGCGTCGCCCTCGCGCAGACATGCGCTGAGTTCGTCGGCGGTTGCCTCGGGTTCCACCAGGCTCTGCGCCGCGAGTCGCAGACGTTTCGCCAGTGCGCGCCCGACCAGCTTCCGTGGCGACGGCGCGATCAGCAGGTTGACGCCAATCGAGATCCCAACCGGAATCGCGACCATCAGCCAGACGTAGAGCAGGGCGCGCGTCGCCACTTCACCGAACGGTACGCTGCCGAGTTCGTCGAGTGCAAAGCCGACGATCATCGCGAGGATCGCGCCCACCGGCCGCAGTTTGCTCGCCGAGGTGACGAACAGCAGACCGAAGGATAGCCCCGTGATGCACGCAACTCGCCACATGGGATCGTCGAGCGCGAACATGGCCACCACCGTGACCAGGCCGATCATCAGCGTGACCAGCACCAGCAGCGCCGAGCTCAGTATCACGCTCAGCACCCGGTCGGGCCGGTTCAGGAAGAACACGACATAGGCGGAGATCGCCGCTTCCGGCGTGCCGTATGCGCTCGTCACGAACGCCGTCAGCGCGCAGATCAGCGCGATGCGCGTCGCCATCGCCGCGCGCCCGGGATAGGGCGCCAGCAGCTTCAGGATGTCGGCGGGGCCCGGTCGGGCAAGATCACCGGCAGGCTGCGCCATGCCGGACCTCGACTATCGCGCTCGCACCGATCCGCACCAGCCGGGCGGCCGGCTCGTCGAGCCGCACACGCACGGGGAAGCGCTGGGCGACTCGCACCCAGTTGACGGACTGCTGCACGATCGGCAAGGTGCGCGGCAGATTGATACGGTCGGAATCGGCAACGCCCGCGCCGATGCCGACCACCTTGCCGTGGATCGCCTGGCTGCGGTCGATCATCGAATAGACGGTCGCACAATCGCCTGGCTCGATCCGAGCGAGCGCGCCTTCCCGGAAGTTGGCGACGGCAAACCATTCGTCCGCATGGACGAGCGTGAAGATCGACTGATGCGGCGCGATCGTCTCGCCCGCCAGCACCGACAGCCCCGTGACGAAGCCATTCTGCGGCGCGCGCACGACGGTGTCCTCGAGACCGCGCTGCGCAAGCGCGAGGGCGGCTTCGCGCGCGTGCACCGAGGCGATGGCGCCCGCTTCGTCGCCGATCGTCTGCGCGGTGGCCTGCTTCTGCTCCTGCGCCTGTTTGAGCGACAACGCCGCGTCACGCTGCGCGACTTGCGCCTGATCCAGTTGCTGAACCGGGACATAGCCCTTCGCCACGAGCGGCGTGAGCCGCTCGACGGTGCGCGTTGCCAGTTCGTAGTTGTGTGCCGCTTTGCCGGTCTGGTCGCCGGCGATAACCGCCGTGGCGCGCTCGCCGACAATCGACCTGCGTCGCGTGTCGAGCGACGCGCGGGCCAGTTCGAGGTCGGCCTGCGCTTGCGCGACCGCGAGTCGATAAGGCACAGGATCGATCTCGAAGAGCACGTCGCCCTTTGCAACCCGCTGGTTTTCTTCCACCGGCAGCCTGATGATCCGGCCGCCGACTGGCGACGCGACGTGGACGACATCGGCATCGATCGTCGCGTCGTCCGTTGACGGAAACCGGGTGGTCCGGTCATAGCCGTACCAGGCCGCCGCGAGGCCGACTACGACGATGACGCCCGCGATCACGCGGCCCTTGACGGAGGCCTTCCGCTTGCCGGCGATTTTCATAGAAGTTGTCCCGTTCCCGAAAGCCAGCAGAGCACGGCGACCGTCAAACCGATGGCCAGGCAGACGGAGAGTTGAAGCGGAACGATCTGCGCCCACCCCGTGGACACGAAGATCCGATGGGCGACGAGCGCGCCGATGAGTCCGATCACCGCACTCAACAGCCAGAGCGGAAAGTAGGCGCCGAAGATTTCATACGACGGCGCACCGCGCAGCGTGCACCCCTGCAAGGACAGGCTAAGGGCAGCGACGGCCGAAAGATACCGCGTGCGGAGCACGATCGGGTCGCAGGCGCTTCTTTGATTTGGTTTGAACGGCATTGCGGCGTCGCGAGGTGAGTGAATACGTGGCGGAAGCAACCAAATTACCGGCACTTTACCAGCGCTGCAGTGTCGTTTCGATGTTTTCCGCTCTCGCACGCGTTTATCTGTTCCGGATCGTCGAAATCGATACGCCGGGCTCGCTCACTAGCATTGCAATGCCGGTTTCCGGGCCTGGCGTCGCAAATAGATGTTGTTGAAGATTAGCGCGGCGCCAGTCATGCACGCGCCTGCGATTTGCCAATGTCCCGGAACCACACCGGTCAACGAAGACACCACGAAGGTCGTGACTGGCAACACGTCCATGAACAGAACGCCGTTGAGCGGGGTGAGAATCTTGTTACCCGTGTTCCAGAACAGGATCGCGATGAAGCCGGCGATCGGGCCCATATAGAGAAGGTGAGGGACGATCGCATGCAATGCCGTTGCTGATGGCACCGGTACAACGTGAAGCGCGAACAACACCACGTTCAGGCCAACGATCGTGGTAAGTCCGAGCCAGGTGGTCATCGTCGTGTATTTGAGTGCGGACCAGCGCTTGAAGTGGGACGCGCTAAAGGTATATATCACCCAGCACAGCGCGCCGAGGACGATCAAGGCGTTCGCCGAATAGTGCTGCGGTTCGCGCAGAACGGCAGCGACGTCCCCTTTTGTCACCACAAGCGAGACGCCGGCGAATGACATCAGAATGAACAGAAACGAATAGAACGGCGGGCGGTGTTTGCGCACGATCGAGTTCACGAGCAGGCCCATCATGGGCTGCGTTGCCATCATGATCGATGCAGTCAGTGCACCCTCGCGCCCCGCCAGTTGCTGTCCCAGAAAGACGAACGATCCGAATCCGCAAAAGCCGACCGACCCGAGCAGCCACGCCAGGGCGAACGATTCCCCATTCGCCTTCAGCGCCCCCTTTCCTTCCTTTATCAGCAACAGGGTGAGAAACGCCGCGCCGGCGATCAGGTACCTGAGCGACGTAAACGTAAATGGATCGACATACACAAGGGCGCTCGTCATCACTGGAAACATGATGCCCATCAAGATCGTTGCCACCACGCAAAACGCAACGCCCTTCCAGTAGCTACCGCGGATCGACTGCGCAACCAGACCGGCAGACGGGCTACCCCGACCCGACACTGGCGTGACAGAAAATTCGATGGGTTTATTCATGAATGATCGTTCCAGAAATAGGAAAAATTTTTTAGACCAGCGCTCGCATAGTCATGTCTACGATCGACACCAGTTCGTTCCTGCTCACATTCACTTTCCCCAGCACGCGCAAGCCCTGAACCATGCAGAGCAGAAAGTTGCCGACAGATTGCTCGTCGAGTTCGGCGTTGAATTCCCCCGCTTGTTGGCCGCGAACCACTGCAGCTACCAGATGTGAGGCAATACGTCTCAAGGTGGTCTCGATGTGAGGGCGCAAAGCCTCGTCAGCCGGCAACATTTCGATGGCTGCGTTTGTGATGAGGCATCCGTGGCGCCCCGACAGCTTGCTGGCGACCTGCGTGTAGTGAAGCAAAGCCTCACGAAGTGCTTCTCGCGGCGGCAGATCGGCGGCGAGTCGCTCTTTCAGGCGAGCAATGGCGCCTTCTGCGTAGCGGTCGAATGCGGCGACCAGAAGCCCGTGTTTATCGCCGAACGTACTGTAGAGGCTGGCACGGAAAAGGCCCGTTGACTGGCATAAGGATTCAATCGACGTTGCATGGTAGCCCTGTTCCCAGAAGACTTTGCCGGCAATGCCGGTTACTTCGTCAAGATCGAATTCACGTGGCCGCCCGCGCTCGGGCGACGGGACGGAAGGGCTGGCGGAAGGAGGGTGTCGTCTCATGGTGAAACAATATTAAGACTGATCGTTCTGAAATTCAAGTGTGTTCGAGGTCACCCGGTACAGCCAGCGCTGACGTGCTGCGGCAATTGCACGTGCAGCAACATCGCGTTTCAGGCGAAGGCGACATAAGCCGCCACGAGGATCATGCAGATACCGAACACACGTCCCTGAATCCGCAACGCACGTGCGGATCGAAACCGGCGAAGAATCAACTGGCCGCCATAGATCCATGGAAAATGGCAGACCATGCACACCACGAGAAACGCTGCCGCGAACTGAAAGACTTGTCCCGGGAGCGGTTTTGCCGAGTCGAGAAACTGCGAAAACATTACCAGAATCATCGAGTGAATCTTGGGGTTGAGGATCACGGATAGAAATCCGTCGCCGGTATTCAGGCGTGAATGATCCTGCTCGCTGCTGTTTGCGGATTGGGCCGACCAACGAAAAAATCCCCAGGCAAGATAGAGCAGATAGACGGTGCCCGCCCACTTGAGCACCATCTGGATTTCGGGGTGGCCGTGCAGCACCTTGCCGAGACCCAGTCCGTAGACGAGGCACAACACGAGATTGGCTATTTCGAAGCCGGCCCAGAATGGAATCGAGCCGGCCACGCCGTAGCGGCCGCCGGCGGTCGCGAGGACCGTGTTACCGGGACCGGGGCTGACGACCATCGGTACGGTGTAGCCAAGAAACAGGATCCAGATGTTCCATGCAATCATCGATTGACCTCATGTCGATAAGGAGCCGGGACATCACGTTTGCCCGCGCAGTGTGTGATTAGAAGCGACTTCCTCCTGCGTCACAAACGGGTTATCTTCATGCTCTCGATAAACCACGGTAATCGACGAATCCATGCGACGCCTGCCTCCGCTAGGTGCGCTGCGCGCCTTTGAAGCCGCGGCCCAGCATCTGAGCTTTACCCGTGCTGCTGCCGAACTGTATGTAACGCAGGCGGCCATCAGTCATCAGATTCGCCAGCTCGAGGATTGGTTGGGCTTTCGTTTGTTCGAGCGTCGCGGGCATGCGCTGAAGCTCACCGCAAAGGGCGAAGCCTATCTTCCGGAACTGGCCGGCGCGCTCGATCGCATCGCGGCGGCAACGCTGCGTCTGATGGAGCCCGATGCGCGGCCGCTGCGCATCACGGTTCTGCCGTCGTTCGCTTCGCGATGGCTGGTGCCGCGTCTTGAAGCGTTTCGCGTCTTGCATCCGGACATCGACGTGCGCCTCGATAGTTCGGCTGATGTGTGGACATTCGCAACGGAGCGCTTCGATCTCGGCATTCGCTCAGGACTCGGGAAATGGACCGGTGTGAAAGCTGACCTGATTGCTCGTGAAACGCTGAGTCCGGTCTGCAGTCCGACGCTCGCCGATGGGCCGCCTGCCATTCGTGTTCCGACCGACTTGCGCCATGTCCGCTTGTTGTACGACACGCCGCGCGAGGCGTGGCGGCACTGGTGCGACGAGGCGGGAATAGCGGGACTCGACATGGATGCTGGCGCGTCGTTTAACGACACGAGCCTCGCATTGCAAGCCGCGGTGGAGGGGCAGGGAGTGGCATTAGGCCGGCTGATGCTCGCCGCGGACGATCTGCGTACCGGTCGACTGGTACAGCCTTTCGACGTCGTGCTGCCCAACGATTACAGCTACTGGCTTGTGTATCCGGCTGCGGCGCTGGAGCGCGCCAACGTCGTGGCTTTCCGGAACTGGCTGCTTTCTGAGGCGAAGCAGAGTGCGGAGCCGATTTCCATCGTCTAGGGTCTGTGGCTACCCATTGGCTTTGCGCGGCCATCTTCGCCACCTAACGACGCCCGCTGCGGCCCCACACGTAACGTATCCAACGCTGCCACCTGCTCCGTTGCGGAGCGATAGCGTTGCGTGATGCCTGCTCTTCGCGGTCGCGCTCGACGCTCTTTTGCACCTGATTGTGGATCTGGCGCAGCGTCAAACCACCGGGGCCTTTCAGTTTGTCGGGATCGGAATCGGAGTCAGAGTCGTCTTTCATGGGAATAGCCAGGTCCGGATGAGTCGGCTTGATCTTGATACAGATGGCCAGTCGCGGCAAGCACGTGAAAGAGGCTTTTACGTGAACCGCCTTCGAATCCACAGGACTGGCACAATCGGGGTGACCTCCGATTCACCAGGGAATTTCCATGTCAGACGCTGTCCCGTCTTCGCCGCCTGCATCCGCTTCACGACGTATCGGCCCTCTGTTTGCCCTGTTGCCCTTCCTGCGCCCCTATGCGGGCCGCTGGGCGCTCGCGTTCCTCGCGCTGGTGACCTCGGCCGGCGCCACGCTGGTGTTGCCGGTGGCGTTCAAATACCTGATCGATCGTGGCTTCGCGGGAGGCGACCGGGCGCACATCGATCGCTATTTCTTCGCGCTGTTTCTCGTTTCGCTGGTACTGGCCGCCGCTACGGCGCTGCGCTTCTACCTCGTGTCGTGGCTGGGAGAGCGGGTCACGGCCGACTTGCGGCGAGCCGTCTACGATCATGTGCTGGGAATGAGTCCGCAGTTCTTCGAGACCACGCAAACCGGCGAGGTGCTGTCACGACTCACCGCCGACACCACCCTGATCCAGGCGGTGGTGGGCACGAGCCTGTCGCTGGGATTGCGCAACTTCTTCCTGTTGGTCGGCGGCGTGGCGATGCTGGCGGTGACGAGCCCGGTGCTGTCCGGCTACATCATCGCGACGCTGGTCGTGGTGGTCGCGCCGATCGTGATCTTCGGCCGGCGTGTGCGGCGGCTCTCGCGCGCGAGCCAGGACAAGATCGCGAACACCAGCGCGTTGGCAGGCGAGGTGCTCAATGCCATGCCGACCGTGCAGTCGTATACGCAGGAACCCTTCGAGGTGCGGCGCTTTGCCGGCGCGGTGGAAGCAGCCTTTGATACGGCGCTCACGCGCATTCGCGCGCGCGCCTGGCTGACCGCCGTGGTGATCGTGCTGGTGTTCAGCGCCATCGTGTTCGTGCTGTGGCTCGGCGCGCAGGCGGTGCTGGCTGGGCGGATGACAGCGGGCCAGCTGTCGCAGTTCATTCTCTACGCGGTGTTCACGGCGGGTGCCGTGGGAGCAGTTGCCGAAGTGTGGGGCGATCTGCAGCGCGCTGCCGGTGCCACTGAACGTTTGCTGCAACTGCTGGCGGCGCGTTCGCCGGTGGTGCAGGCCGAGACCACGGTCGCGCTGCCTGCGCGAGGCGAGGGCATCCGCTTCGACAACGTCGGCTTCTCGTATCCGTCGCGCCCCGGCATCGCAGCGCTTTCCGCACTCTCGCTCGATGTCCGTCCGGGCGAACATGTCGCTTTGGTCGGACCGTCCGGTGCGGGCAAGACCACGTTGTTTCAATTGCTGTTGCGTTTTTACGATCCGCAGTCAGGCAGCATTCTGATCAACGGCGTCCCGACGCGCGATGTGCCGCTCGTCGAGTTGCGCAAGGAAATCGGCGTGGTGTTGCAGGAGTCGGTGATTTTTTCCGGCAGCGTGCTCGACAACATCCGCTACGGCGCGCCGGAAGCCACGCTCGAGCAAGTGCAACGGGCGGCCGAGATGGCCGCTGCGGCCGGCTTTATCGACGAACTGCCGCAAGGCTACGACACCTTTCTCGGCGAGCGTGGCGTGCGGTTGTCTGGCGGACAGCGCCAGCGCATTGCGATCGCTCGCGCGATCCTGAAGAATCCGCCCATTCTGCTGCTGGACGAAGCGACCAGCGCGCTCGATGCCGCCAGTGAACGGCTGGTGCAAAAGGCGTTGGACAATGCCGCGCAGAACCGCACCACACTGGTTATCGCGCACCGTCTTGCGACTGTGCAACAGGCTGACCGCATCGTCGTACTGGAACAAGGCCGCATCGTCGCGCAGGGCCGTCACGCAGAGCTTCTTCTGAGTTCACCGCTCTATGCGCAGCTTGCCGCTCTGCAGTTCGGCGAGCAGTTGGGGCACGCGGTGCAGCAAGGCGCGGTGAGCGATCCGATTGACTCGGTGTGACAAAGCAGCCATGCGCAACCGCGCAGCTATCGCGCGCTCGGCCCGGTCGATTGCCTGAGCTGGAATAGCGCACGCACTTCGTGTCCGTGCTGCGGGCGCTTGCCGTCGAGCACATCGAGCAGATACTGCGCGGTAAGACGCCCGATCTCGTACGTGTCGACTCGCATCGTCGTCAGTGCGGGGCGTAGCTCTTTCGCGATCTCAAGATCGTCGAAGCCCGTTACGGATAGTTCACCGGGAATGGCGATATCCAGTTCCTCCGCCTCGCGCAGGACGCCCAGCGCGATGTGATCGTTGCCGCAAATGATCGCGGTCGGGTGCTCGCATGGCGCTTGCCAGATCGAGCGCAGGCAGCGTCGGCCGAATTCGATCGTTGATTTGCCTTCGAGCATGTGCTCCGGCCGCACCGCGAGGCCATGGCGTTCGAGTGTCGAGCGGATGCCTGCCACGCGCGCCTGCACGCGATCGTTGTCACGCGTCGGCTGAATGCAGACCGCGAACGAGCGATGCCCGAGGCCGATCAGATGTTCGGTGATCTCCGTGTAGGCCGCGTGATTGTCGAAGCCGACGCAGATATGTGGACTGTCCTTGCGATACGCGTACGTGACCGCATAAGGCACGCGATAACTGCGCAACGCCTCGAATAATTCGGGCGGGTGAGCCTCGCCAACCACGGCCATCGCCTCGACACCGCGTGCGAGCATGGCGCGCACCTGCACGAGCGCCTGCGCCGGATCGTAGTTCGAGCAGCCGAGCACGAGTGTGATGCCGCGTGCCGCGAACGCAGCCTGCATGGCGCTCACTTGCGAAGCGAACACCTGGTCGTCCAGCGTTGGAATGATGATGCCGGCAATGTGACTGCGCGTCGAAGCAAGCGCGCGGCCCGCTGCGTTGGGGAACCAGTTGAGCGTGAGCGCGGCGTGTTCGACACGCTCGCGCACGTTTGCCGAGACCTTGTCCGGCTCGTTGTAGACCCGCGATACGGTCGCCGTCGATACGCCCGCAAGCTTGGCGACATCGGACAGCACGGTACGGCCCGTGTTGCGGCGGGCACGGTTCGTCGGGGTTCGGACGGTGGCCGAGGACGCGGGGGAGTCGGCGGAATCGGGCATTGGATCAGAAAACGAAGAGTGAATCGGAGAACGCCCGACATCTTACCGCCGCCTGCGCGCGCGAAGCGCGGGCGGATATGGCAGTGGGTGCTCGCGTTCCGGTCACTGGGTGTTTCTGACGGCTGATGCCCACGAGCCTACCCGCGTTGACCGAGTGCGGCGATGCGCGAGCGGAAATGCTCGGTGCCGGCGACGATCTTGTCGAGTACCGCGTCGAGCGCCCAGAAACGTTCGCGCACGTCATAGTCGATCGCGCGGCAGCGAATCGAATCGAACGTGCCGATACGCTGGTGATAGATCTTTGCAAGCGCGGGGTAACCGAGCGCTTCGGATACGGCGGCGAGCACGAGAAACGTCGCGAGTTCCTCCGCGAGAGCCGGGTCCTGTGCCGCGTCATTGCGCAGCCAGTTGTACAGATCCGGGTGGAAGTTCGTGAATACACCGTTGAAGCCTGCGGAACCGGCCTTCATGGCGTCCCACGCGATGGCCGCGTTGGCGTTCAGGATCTTCAGCGGCGAGCCTTGGGCGAGCGCGACGCGCCGCTTGACGGTCGCGAGATCGCAACTCACGTCCTTCAGCATGATGAAGCGGCCGGTATCGATGCAGAGCTTCAGTTCATCGTCGGACAGCAGCCGGCGGTAGGGCGCGGGGCATTCGTACAAACCGAGCGGCATGTCCGAAGGAAGTCGCGTGAGGAGCCGCTTGAGATTGGCCGCGAAGGCCTCCGTTCCCTGACGATTCGGATCGAGCCGGTTCGTCACGAGCACGACGCCTTGCGCGCCGGTAGACGCGGCGACGTTCAGCTCTTCGGCCTGGGCATCGGCGTCGTCGCTGATGTGGCCCGAGACCACGACAGGAATGCGGCCGGCGACCTTCTCAACGACGAAGCGTCCCAGCGCGCCACGCTCGGCGAGCGTCAGAAACTGCATTTCACTCGATTGGGCGACGGCGAACAGCGCGTCGGATCCGTGCGCGATGTACCACTCGATCAGGCGTTCGAGTCCGGCGTAGTCGATGGCGCCGGAATCGTCGAACGGCGTCAGCATCACGGGAACGATGCCCTCAACTGAGGTCGTGGCTTGCTTGGCGGTAGTCATGTTGTTGATCTCCGGGGAAGAGTTCGATGAGAGGGCGCAGCGGCCGCCTTCAGGCGGGCGCGCGCAGGGTTTCAGTGGAGACGGGCTGGTCGTCGATCGGTTTGCGCACCAGCAGGAGGTAGCTCATGGCGCCGGCAAACGCGATGCCGGCGGCCGTCAGCAAAGCAGGGACGAACGACCAGGTCTGAGCGATATAGCCGGTCAGGATCGGTGCGAGGGCGCCGCCCAGAAAGCCGCCGAAGTTCTGGATCGCGCCGAGTGAGCCGACGCGGTTCGGCGGTGCGGCGGCGGTGGCAAGCGCCCATGAACTGGCGGAGGCGGCGTTCGCCAGAAAGATCACCACCGAGATGCACACGATCGCGATCGTGTTGCTCTCGACGAGCGCCGCCGGAATGGTGAACGCGACCATGCCGAGCATCGCGATCACCACCGCATTGCGGCGGCTGGTGACCGGGTTCGAGCTGCCGCTCGTGATGAGATCGGAGAACCAGCCGGCCGTGAGCGAGCCCAGAAAGCCGCAGAAGAACGGTATCGACGCAGCAATGCCCGTATGCATCAGGCTCATGTGCCGCTCCATCGTCAGGTAGCCAGGCAGCCACGTGAGGTACACCCAGTTCAGGTAGACCGAGCCGAAGAAGCCGATCAGCATGCCCCACGTGGTTCCGTGGGAAAACAGCGAACGCCAGTCGGCGAACGTGACCGCGGGGGCCGGCTTGCGGTCCGCTTTGTCGCCTTCGAGATAGCGCCGCTCTGCTTCGCTCATCGTGGCTTTGACGGGATCGCGATACACCGCGAGCCATACGACAGCGACCACCAGACCCAGCACGCCCGTCACGATGAAGGCCCAGCGCCAGTGAAACTGAACCACGATGATCGACAGGCAAAGCGGCGCGAGCGCCGTACCGAGCGGGGACGCCGAATTGAAGATGCCGGTCGGCTTGCCACGCGCGCGCAACGGAAACCAGTTGCTGACGACACGCGCCGCCGACGGAAACTGCGGCGCCTCGCCGATGCCCAGTACGATTCGCGCAAGGACGAACCAGCCGAAAGTCGAGACGAATCCGCCGGAGGCCTGCGCGATTGACCAGACGATCAGGCCGATGCCGAGCAGCTTGCGCGGTCCGATCCGGTCGACGAGGCCGCCCACCGGCAACTGGAACAACGCGTAGCTCCAGGAGAACGCGGACAGCAGCAGACCCATCTGGCCGAGCGAGAGCCCCAGGTCATGACGGATCAACGGATTGGCTACCGCGAGCGTTCCACGGTCCAGATAGTTGACGATGCCGCTCACCATCAGCAGCGTGAGCGCCACGATCTGGGCGCGGCGGATTTTCGGTGGGGCCTGCTCGAGATTCGGGGTGGCGCTCATGCTGGTTGTCTCCGGTTTAAGTCTTTGTTTGGGGTGGGGCGCGCTGATGCGGTGTCAGGTTGCCGGGAGATCGGGGTTCTCCAATTGCCATTACTCGCGCTATGTTAGCGCTTACATATTGACGTGTTGACCGTGTATCAGGTGGTCATTTCAGCTAGCTAAAGCTGCGTGTTTAAAATGATAGCGCTTACATTTTGAGCCACATTCCGACGAAGTGGCAAGTGTCAGAGTGGGTTTGGCGGGTAAACACCAGTCATTCGCGGCTGAATTCCAGCGTTCGGGGCGGCGCAGGCGCCGCCGCGAAGCCAGGCGCGGTGTTGAAACGCTAAAGCGTCGGAGGCGTCAGAGCGGGCAGGTTGCCCGTTGTCACTTCACGCCGTGCTTCGCCTGCCAGCGTTGCATGAAGGCGATCTCGTCGTGTTGCGCCTTGATGATGTTTCGGGCGAGGCGCTTCAAGTCGGGATCTTTGCCGTATTTCAGTTCCACCTGCGCCATTTCGACCGCGCCTTGATGATGCGGAATCATGTGGGCGACGAAGTCCTTGTCGGCATCGCCCGTGTAGGCGGGCGCATCCATGGCCTGCATCATTTTCTCGTCGGCGTCCTTGAACGCCTGGGTCGATGCGCTCGACCCGGCATCCGCTGAACCGGACATGTCCATGCCGGGCATCGACGCAGCCTGCTGGGCGTAGACGGGCGCCGCGGCGACAGCAAACGCAACGCTGCTGAAAAGGCAAAGGGCACGGAATGCACGAAGGTTTTTCATATTGGGTTTTCCGTTGGGGAAACAGTGATAGCGGGTGACCGTGATGCTGCGAACAGGGTGCTTAGCTTAATCGATAGACACATGCTTCATGTGATCCGCTTAGCGCTTGAGCGAGGGGTGAAACCCCGCCGCTTCGATTACCTCGATCACGCGTTCCGGCGGCAAGGTCGATGCGACCTTCACGATTTTAACGGCGACCTCGACGTCGAGCTTCGCCTCTGGATCGATGCGAGTGACTGCACGGGTAATGGCGTTGGCGCATCCGCCACATGACATGTCCGGGATCTGGAATTCCATTTCTTGCCTCCGATGAGAAATCAGAATTTAAGCTTGGACCTTCCCACTGAGGGAAGGTCAAGCATATACGTCCATGTTGTTTATTCTGCCGCCAAGCGTGGCCCTATCGACGCAAAAAGCCGCCACAGACTGTAGCGGTTCCAGCCTTACGTTCCTCTTAAACAGCGTGCTAGACTCCGTACCCATGTCTTACTGGCGCAAACTCTTTCTCGTCGTGCTGCTCGTGCTGAGCCTTCCGGTTCAGTCGTTCGCGGCCGTCTCCATGAAATGCGAGTCCTCGCATGTTGGTGGAGAAGGGGTGTCCACGCTCCATGAGAATGCTGGCGTGGCGACTCACCACCATAACCATGCCGCGATGATGGCCGATAGCGCCAATGACATCGCCGGTGATCACTCGCAAAACCACAGTCACCCTGACGGCGCGCATCATGCGCATGCCTGCTCGGCCTGCGCGTCGTGCTGTTTCGGCGGCGGCTTGCCGGCCGCTCCGGTTGCGGCGATATCTGCTGACGCAGTCCATTTCGCTGTACCTCTTGCTCCCTCTGTTCGTGTCGCGTCATTTCTGACTGACGGCATCGAACGACCTCCTCGAATCTCTTTCGTCTAGTTCCTTCGCAGCGTGATGCTGCGATGTTCAATTTCGCCTTGATGGCCGCACGTTGCACGTCGGCCGTCCGGGTGGCATACGACGAGAAAATCAATGCGAACGTTTATTGCAGCGCTGCTCGGCGCGACGGCAGTATTGCCGGTGCTCGTGCACGCCATATCACTCCCTCCTGATCCGGTGGATGCAGCAGCATCGGTTCCTGCGGTCAATGTGCCGTCTGCCTTCGCGGACTATCGGCCATATCGGGAACAGAAGGCCCCAAGCTGGCAAGCGCTTAATCGCGCGGTGGCGAGTCCATCGGGCAAGCTGCAGATGGACCACGGTCAAGTGCATTCGGGCGATGCGAAAGCGAGTGCCAACGCTGGTGCCAACCACAACTCCGACCACGGCTCCAACCCTCACGCCAACCACAGCGGCCACGCTTCTCATCAAGAGGGGCCGGCAGAATGAAGCCGCCTCTCTTTCCCACCGGCCGCGTCATTGCTGCCACTACTGCATTGGCGTTCCTCGCCGGCTGCACGACCTTTTCGAAGGACGGTGGCTTCGACACCGTGTCCACCACAGCATCGCAGCGGCTCGGCAAAGACGCTGTACTAGTCAAGACAGACGAAGACCGAAACGCTATCGCCAAACGCACACAGGAACTGCTATCCCGGCCACTCGGCATGGACGACGCGATCCAGATCGCTCTGTTGAATAACCGCGGATTGCAGGCCTCGTATAGCGAACTCGGCATTGCCGAGGCGGACCTGGTGCAGGCGGGACGACTGCCGAATCCCGGCTTCACATTCAGCCGCACGCACGGCGGCAACGATCTGAGCATCAGCCGCACATTTACGCTCGGCTTGCTGAACGTGCTGACGCTGCCGTTGGCGACACGCATCGAGAGTCGCCGTTTCGAGCAGACCCGGTTGCTCGCAGCGGACGCCATGCTCAAGGTCGCCGCCGATGCCCGACGCGCCTATATCGGTGCCGTCGCGGCGAAGCAGTCCGCTGTCTACGCAGAGCAGGTGAAGGACTCGGCAGAAGCCGGCGCCGAACTCGCGTTGCGTATGCAGCAAGCCGGCAACTTCAGCAAGCTCGACTATGCACGTGAGCAGGCCTTCTACGCGGAAGCTGTGGCGCAACTAGCGAAAGCGCGGCAGCAACAGGTAGCCGCGCGAGAAAAACTCACTCGCACGATGGGCCTATGGGGCTCGCAAGCGCAGTACGACCTTCCCGAGCGTCTGCCTGACCTGCCTGCAACGAGGCCCGAATTGCAGGACCTCGAACACTTCGCGATGCAGAATCGCCTGGACATACAAGCAGAAAAACTCCAGACGCAGAGCGTTGCAAGCTCACTGGGCCTAAGTAGGGCAACGCGATTCATCAATGCGCTGGATGTGGGCTATCAGAACAATTTCACGACCTCCGACGGCCGCGAACAGGGCTACGAGATCAGCGTCGAGATTCCGATTTTCGATTGGGGCGCCTCGAAAGTAGCGCGCGCCGAAGCGATCTATCTGCAGTCGGCGAACCGCGTCGCCGAGACCGCGATCAACGCGCGCTCAGAGGTTCGAGAATCGTATTCGGCTTATGTGACCGACTACGACGTTGCGAAGCACTATCGCGACGAAGTCGTACCCATCCGCAAAACGATTTCGGACGAACTGCTGCTTCGCTATAACGGCATGCTCGCGAGCGTGTTCGAACTGCTCGCCGATTCGCGCGACCAGATCGGCGCGGTGAATAGCTATATCGACGCGCTCAAAGACTATTGGCTCGCGGAAACCGACCTGCAGCAGTCGCTCGGTGGTCGTCTGCCGCCCCTCGCGATGGCCGCTGCGCCATTTACATCCATGACGCCGCAAGCGTCATCCACCGATTCCGAAGGTCAATGACATGGTGTCTCGTCGAAATTTTCTGGGCGGCTCTGGAACCGCGTTGTTGGGCGCAGCACTCGTCAGCAAGGCCGGCGCTGCCTCATTGCCTGAAGCGCCCACGATGGCCATGGCCGCGATGCAGGCGCCGCTCGCTCCTCCAAACGGCCGGCCCTATGCACCCGTCGCCACGTTGAACGGCTGGTCGCTGCCGTGGCGTATGAAGAATGGCTGGAAGGAGTTTCATCTGATTGCCGAGCCGGTGGTGCGTGAACTGGCGCCGGGCATGAGCGCGAACCTGTGGGGCTATAACGGCCAGGCGCCAGGGCCGACCATCGAGGCCGTTGAAGGCGACAAGGTGCGCATCTTCGTGACCAACAAGCTGCCGGAGCACACCACGGTTCACTGGCACGGCATGCTCCTGCCGTGCGGCATGGATGGCGTCGGCGGTCTCACGCAGCTGCACATTCCGCCGGGCAAGACCTTTGTCTATGAGTTTCAACTGGAGAAACACGGCACCTTCATGTATCACCCGCATGCCGACGAGATGGTGCAGATGGCAATGGGCATGATGGGTACATTCATTGTTCATCCGAAAGACCCGGGCGTCATGCAGGTGGATCGCGACTTCGTATTCATCATGTCCGCATACGATATCGACCCGGGCAGTTTCACGCCGCGCGTGAACGAGATGACCGACTTCAACATGTGGACGTGGAATGCGCGCGTCTTTCCAGGCATTGATTCCTTGCCGGTACGCGCCGGCGATCGTGTGCGCATCCGCGTCGGCAATCTGACGATGACCAATCATCCGATCCATCTGCACGGCTATCACTTCGAAGTGGTGGGCACGGACGGTGGATGGATTCCACCGTCCGCCCGCTGGCCCGAGGTGACCGCGGACGTGGCCGTCGGCCAGATGCGCGCCATCGAGTTCACGGCGAACCGTCCGGGCGACTGGGCGTTTCATTGCCACAAGTCTCATCACACGATGAACGCGATGGGTCATCAGGTCCCGAACCTGATCGGTGTGCCGCAGAAGGACCTCGCGCAACGCATCAACAAGCTGGTGCCCGAATACATGGCGATGGGCAGCACGGGCGGCTCGATGGGCGGAATGGAAATGCCGCTGCCCGACAACACGCTGCCGATGATGACCGGCACGGGGCCGTTCGGCGCGCTGGAGATGGGCGGCATGTTCACCGTCGTGAAAGTGCGGGAGGGATTGGGGCGCAACGACTATCGCGATCCGGGGTGGTTCAGGCATCCCAAGGGGACGGTGGCCTATGAGTACACCGGCGAGATGCCGGAGGGTTGAGCCGGCAGTGCGGCGCGGCCATCCAGGGAAAACCTTACCGATCCTTTGTACGCTAGCTCACCAAGATGAGCCAAACTTTACGTGGTCGTGCTTTTGAAATGTTATGCTCAACCGTCCCTTCCTTCGCAGCAAACAGGTCCGTGCCATTTTAAAAAATACCTAATTAATTAGGAGTCAGGCATGTTGAGAAAGGTAGTCGATCGGGCGAAACAGATCCGACGTAGCGAGGGATTCAAGCATAGCGTGGCCATGCCGCGCCGGATTTCCCTCCATGCAACACAGCGTTTGAATAGGGGCATTTTTTCCATCGAGATTCAGGAGAACTCCGGTTTCTTCTCCGTGATGCAGATGGTCCTGTTTATTCTGATGTATTGCGACGAGAAATGCCTCACCCCGTGCATCAGTGCACGCGGCGGGCTGTATGGTGATGCCGAAGGGAAGCTGGACTGGTTCTCGGCCTTCTTCGAGTCCGTGCACACCACCTCCGGAGTCACGATCACTCATAAGATCAGAACGTCGACAGTGCGCGACCTGGTTCAACTCGGCTTTCGTCAGCGTTATGAAGCGCGGCTTCGACTGAGGAGTGCAAGCGAGCTTTTCTTCGCGCACTATCGTCCGGCCGCGCATATCTGCGAAGAAGTCGATGCGATCTGCCAGAAGCTCGGGCTCGGCCCGTCGACCCTTGGCGCGCATTTCAGAGGGACCGACAAGGCGCAGGAAGCCATCCCGGTTTCGTGGGGAAGCTTTTGCCGGCAGGTGGAAGCCTCGCTTGCTGAAAACCCGCACTTGACCAATATTTTTGTCTCCAGCGACGAACGGGCGTTTATCGATTATTTTGTCGCCTGGCCATTCAGCAAGCCGGTCAGAGTCGCACCGGCAAAACATCTCGCCCGTGGCAGCACGCCCGTTCACTTCAGCGGCTATCCGGGACTCGAAATCGGCCGCGAGGCGCTGGTGTCCTGCCTGCTCCTGGCCAATTGCGGCTTCCTCGTGAAGACACCGTCCTATCTGTCCGCATGGTCGAAGATATTCAATCCCTCCCTTCCGGTGAAGCTCGTCTCGCCGCCGCGCCCGGACGCGTTCTGGTTTCCCGATAGCCGGCTCTGGATCGAACAGGCTGCGCGCGAAGCTGCTCAAGCCGCTCAGGTGGCCCAGGCGGTTCAAGCGAGTAAGGCGGCCAAGGCGGCTTAAGCCCTTTAAGTCTCTTAGGCCGCTTAAGCCACTCAAGCGCCAGCCGTTTTCAAACAGCAGTACGAAAGCCCGAAAGTCCCCCAGCAAGACCATACCGCTGCCTTAACCCAGCGCTCTCCCGCACCACGTCCATCGTTTTTACGAAACCGCGCGAAGTATTAACGCTGCGTTTACGCGGATTTTCCTAAATTTCATGGTGCAGGAGTCCCCTGTGGGAGACCGGACCATGGATCTGCTTTACCTCATCGCCATCATTGCATTCAGCGGCCTCGTCGCGGGCTTCGTGATTGGCTGCGACAAGCTTCACCGCGCCCCCGGAGGCCGTCCATGACCACCTGGATGACCTGGCTCGCGGCGGCCTCGACGCTGATTCTGTTCGCTTACCTCGTGTATGCCTTGCTACGCGCGGAGGCTCTCGAATGAACTTCAACAACCTGTTTCAGCCCGGCCTGTTTATCGTCGTGCTGATCGCGCTCGCCATTCCGCTCGGACGTTACATGACCGCCGTGGTGGACGGTTCTTCGGTCGTCGTGCGCCGGATAGGGCGTCCGATCGAAACCGCGCTCTACAAGCTCGCTGGGGTCGACCCCAGCGCCGAAATGTCGTGGAAGCACTACGCGCTGGCCGTGCTGGTCTTCAACACGCTCGGCGTGCTCGCGGTGTACGGATTTCTGCGTTTGCAACAATGGCTCCCCGCGAACCCGCAGGGCTTCGGACCGATGACGCCCGACGCCGCCTTCAACACGGCGGTCAGCTTCGTGACCAACACGAACTGGCAGGACTACACGCCGGAATCGACGGTCAGCTATCTGACTCAAATGGCCGCGCTGACGGTGCAAAACTTCTTCTCAGCCGCCACCGGCATTGCTGTCGTGATCGCGCTGATTCGCGGTTTCGCGCGCCATACGGCCACGACGATCGGCAATTTCTGGGTCGATCTGACGCGTATCACGCTGTATATCCTCGCGCCGCTCGCGACGGTCATTGCGCTCGTCCTGATCAGTCAAGGGGTGCTTCAGAACTTCAAGTCATACGAAGACGTGCCGACGCTGCAGGTGACGACGTATCAGACGCCGAAGACCGATGCCCAGGGCAATCCCGTCAAGGACGCCAAGGGCAACCCGGTGATGGTGGACAACAAGGCCGACAAGCAGACCATCGCCATGGGGCCGGTTGCGTCGCAGGAAGCGATCAAGATGCTCGGCACCAACGGCGGCGGCTTCTTTAACGCCAATTCCGCGCATCCGTACGAGAACCCGACGCCGTTCGCCAACTTCGTTCAGATGATAGCGATGCTCGTTATCCCTGCTGCGTTGTGCCTGGTGTTCGGCCGGATGGTGGGCGACAAGCGGCAGGGCTATGCGGTGCTTGCCGCGATGACGATCGCGTTCGCGGTCGCCTGTTGGGGCGAGATTTCGTCTGAGCAGAACGGCAACCCGCTGTATGCGTCGCTGCATGTCGATCAAACGGCGTCGGCCGCGCAAACGGGCGGCAACATGGAAGGCAAGGAAACCCGCTTCGGCATCGCGCAGTCCGGCATCTTTACCGTGGCGACCACTGCCGCCTCGTGTGGCGCCGTTCTCAACACGCACGATTCGTTGACGCCGATGGGAGGCTTCGTTCCGCTCCTGCTGATCGAACTCGGCGAGGTGATCTTCGGCGGCGTGGGCTCGGGCCTGTACGGCATGCTCGTGTTCGCCTTGCTCGCGGTATTCGTGGCCGGCCTGATGATCGGGCGAACGCCGGAATACATCGGCAAGAAGATCGAGTCGTACGAGATGAAGATGGTGTCGATCGCCGTGTTGCTCACGCCGCTGCTCGTGCTGGTCGGCGCGTCAATCGGCGTGCTGACGGTGGCCGGCGTGGCGGGCGTCTCCAATCCCGGGCCGCACGGGTTCTCCGAGATTCTCTACGCCTACAGTTCGGCCGCCAATAACAACGGCAGCGCTTTCGCGGGCCTCTCGGTCAATACGCCGTTCTACAACAGCACGCTGGCCATCGCCATGTGGTTCGGCCGCTTCGGCTCGATTGTGCCGGTGCTGGCAATCGCCGGATCGCTCGCCGCAAAGAAACGCATCTCCGCGACCGCCGGCACGCTGCCGACGCACGGCCCACTGTTCGTCGTGCTGCTGCTCGGCACGGTGGTGCTGGTCGGCGCGCTGACGTACGTGCCTGCACTGGCGCTCGGCCCGGTCGTTGAACATCTGATCATGGTCGCGGGACATTGACTGAGAGGACAGCATGACTAACGGACTCCAACCGCCGGTTCATCAGCCGGGCAACATCGGTCAGGCGCGCAACGCGGCGCGCTCGATGTTCGACCCGTCGATTGCCCGGCCGGCGCTCGTCGATTCGTTCAGGAAGCTCGCACCACGCCATCAGTTGCGTAACCCGGTGATGTTCTGCGTATACATCGGCAGCATTCTGACGACCATTCTGTGGGTCGCCGCGCTCGCTGGCCAGGCCGAGGCGCCGGCGGGTTTCATTCTGGCGATCGCGCTCTGGCTGTGGTTTACCGTGCTGTTCGCCAACTTTGCGGAGGCGCTCGCTGAGGGGCGCTCGAAAGCGCAGGCGGCTTCGCTGCGTGGCGCGAAGCGCGACGTGATGGCGAAGAAGCTGCAGGAGGCGCATCCCAAGTCGCCGATTCGCATTACGACGGCCACCGATCTGCGCAAGGGCGACGTCGTGCTGGTGGAAACCGGCGACGTGATTCCGGCGGACGGTGAAGTGATCGAAGGCGTCGCGTCGGTCGACGAGTCGGCGATCACGGGCGAGTCCGCGCCGGTGATCCGCGAGTCGGGCGGCGATTTCTCGTCGGTGACGGGCGGCACGCGTGTGCTGTCGGATTGGATCGTCGTGCGCGTCAGCGTGAATCCGGGCGAGGCCTTCCTCGACCGGATGATCGCGATGGTGGAAGGGGCGAAGCGTCAAAAGACGCCGAATGAGATCGCCTTGACGATCCTGCTGGTCGCGTTGACGCTCGTGCTGCTGTTCGCAACCGCGACGCTGCTGCCGTTCTCGATGTTCTCGGTCGAAGCCGCGAAAGCAGGGCATGTAGTCACGATCACCGCGCTGGTCGCGCTGCTAGTGTGTCTGATTCCGACCACCATCGGCGGTCTGCTTTCGGCGATCGGCGTAGCGGGCATGAGCCGGATGATGCAGGCGAACGTGATCGCCACCTCGGGCCGTGCTGTTGAAGCCGCAGGCGACGTCGATGTATTGCTGCTCGACAAGACCGGCACGATCACGCTCGGCAATCGCCAAGCCTCGGCTTTCACACCTGCGCCGGGCGTCACGGAGGAACAGCTCGCCGACGCGGCGCAGTTGTCTTCACTCGCGGACGAAACACCGGAAGGGCGCAGCATCGTCGTGCTGGCCAAGCAGCGCTTCAATATCCGCGAACGCGATATGCACGCATTGCAGGCGACGTTCCTCGCGTTTAGCGCACAGTCGCGCATGAGCGGTGTCGATCTGCCCGACCGTGAGATTCGCAAGGGCGCATCCGATGCGATCAAACACTATGTCGAGGCGCACGGCGGTCGTTTCCCGGCTGAGTTGACGGCGGCGGTGACAGAAATCGCGCGGCGCGGCAGCACGCCGCTGGTCGTCGCGCAGCAAGTGCGCGGCGAGAGCGGCGCACGCTGCATGGGCGTGATCGAGTTGAAGGACATCGTCAAGGGCGGCATCAAGGAGCGCTTCGCCGAACTGCGCAAGATGGGCATCAAGACCATCATGGTGACCGGCGACAACAGGTTGACCGCGGCAGCGATCGCCGCCGAGGCCGGCGTTGACGACTTCCTCGCCGAGGTGACGCCTGAGGCCAAGCTCGCCACGATCCGCTCGCACCAGTCAGAAGGCCGGCTCGTGGCGATGACCGGCGACGGTACCAACGACGCCCCTGCGCTCGCACAGGCCGACGTCGCGGTGGCGATGAATACCGGCACGCAGGCAGCGAAGGAAGCCGGCAACATGGTCGACCTCGATTCGAATCCGACCAAGCTGATCGAGATCGTCGAAATTGGCAAACAGATGCTGATGACGCGCGGCTCGCTCACCACGTTCTCGATTGCGAACGACGTGGCCAAATACTTCGCGATCATCCCGGCGGCGTTCGCGACGACTTATCCGCAATTGCGTGTGCTCGACGTGATGCATCTGAGCTCGCCGTCGTCAGCCATTCTCTCGGCGGTGATTTTCAATGCGTTGATTATCGTTGCGCTGATTCCGCTGGCACTCAAGGGCGTGAAGTACCGGCCGCTCGGCGCGGCGTCGCTGCTGCGCCGCAATCTGCTGATCTACGGGCTGGGCGGCATTCTGCTGCCGTTCCCGTTCATCAAGCTGATCGATATGGTGCTGAACGTGTTTGGCTGGGTCTGACCCAAAAGAGTGAACATCATGAAAACGCTGATTCGCCCGGTACTTGTTCTGTTCATCCTGATGACGGTGTTCACCGGGGTGATCTATCCGATCGTTGTGACCGCAATCGGTCATGCTGCCTTCGCGGCACAGGCGAATGGCAGCATGCTCGAGAAGGACGGCAAGGTGGCCGGCTCCGCGTTGATTGGCCAGCAGTTCGATGCGCCGTACTATTTCTGGGGACGCCTGTCGGCTACCTCGCCGCAGCCCTACAACGCGCAGAATTCAGGTGGTTCGAACCTCGGCCCGACCAATCCCGCGCTCGCTGACGAAATCAAAGGCCGTCTCGATGCGTTGAAGGCAGCAGGCAACGACATGTCGCAACCGGTGCCGGTGGATCTCGTGACGTCGTCGGGCAGCGGCCTCGACCCGGAGATCAGTCCGGCCGCTGCCGCCTATCAGGTGGCGCGCGTGGCGCAGGCCCGCGGCCTGCCGGTCGATCAGGTGACCAATCTTGTTGGGCGCAATACTTCGGGGCGGCAGTTCGGCATTTTCGGCGAGGCACGCGTGAACGTGCTGAAGCTCAACCTGGCTTTGGATGACCTCAAGCCGATGCATTGAGCCTGCGGATGAGCGATCCCACCGTAACAGTCGTTGTGATCGACGCGGACAAAGCTATCCGCCGCTTCATTCGTACTAGCCTCGAAGCAGCCGGCATGAGTGTCTTCGACGCGCAGACCGGCGCACAAGGTTTGGCGCAGGCGGCGACGCGGCTGGCGGATCTTGTCATCATCGATCTGAGTTTGCCGGACATGGACGGCATCGAGGTGATCCGCGAGTTGCGCGGCTGGTCCGCGATGCCGGTGATCGTCCTCTCGGCGCGAAGCCGCGAAGAAGACAAGGTTGCCGCGCTCGATGCCGGCGCCGACGATTACCTCACCAAACCGTTCGGCTTACCCGAACTTAGCGCGCGGATCAGAGCGCATTTGCGCAGGCAGGCCAGCGGCGACAGGGTTGGCGTGCCTCAGGTTCAGTTCGGCCTCGTCACAATCGATCTCGGCGAGCGCAGGGTGGTACGCGGCAGTCGGATCGTCCATCTCAGCCCCACCGAATATCGCCTGCTCTCCGCGCTGGTGCGCCATCCAGGCCGCGTATTGACGCACGAGCAACTGCTCGGCGAGGTATGGGGCCCATTGCAGACCGACAACCACCACTACCTGCGTATCTACATGGGGCATCTGCGGCATAAGCTCGAGCGCGATCCGGCACATCCTGAACACATTGTCACCGAGGCCGGCGTGGGCTACCGGCTGGTCGGCGTGCGGTGATTTTCACAGGATTTTTATATCGCCGGCGGCAATCGATTCTCGGCCTTTACGGCGAGCTCCGTATAGTTCGAGTCTGGCGTTTCGCCGCAAGAAAAATCTGGGTTTTGCTGGAGGGGTGTATGGCAGTCAAACAAACAAAGGGCAACGTGACCGTGGAGGCTTGCGTGTTTTCCGCACCAGGTTTTGACCTGCCATGACGCCCTCAAGACCCGCCATGATATTCAGGGGAATGTGCAAGGTCGTCGCCATTGCCTTCGTCACCAATCAGGTTCTCACGACGATTTTTACGTACGTCGCGCAGCAACTCGATGCGACGCTGCCTCACGAAACGATCTGGCTGTTCAGTTGCGTGACATGCGGGCTGCTGACGCTGTGGCTGCAATCCGATGCACGGCGCGCGTTCGGCTTCGCGCGGGCGAAAGGTTTTGTGAAGACGGGCGGTGACAGGAAACAGGAATTGCAGATTGCAGAGGATTGTCCGAAGCGGTGGCTGGTGATCTTGCATATCGAGCTGAATCCGGCTGCGATACAGGCATCGTGAAGATGCCTTTCGTCGCCGTGTAATTTGCGCGCGTGCGTGCTGCAAAAACAGCAGTTTTTTTACACGACATTAATGCCGCTTTCGCTAAGCTCAAAGTACAAAGTACCCGCCAGGAGTTCTCGATGATACGAATGCTGATCCCTGTTCTCGACCACGGCGGCGCGATAGAAGCCGCGCGCTATGCGGCGTTCATGTTTCTGGAGCGCGGCGTAACTGAAGTCGAACTGCTTGAAGTGCTCGAGCCTGTCGATCAGGGGCGCGCTGCAGCCTTCCATACTCGAAGCTCGCTGGTGCGGATGGAAAAACACGCCATGCTCAAGGCGCTGATCGATGCCCGAACGATTCTCGAAGAAGCGGGCGTGCCGTACCACTGGAAGCGGGTATTCGGCCACCGCACGAAAGCGATTGCCGACTATGCGGCAACGACCCAGCCGGACGTCATGGTGATCGACGCGAGCCACATGGGCTTCTTTAGAAGACTGGCCATGTTGGCGTCGCTGTCAAGGCGCACGGTTACGCCGGTAACGATGGTCCACTGAGTCATCCCACGTTCATCGGCAGTAGCACCATCTGTTTGCCATGCTGGTGCAGACGTGTCTGGATTTCCAGCGGTGTGTGATTGTGAAGCCACCGCGTCAGGATATTCACCCGTTTGAAAATCAGTTTGCTGGCGAAGCACACGCTGTTCGGGAACTCCTCCATGGCGGTCCCGGTCAGTCCGACGAATTCTTCCACAGGATCGGTGCCGAAAGCGATCCTGTATTCGGCGGCCATTCCGTGCCGGCGGCACTGCGCCACATAGTATTCGAGCGCTGCTGAAATCGTTTGCCGCAACTGCTCAAGGTGCTCCGCACCTTCGTAGCTTTGCGCGTCCACTTCGCCGACTGCGAGAAATATCACGTTCCTGAAGTGGTCCGGGAACAACCGGTTCACCCATAGCAGGGCATGCATGCTGGCGCCGCGGTGTTTGCCGACGAGCAGAATAGCAGTCGGCAGGGATGGGTCCGGTTTGAGCGCCGCCGCCGCTTCGCTGACCTCGGGCGGAGCGCCGGTGAAGAGGGCATCTTCCTTCGCAATCAGTGCGCGGGTTTCGCTGTAGTGCCGTTTGATGGCGAAACACAGCGCCACCACGGCGCCGGTCACCAGGACCGTCAGCCAGCCACCCTCCGTGAACTTCTCGATCAGCGTGATCACCAGCACGGTGCTGGTGACCGAAAGCCCCAATGCGGATAGCGCGAAGTGCGTCAGCCAGTTTTCGCCTTCATGGCGATGGCCCCACCAGTAAATGCACAGTCCCAGCAGGGAGAGGCTGAAAGTCAGGAACACGTTGATGCTGTACAGCACCACCAGGATCGACACGTCACCGTGCGTCCAGATCAGGATGGCGAGGCTCGCCAGCCCCATCACGACGATGCCGTTCTGTCTGACCAGCCGCGCGGACAGATCACGGAAATGGCGCGGCACCCACGAATCCGACGCCATGTTCGACAGCACAGCCGGCCCATCCAGGAAGCCGGTTTGTGCGCCGACCAGCAGCAGACCGGCTTCGAAGGCCAGCACCGCGGCAAGCAGCGCATGCCGTGCGAACGCGGAGCCGAGCCCGAGATGGTCGATGACACTGCCGAATACCACCGCGTTGAGCGTTTGACCTTCTACCGCCTGAGCATGCCACAACATGTACAGCAGAATGATGCCGCCGGCCGTGAATGCGAGCGACGTGGACATGTAGAACATCGTCGTCCTTCCGTTCGGCACGCGCGGTTCGGCCAGCATGTTGACGTTGTTCGACACGGCTTCGAGGCCCGTATACGTGCCGCCGCCTAACGAGAACGCGCGCATGAGCAACGCCACCACCACGAGGGGGCCGACCGCGTGCGACATGCTGTGCGCCTCGCCGATCGCGCCCGGCACGACGGCGGCCAGATGATCGCCGTGCACCGCGATGCCGTACACGATGAGGCCGAGATGCAGCACCACGAAGCCGAGGAAGATCGGCAGCAACACCATGATCGACTCGCGCATGCCGCGAAAGTTGAGGCCTGTCATCAGGACGATGAGGATGAGCTCGGTGGCGAGCTTGAACGCCTGTGCGCTCACCGGCAGCAAGCTGAAGAAGGCATCGACGCCGCTTGCAAGCGAGGTCGCGACGGTCAGGACGTAGTCGACCAGCAGCGCGGCGCCTGACACCAGCCCTGGATGCGGGCCCAGTAATGCGGTCGCAACGCGATAGCCGCCGCCACCGGTGGGGAACAACTGGATGACCTGGTTATAGCCGAGCGCGATGATGAAAACTGTCGCTGCGGTAGCCAGTGCGAGAAACACGGCAAGCGAGGTGTGCTGGCCGAGCGCGAGGAAGGCTTCTTCAGGCCCATAGCATGACGACGACAACCCGTCGGCACCGAGACCCACCCAGGCTAGCAGCGGCGTGACAGCGATCGCGTGACGAGTCCGGGGATCGAGCGGATCCAGCGGCTTGCCGACTATCAGGCGCCAGAAGTTAGCGAAGACGGCCATGTCCCCTCCAGGCCCGGTCAGGCGTGCCGGTGTGACTGCTGTTGTCTATGGTTCGACGCCCGAATGGTTCGGGCGTAAGGAGAATGACAAGTAGCGACCGCGGCTGCGGTCATCGGCGATCGACAACGAAAATGTAGGGCAGTTTCGCGCGGTGTGCCAGTGGACTATACCCGAGAACAGATGTAGTCAGGATATCGAAAGGAAAATGGGCGTGATTTTATCCAGGCGTAATTATTGTCCTGCATAGCCCACGGGTGCTGTGTACTTGCCCTGGATCGCATTGGCGTTCGCGAGCACCACGTAAATCGGCGACTCGGTCAGCGTGAGATTCGCGACGCCGTTCGTGTAGCTCACCGAGCTTACATTGCCCATCATGTCGATGACGCTTACGGTGCCGTTCGTGCCGGTCGAGTTCACGGTCAATGCATAGGTGGTGCTATAGGTCGAACTGTAGGTGCCCGATGACGTCGGCCAGTTCGAATTGTTGTGCGTCCAGAGCGCCGCGATCACCGGTCCTGAGTTCAGTTGCTGGAATGCATAGCCATACACCATCGAAGGAAGCCCGTTGAGACGCCCGAGCGTTTGCGTGCCGTCGAGGACGCGCGTTAGTGCGGCGAACGCGAGCGCTTCTGGTTTGGGACTCAGATTCGTCGCGCCATATTGCCCTTGCGGATCAGCGAGATCGAAGAACGTGCCGATGCCCACGTCAGCCGGATAGTCCGAGCCGTAGAAGAAGTAAGTGACCTGTGCACCTTCGCCAAGAATGATGAGGTGCGCGCGCAATGCAACTGCAGCTTGCCCATATAGCTGGTTCGCCGGCGGATAACTCGGCCCATAAGCGGCGCCGGCGTCGTAGGTGATGCCGAGCTCGGTCATCCACAAGCGCATGTTCGGCATGACCAACTGCATCTGCGAACGCAACGACCTCATCTGCTGATCGAGGGCGTTCGCGACGTTCGCGGGATTCGGATCGGTATCGTATTGTTCGGGCGGGTGTCCCGCAAACGTGCCGGCGTTGTAATAGCCGTGCGTCGTCACACCGTCGATGTAATTGCCGAGCCCTAGCGACGCGTAGGTGGCGAGATATCCCTGCGTACATTGCGCCGAGCAGTTGGCGGGGAAGACGTTGGTCGTGCCCATCACGACCGCGTTCGGATCAGTCGAATGCAAGCCTTTATAGGCCGCCGCGTACATCGCGACGAAATTGGCGGTTGAATCGACCCATTGGGGCTCCCACGTCACCTGATAATAGTTGTATTGCTGATTGGGAAAATACTGTTGACGGATCGCAGCGCTGTCGGTGCCCACGCGCGCCATGTAGTTCTGGTAGTAGGTTTCGTTTGACGGTGCGTTGGTGTCGTCCTGAAACGCGCCAGTCGGACTCGCCCACCCGGGAATGCCGTCCAGCCTGATGAGCCGCATGATCTTGCCATTCGTATAGAACGGATCGAGATCCGATAAGGAAGGCGTCCACGTATTCGCCGCATTGGGCTCCATGGCGGACAGTTCACGGTCGTCGATCGTTTGGGAGATGCCGAGCGCTGTGAGCATCGCGCCATTGTCGTTGAAGCCCTGCATGCCGAAGCGGTGCTGCTCCTGATGCGCGTAGCTGACTGCCGGTATGGTGCTGGACAGGTTCGGCAAGATGCCGAACGTGGCGATGCCGGTTGGACGTGTGCCGAATTGCGGCAGCGTGCCGCCTGAGTGCGACAGCGTCGCCGTGATCGCGAAGTAACCCGCCGAGCTGCTCTGGCACGACAGCGTGCTGGTCCGTGTCCCGCTCGCAACGGCAAACGAACCGCTGCCCTTGATGTTGCCTAGTTGATCCTGCATCGACCAGACGACGGTGTCCGCCGATGTCGCCGCGGTGACGAACGACACCTGGAAGCTGCTGCCTTGATTGAAAAGGCGTGTGCCGTTGCTGCTTGGCGTGTCGGTGACGATCAGGCCATTGGCGGTGCCTCCGGCTGCTGACGTCGGTGCTGCGCAGGCGATGGCGGATACCGGCGTAGGCGTAGGCGTAGGCGTCGGTGTTGGAGTCGGCGTCGGCGTTGGGGTTGGCGTCGGTGTGGGTGTCGGCGTTGGCGTCGGCGTCGGCGTTGGCGTCGGTGTGGGTGTCGGTGTCGGTGTTGGTGTTGGTGTTGGAGTCGGTGTAGGTGTAGGTGTAGGTGTAGGTGTAGGTGTAGGTGTAGGTGTAGGTGTCGGCGTAGGTGTCGGTGTCGGTGTCGGTGTAGGTGTCGGTGTAGGTGTAGGTGTAGGTGTAGGCGCCGGTGCAGGTGTCTTCGGAATCCAGCAGAACTTCGAAACCCCGTACGCCGGGTCGGTACCAAAAGCCGTATTGCTGCAAGTCACGCCATTGGTGAAAACTTTGCTCACGTTATTGGCAGTCGTACTCGCGCCATAAAGCACGGTCATCTTGCCGCTGAACGAACAGCGCGCGTTCTCGACGGCACACTGCGTCCACGCACCAGAGGGACTCGGCGTCGGAGCAGGGGTGGGGGTTGGCGTCGGAGTAGGAGTCGGCGTGGGCGTGGGTGCCGAAGTGCTTTTGTACCAGCAACTCTTCCCATACCCGAACGCTGGGTCCGTACTCGACACCGCTCCCGTCGAGCACTGCACCCCGCCCGTGAACGGCCCATTGATATCGTATTGAAGCGTAGGCGACGTGGTGCCGTAGACGACGTTCGCCGTGCCTGTGAATGAACAGAATTGACCCTCGGCCGCACAGTACGTGTACGTTGTTCCGCTGATCGTCAACGAGCTTTGCGCGTGGGCAGCGCCAACCAGCATCCCGCCGACCGGCGCAAGCATCATGAGCGCGCGTTTCATTTCGGACTCCGCGAATAGATGTCGTCGGAGATGCCCGCGCGTCAATTGAATGCGTCGAGGCACTCCGAGGCGTGATCACTGCTGGGGAGCGAAGACAACGAGCTTCAGTTAAGGCGATTTGACAGTCCGGTAACGGACAACAAAAAGCTCTTTCCGGCAAAATCGACTTGCACTCACGTTTTAAACGTAGATTTTTCTCGATTAAGTCCTATTCGTATGAATAAATCCGGTAGATAGACGCGCTTTTCGGCCACAAAAGCAGCCACGCAAGTAGCTCTTACTTCCAGAAAACGTTCGTTTTGACACTGCTTCAACCTTCTCCCGTCCAGCTTGACAGTGCTTGACTGTCCCTTTTTGCCATCGTCCCGATAATTGCCCCCGGCGCGGTCGGTTTGAGCGCAACGCCATCGCTGAACCCGCCACACACACGGTCTTTCAATACGACGCATTACTTATCAATGGGGATAACCATGAAATTCACGCGCTCAGGCGTTCTCGCTACGGCCATCGCTGCAGCAGCCGCCATGCCGGCCGTTTCGCACGCAGCCGACGGCACCATCACATTCAACGGCCAGATCACCAGCCAGACCTGCACGATCAGCGGTAACGGCGGCGGCAAGAACTTCACCGTTACGCTGCCGACTGTCTCGACCTCGGCGCTCGCCACTGCGGGCACGACCGCGGGCCGCACGCCGTTCAACATCGCACTGTCGAACTGCACGCCGAACTCGGGCAACGTGTCGACTTATTTCGAACCGGGCGCCACGGTCGATACGACCACGGGCCAACTGATCAACGCTTCGGGCACGGCGACCAACGTCGAAATCGGCCTGCTCAACGGCGACAGCAGCGTGATCACGCTGGGTGCGGCGCAGGCCTCGCAGAACTCGAAGGCAGTCGCGCTGGCAAGCGGTGCGGCCACGCTCAAGTACTTTGCGCAATACGTGGCAACCAATGGCGCATCGACGGCAGGTACCGTCAATACGACCGTCATGTACTCGATCGTCTACCAGTAAAAGCAGGACGCTACGGGGCGGTAGCCGGCGCCCGCGAGAGGCGCCGGCTGTCGAGGAGAACAGAGCGAACCACGAGTTCGCCACGAAATCAGGATAACGAAATGGCAATGCGAAAGAATTTATCAAGGGCGATGACGGTTTTCGCATTGTCGTGGTTGGTGAGCAGCGCGCATGCGGGTGTCGTGATCAGCGGCACGCGCGTGATCTATCAGGCAAGAGAGCGTGAAGTAACCGTCAAGCTCAGTAACGAAGGTGACGCACCGGCGCTGGTTCAGGTGTGGCTCGACACCGGCAATCCGAACGCGATGCCGGACGAATCGAAGGTGCCGTTCACCTTGTCGCCGCCGCTTTTTCGCCTCGATCCGAAGAAAGGGCAGAGCC
The DNA here is from genome assembly GCF_030464795.1 of Paraburkholderia sp. SECH2. Taxonomy (NCBI): domain Bacteria; kingdom Pseudomonadati; phylum Pseudomonadota; class Betaproteobacteria; order Burkholderiales; family Burkholderiaceae; genus Paraburkholderia; species Paraburkholderia sp. SECH2. The sequence continues at coordinate 420,577 of NZ_JALPRH010000003.1, forward strand.
TGCGCCTGATCTACACGCAGGAACCGTTGCCGCAAGACAAGGAGTCCCTGTTCTGGCTCAACGTGCTTGAAGTGCCGCCGCGCGCGGCAGCGAGCACCACAGCGGACGATCCGAATTCGCTGCAGCTGGCGTTCCGTTCGCGCATCAAGTTGTTCTTCCGTCCGGCGGGGCTGCCGGGCAATGCGGACGAAGCGGCCGCGAAAGTCAGCTGGAAATTCGTGCGCAAGGACAACGGCGCCTACGCGCTCGAGGCGACCAATCCGACGCCGTATCACGTGACGTTCAGCAAGATCGTCGCGAGCGAGAGCACGACGAGCTGGGCCAGCGACAAGGGCGGCATGGTCGACCCGGGCGCGAGCGCGGACTTCGACATTGGCAACGTTGCACCGCTCGCCGACGTGCCGGCGCAAGTCGACTACACCTTCATCAACGACTACGGCGCCGGCGTCACCGGCAAAACGCTGCGCGACGGGACCCGCAAGTAATCATGCGCACCCGGGAATATTCTTCGCGGCCGCGAGCCGGAAACTGGTTCGCGCTCAGGCGCAGCCATGCCGTGATGCTCGGCGCGCTGGCCGCATGGGGCGCAACGCCCGCGTTCGCCGACTCCACGATGCTTGCCGATGTGCAGTTCAACAGCGAATTTCTGATGAAGCCGAAAGGCCAAAGCGTCGACGTGTCGCGTTTCGAGCGCGGCAATCCGGTGCAGCCCGGCGAGTACACCGTCGACCTCTACGTCAACGGAAACTGGGTCGGCCACGACACGCTGCGTTTCGTGGCACGGGACGGCGCGGGGAACGCCGTGCCGTGTTTCAGCAAGGCGCTGATCGAGCGCCTCGGTCTGGACTTTTCGACGCTGTCGGACAAGGGCCGCAGCGAACTCGCGAAAGCCCAGGCGGGCGAGTGCGCGAACGTTGCCAATCTCGTCGACGGTGCGTCGCAATCCTTCGACCTGTCCGATCTGCGGCTCGACCTGAGCATCCCGCAGGCGGCGCTGCTGCGCAATCCGCAAGGCTACGTGAGTCCCGAGTTCTGGGACGAAGGCGTGACCTCGGCCACTTTGGGCTACAACCTGAATTCGTTTCGCGTGACGGGTTCGGGCTCCGCGGGGTTGTCCAACACACAGACCTATCTCGGCCTGAATAGCGGCGTCAATGTAGGCAGCTGGCACTTCAGGCAAAATTCCGCGCTGACGTGGCAATCGAACGGACCGCGCACGTATCAGAACATCGCGACCTACGTGCAGCACGATCTGCCGTCGATTCGCAGCCAGTTGACGCTCGGCGATGCCTTTACCGATGGAGCAGTGTTCGACAGCATCGGCATTCGCGGCGTCGAACTCGCGAGCGACGACCGCATGTTGCCCGACTCGCTGCGCGGTTATGCACCGCTGATTCGCGGTGTGGCGATGACCAATGCGCGCGTGAGCGTCACGCAGAACGGCAACAAACTGTACGAAACGACCGTCGCACCGGGCGCATTCGAGATCAACGATCTGTACGCCACCGGCTACGGCGGCAACCTGCTCGTCACGGTCACTGAAGCCGACGGCAGTCAGCATAGTTTCTCCGTGCCCTATGCGTCGGTCGCGCAGTTGCTGCGTCCGGGCATCACGCGTTTCAATGTCGCCGCGGGCCAGCTTCGCGATGCGCAGGTCAATCAGCACGACAACCTCCTACAGGGGACGGTGCAGCACGGTTTCAACAACGTCATCACCGGCTACGCGGGGACGATTGTTGCGGACGGCTATCTCGCCGGGCTGCTCGGCGCAGCGGTCAACACGCCATTGGGCGCGGTTGCGTTGGACGTAACTGAGGCGCGCGCCAACATTCGCGGCGTGACCAACACCACCGGCCAGAGCGTGCGAATCAGCTACAGCAAGCTGGTGCCGACCACCAACACGAACTTCACTGTCGCCGCCTATCGCTATTCGTCGAGCGGTTTCTGGGCGTTGCGCGACGCCATGCTGGCGCGCAGCGCGGTTGCCGCAGGGCAGGACCCGTCCTCGGTGGATCGCCAGCGCAATCAGGTCCAACTGACGATGAACCAGAGCTTCGGCAATGGCTGGGGCAATGCCTATGTGGTCGGCTCGACACTTGACTACTGGAATCGCAGCGGCACCACCACGCAATTCCAGATCGGCTACAACAACGTGTTGCGCGCGCTCGGCACCAACTTCAGCTACAACGTGTCGCTGTCGAGGCAGCGCGACGGCCTGACCGGGCAGATGAACAATCAGATCTTCGCAAGCATCTCGATTCCGCTCGGCAACGGTCAGCATGCGCCGACCCTCTCGACCAGCTTCACGCACAACAGTCAGAGCGGTTCGTCCGAACAGGCGATGCTGAACGGCTCCGCCGGCGTGGACAACGAATTCACCTATGGCGTGACGGCAAACCATGCGCCGGGCTCGAGTGCGGGCGGCGTGAACGGCCAGTACCGCAGTCCGTACGCGACGCTGGCGGCGAGCGCAAGCGGCGGCTCCGGTTATTCGCAAGTGTCGGCCGGCGTGACCGGCGCGATCGTCGCGCATCCGGGCGGCGTGACCTTCGCGAACGATCTGGGCGACACGATCGGTGTGGTCGAGGCGAAAGACGCGAAGGGCGCCCGCATCACCAATTCGTCCGGTGTGCGCGTCGACAACTTCGGCTATGCAGTGATTCCGTATCTGACGCCGTATAGCCTGAACACGGTCGAAATCGATCCGAAGGGAATCCCGCTCGACGTCGAATTCAAGTCGACCAGCCAGCAGGTGGCGCCGCGTGCCAACTCGGTGGTGATGATTCACTTCGGCACGGTGACGGGCAGGGCAGCGGTGATCTCCGCGCGCTTGCCGAACGGCGCACCGTTGCCTTTCGGCGCGACGGTGTACGACGCGAAGGGGCAAGGTGTCGGCGCGATCGGCCAGAACAGTCGCATCTTTGTGCGCGGCGTGGCCGATGAGGGGGCGCTCACGGTGAAGTGGGGGGATGCAGCAGATGAACAGTGTGCCTTCGGTTATCACTTGCCGCCGAAGGGCGAAGATCGCGGCGCGTACGCGCATATCGATGCCGTGTGCGGCGCGGCGGCCGGCATGACGAACCAGGCAGCGGCGGGCTCGTCTGCTGGAGGAAAAGCGCAATGAAGATGTCTCTCTCGTTCGGTGCCTTGCGCCGATGCTTCGGTATCCTGATGCTATTCGCTGCTGCATCCACCGGTCTGATCGCCAGCGTACCCGCTCACGCAGCGCTGCAATGCACGATTAGCGGATCGGCGGCGATCAGCTTCGGCACGCTCACCGTGCCACGTGATACGCCAGTCGGCACGGCAATCGGGCCGGTGCAGTCGTCGACCGTTTCTGTTAACTGCCCGTCGAATCCCGGGACGGTGCCACCATACAACAACGGCTGGTATATCCAGTACTACCCGCAACTGACGAGCAGCCCGGTAGCGGGCGTGTGGAACACCGGTATTGCGGGCATCGGCATCAAGGTCGTGGACGTGACCTACGGCAATACGACTTTGTCCTCACTGGCAGTCGGCAAGTGGGGCGATTTCGGCGCACCGATTACGAACACGGCGGCGTTCCAGGGCAGCTTCACGTTCACCTACCAACTGGTCAAAACGGCCGCGCAGGTGACAACGGGTGGCGCGGTGAACATCCCGCAGTTGCTCACGCTGGTTAGCCACAATATTCCCGCCAACATAACGTCGCCGGCTCTCGTGACGATCTCGGTCAACAACACCTCGATTGTCGCGACCACGTGCACGGTGACCACGCCGTCGGTGAGCATCACGCTGCCTACCGTCAATGCCAGCGCATTGAGCCCCGTCGACACGACACTCGGTAACACGAGCCTCAGCATCGGACTATCGTGTCAGGCCGGCGCGAATGTCTATGTGACGCTGACCGACGCCACTACTCCCGGCAATACGACCAGTAATCTGACGCTGGCGAGCGGGTCAACCGCGACGGGTGTCGCGTTACGCGTGCTCAATAGCGGTGGAACGGCAGTCAGCTACGGGCCGGATTCGGCGGTGGCGGGCAATCGGAATCAATGGCTGGTCGGTGCATCGTCGAGCACGACTCGCATTCCGTTGACCGCACAGTACATCTCCACCGGCACGGTAGGGCCGGGCATCGTGAAGGGGCTCGCCACCTTCACGATGAGCTATCAGTGAGGCCTGAAGCTACGGCGCGTTGGCTCGCCAATAGGGTGCGGAATCTTTCTAGCCACGCATACCCAGGTCCGCAAAACTGACGGTTCTCGCTTCGCATGCTTGCGTAAAAGCGGTGTCGTAGCTCGAGAAAAAGACCGTGCGGGTTTCGGCCAGCGTTTTAAACAGATCGACCAGAACGCCACGCGCCGATGCGTCGAGTCCGCCGACCGGTTCATCCGCGATCACGACTTTGGTCTCGCCGAGTACGGCCCCGGTCAGGAAGAATTTCTTGCGCGTGCCAAACGACATCTGCTCGAAGCGCTTGTCGAGATGCGGCTCGAGTCCGAAGCGCAGGGCAAGGTCGAGCGTGTGGCTATCGACTGCTGTCTTTCTCTCCGACGCCACACGCGCCAGATAGTCTCGACCGGTCTGCTCCGGATACGTCATGCAGTCTTCGGGCACGTACGTGAGCACGGATTTCGCCTCGCGCGGCGCGGTGCGCAGCGAATGGCCGCCGAGCCACACGTCGCCGGCGTCGGGCTCGATCGTGCCGGCGAGGATGCCCAGCAACGTCGACTTGCCGCTGCCGGATTCATCGTTGAGCGCCACGCATCCTGCCGCCGTGTCGTAATGCAGCCCCTGAAAGATGATGCGTTCGCTATAGCGTTTGCTGAGGTTCTCGAATCGAAGCATGACGTGCGGAGTGGGTCAGCCGAAGAATGTGCCGGACGACGGCAGCGACGGTTCTTCGGGAAGTTAGCGGTTTGCAAGTGTAGCAGTGCGCTCAGATGCTTTCGCGGCATCCGACAATGACACCACCCGTTGGTGAGGTAAGCGAGGCGACATCCGCGCGCGCGGTGTAAAGTTGCGTCTTTTTGCGCCGCTAAAAAAGGCTTTACCGCAATTCTGCCCATCTCCTGAACACCTCGACGCTTCCCCCGTCGACCGCAATCCATGCAAACAGCTGCCCGCAAAGCGGCCCAACCGTCCCGCGCCGAACTCAGGCGTATCGTCACGGCAATTGTTATCGGTAACGGCTTCGTGGCGTACGACTTCACCGTCTACAGCTTTTCCGCGGTCATTATCGGCAATCTGTTCTTTCCATCGAGCAATCCCGCGTCGTCGCTCTTGCTCTCGCTCGCCACCTTCGGCGCGGGCTTCGTGATGCGCCCGCTCGGCGCGATCATGATCGGCTACATTGCCGACAGCCGTGGCCGCAAAGCCGGCCTCACGGTATCGCTCACGCTGATGACCCTTGGCACGTGGCTGATCGCGTGCTTGCCAGGCTATGCGTCGATCGGTCCGGCCGCGACGGTGTTGATGGTGCTCGCGCGCCTGATGCAGGGGCTCGCCGCAGGCGGTGAGATCGGGCCGGCGTCGGCTTCGCTGATGGAGTCGGTCGCCTACCGGCACCGCTGTTTCATGGTGAGCTGGCGCGGCGCGAGCCAGGGCGCGGCGGCCTTCGCCGCCGCGCTGGTTGGGGCCTGCACGACGGCGCTGCTGTCGCCCGCCGCCATGCATGACTGGGGATGGCGCGTTCCATTCGTGCTGGGTGGGCTGATCGGACCGGTCGGCTGGTACCTGCGTCGCCGCATGCCGGTGGCCGCGCCGCTGCCGCGTACGCGGCTCAGTGCGAGGCGCATGTTCATGGAGTACCCGCGTCCCTTCGTCTGCGGCCTTCTGATGATGGCGGCGCCTTCGGTGGGCATCTACCTCACCGTCTTCTATATGCCGGCCTACCTGGTTCGTACGCTGCATCGGCCGGCGGCAATCAGTCTCCTGACAGCCTGCCTGTCGGGCCTCGTGATCCTGGTAGTGACGCCGCTCGTGGCGCACGCGGCCGACCGTTTCGTAAGCCGCAAGACGTTGCAGTACGCGGCACTCGTGGCGTCGCTGGCGGCCGCGTGGCCGGCATTCTGGGCGCTGACCCACGGCGTGGGTGAGGTTGCCGCGCTCGTCATCATCACAGGGTACGTCGCGCTTGCGGTCAACAATGCCGGTCCGAGTTCCGTGCTGATGATGGAGGCGTTTCCGGTGCATCGGCGCGCGGCGGGAGTTGCGATGATTTACAGCTTCGGCGTCGTCCTGTTCGGCGGATTTTCGCCGTTCCTCGTGACGTGGCTGATCAACCGCACGGGCGATCCGATGGTTCCGGCGTGGTATCTGATGGCCGCGACCCTGCTTACGCTTGCTGCGGTAAGGGCCTTTCCGGAGGCAGAGGCGCCGGATGCGAGCCTTGCCGGTGCTTCGCAGCCGCCGGCTTAAACCGGCTTAAATCGGCTTAAGCGCGCTCCCCCAGCGCTCCCTCGTGCCGCGGTGCTGCAGGTCCACGGCGCGCGCCCGCATGTCCTGCGGGCTCATGTCGAAGGCGCGGCGAAACGCGCGTGTGAAATCGGACGCGCTCTGAAAGCCGAGTCCATAGGCGATTTCCGTTACCTGAAGATGCGGGAAACGAACCAGTTCGTCCGCTGCTTCCCGCAAGCGGCGATTGCGGATGTAGGCGCCGAGTCCGCCGTCGTGCTCGAGCCAGCGATAGATGGTGGCGCGTTTCAGCTGTAAGGCCTGAACCACGCTGGTCGGTGTGAGGTCGCCCTGATGAAGATTGGCTTCGACGTAACGCCGCACCTGTCCCATCACGGCGGCCTGCATCGCCGCCCGGCTCGCGCCGGTCAGTCGCGCCTCCTTGCGGAAGGCGGCGATCAGCAGTTGGGCGCCGGCATGTAATGCCTCCGCCGCGCTGGCTGGATCGAGCCTGGGGATTTCCCGGGCAACTGCCGTCATGTGGTCCAGCACAAGACTGGTCAACGGCGCACCCTGCTGGACGACGCGGCCGTGAATCGCTGTGGCGTCGCGCAGTTCCTCATCCACGATCGCAGCGGGTACGAACAGGCTCAGAAGCCGGCATTCGGGTCGCTCGGCCCGAAACGGCTGATTCAGGTCGAACGCGACGATGCCCTGCACCGAGCCCTGCTCGCTGCGTTTCTTGCGCATGCCCGTGACGTGGCCGACTTCGCCTTCCACGAACAGTTGAAAGGCGTAATCGCGCCGCGAGTCTGTGGAAACCCGCGCGACCGATCGTTCCAGCAGCACCGCGTCCGTGCTGCAGTCCGTAAACACCATGCCGCCGACCGCATAAAGATCGATCTCGCCGCGAAATCCGCCGGCGACCTGTTCCTTCGACGGTGGCACGTCGACCACATGCCCCACGCGCTGGCGCCAGGCCAGAAATTGTTCGTCGGCTGTGAGCGCGTGCGTGCTGAAGCGGCTCGTGGAAATGGCGGAGCGCGATTCGGCTGCGGCGGCAGCAGCCAGGTGCGGCGGTAAGGTGCGCTGGTTCATGGATCGGTTGCTGCGAACAATGCGTGTGATTCCGGCGGGCAGCGGCGGTAACCAGATATTTAACACGCCGTCGTCCAATATTGAGACGGATGGTAAAGCCTAACAAAAAAGCTGCGGTATCGTCGGATGATTAGATGCAGATCGGTTTCATCGACGGCGCCACCATGCGTTTATAACAGGCTCCGCGTTTGAACACGCAAAGCACGCAGAAAGCGCGCCGATTGGCATTCTCGGCGCAATGGGTGCGAGGCCCGGGCTTTGCCGGCGGCCAATTTACGGGGAATCGAAAGATGAGCGGCACGAACAGGCAACCGACCGCCCAACGCGGCGGGCGGCGTCCGTCCAGTCTGGTGGATAGCCAGTTGGAGCATCTTGAGAACATGGTTCAGTACGTGACACGTGGCGACGCGGCTGGCGTGCTGGTCCCGCTAGACCATGAGTATTGGGAAAAGCGCATTCGCGCGCTGGAAGAGACTCATGAGCTACTTGCCAGCCATCGCAAACGCGTCATCAAGCTTCTCGACCTGCTCGGGACTGATGCGCAGATGAAGCTGAGGCGGCGTACCGCTGCCTGAGTTCAGATTTACTGAAGGGAAAGGTTGCGAGGATCGGGGGTAGTTGCAGGAGAGAAGATCGGTGCCACAAGGTACCGGCAATAAAAAAGAAGGACCTGAGAGTGCGGTAATGATGCGGATGGGCCCACAGAGGTTCGCCGCTCAGTTGTGAAACCGATGGGCGTCTTGCCCATCGGACGTCTGGGGGTGTTGCAACACACACCTGCGGACTTGGCCGAGCAACCGGCGGGGGATCGCCACGAAAGTGTCGTCCTCGCCGGGCGCTCGCTCGGCTCATGCCTGCGTCATACCAAACCTGCCTATATAGCCGCCAGCCTGTTTGGAATTGCGCCTCTAATATTCCGCGATTTACTGCAATATTGACCGCTTTTAAATAGGGCGCGGTTACTTTCAGGTATGCAGAATACGCAGTGAATATAGCGCTGATAAACTGTGCGCCGGAACAACAGGTCGTCGCTTTCAAGGCGCCGATCGCTCCCCCAAATTCGACGATTTAAATCGCCGGACTACCCACCGCTACTACCTGTATTTGACCAGTATCAGGGCTCCCTTTAGCCCGTTTTTGGAAGTGACTCATGAAGCCGGGAAAGAACTCGCTTGGGAAAAGACGCGCACGCAAGATCGCCATTGGGGTCAGTGCGGTATTAATCGCGGCATTGCTCGCATTCAGCGTTTGGATTTATCAGCAGCGCGACGTGCGGACAACTCCGGCGCTTACCGGCATCGCGAATCAGATGCGTCACGATCCCTCGGCGTGGACACATGACGAGAAAGACGCGTCGCAAATGCTGCGCGATATTCACGACGCCAACGTGGCCGCGATCGGCGTGAGCCCCAACGCGATTCTCGTGTCGAAGCGCGATGGCGCGAAATACTTCGTCACCGACCATAACGCGACGTTTTCGCACGCACTATTGCTCGGTGAACCCAAAGCTGGCCAGGCCGCGTCCTACCAGCTCGTCTGGCTACCCGACGCCGACATTCGCACCGGCGCATCGCGCTGGGTGCCGGTGTTCAATCAGGTGCGCGACGCGATCAGTTTGCTGTTGCCGCTATTGCTGATTGGCGGCATGGTGTGGTTCATGCGCCGCGAGATGAGAGGCGGCGCGTCGCTTCTCAGCAAGGCGCCTACGCTGCGTTTCGACGACGTGATCGGCGCGGGTGAAGCGAAGGCGGCGCTCGCGGACATCCGCGGCTATCTTTCCGATCCGAAGCAGTTCACGTCGATGGGCGTGCGCGCACCGTGCGGCATTCTGATGGTCGGCGGCCCTGGCGTTGGCAAGACGCGGCTTGCCCAGGCGCTCGCCGGCGAATGCGGCGCGAACTTCATTTCGATCACCGGCAGCTACTTCAGTGCGAAGTACTACGGTGTCGGCATCCAGAAGGTCAAACACCTGTTCGAACTCGCGCGCAAGAATGCGCCCACGGTCATCTTCATCGACGAAGCCGACGGCCTCGCCAAGCGCACGGATACCGGCGGCGGTCCCGTCGAAGCCGAGAGCAATCGCATCATCAACCAGCTGCTGGCGGAAATGGATGGCTTCGCTTCGAATGACGGCGTCATCATCGTCGCGGCCACGAACCATCCCGACAATCTGGACGAGGCGTTGCGCCGGCCAGGCCGTTTCGATCGCACGGTGCAGGTCCGTTTGCCCGACCGCGAAGACCGCGCGAAAATTTTCCGCTTCTACGCAGAGAAGCTGAAGTCGAAGGCCGCCGACATCGACTACGACCAGCTCGCTCGCCTGACTACTGGTCTGTCTCCGGCAACGGTCGCGATGGTCGTGAATCAGGCGGGACTGGTCGCGCGCAAAGCCGGCGAGACGGAAATCGCCGCGAAGCATTTCATGGAGGCGATCAAGATTGCGCGCATCGGCGACGTGAGCGGGGCAGAGCGGGCACTGAGCGAAGACGAGCGTACGCGTATCGCGGTGCACGAAGCGGGACACGGTCTCGTCGCCGCGCTGCTCGGCACCGGTGTGCTGGAAGAAGTCACGATCTTGCCGCGCGGCGGCGCATTGGGTGTGGCGCTCATCACCAAGGCGCAAGACAAGCACCTGTACCGCGAAACCGAGATCCGCAACGAGATTCAGGTCCTGCTCGGCGGTCGCAACGCCGAAATTCTCACGTTCTCCGAAGCGTCGAGCGGCGCCGCGTCGGATCTGCAGGAAGCGTCGCGCATCAGTCTCGACATGGTGTCGAAGTTCGGCTTCAATCGCGATGGCGATCTGTTCAGCCTCGCGGCGCTGCCGTCGCAGTACGCGGGGCTGCAAATGAAGAGCGCCATCGAGCACGCCAACGTGCTGCTCAAGGAGTTGAACGAGTTGTGCTACGGGCTGCTGCATGCTTATGAGCCCGTGCTGCGCGCCATTGCCGACGAACTGCTCGAGCGGGAGACGGTTCCGGGCGAAGCGGTTTACCGGCTGATCAAAGAGCACAAGAGCGCGCTGAAGATCGTCCACGAGCCGGCTGCCGCTTGATCCGCGTTTGTTCCGTTTTGCCGCCACGAGAGCGGGAACGTCATTTCTTGGGTGGTGGCGTGTCGCCCTTTTGCGGCAGAGGCTGATCGAGACCCGGTTCGACTGGGGTAGGAATGGCGTCGCCGATAGGCTTGGAAACCTCGGTAGGCGGGCTGCCGGGGTCTTCATCCGGCTTGTTTTCGTGCTCGTTCGGGGGATTGGGCAGGTTTGCCATGCTGGCTCTCCGGTGGATTGCTATGAGCAATGAGCAGCAATACGCGTTCCACGGCTGGTGCGCACAGCCCACACCCTTATAAAACCCCGGATTTCCAGACCATTTGCGCAGCGGCTGCCAGAACGAACACCAGAACCAGAACGCGAAACGCTCCCGGCGGCAATCTGTCTCTAAGCGGCCGTACCAACAGTATTCCCGCGATCACCGGCACACTCGCGCAGACCGAAATGACCAGATCGCTCCAGCTGGCATGCGCACCGCCGCTAAACGTGGCAACCAGCGTGATGATCGACACCACCAGAATAATTGCGATCTGCTTGGTAAAGACTTTTCCCGTCGCGCCCGTGGCGATCAGATACATCGCCAGCAAAGGCCCCGGCACCGAAGCGATGCTCTCCATCACCGCCGCCCCGAATCCCAATACGAAGCCCGCCGGTTTCGCCCATCTCGGTGACAGCGTGAGCCGCGGTGAAAGCAACAGGAGCAGCGCCGCAACGATCAGCAATACGCCCGCAGCAGCCTGCGCGCGATGGGGCGCAAGCGAAATCAGTACGCTCACGCCGACGATGTTGCCGATCACCGTACCGATCAAGGGCGCGGCAATGCGCCGGACCGTCGGCAGCATGTCGCCGCCTTCCAGTGCCTGTGGAATATTGCCGAGAATGATCGGCATCGAGAGCAACAGAACGGCCTCCTTGATCGGCATGAACTGGCTGAGAATCGGCATCGCCACCAGCGGCACGCCGATACTCACCACGCCCTTGACCATTCCGCCCAGCAATAGCGCCGCAACAATGCCGAGCAGCGCGTAAAGGCTGAGCGTCTGCAGGCTCGCGCCAAGCACGCCGTTGGCGAAACTGAAATGAAACATCGTTGAAGTCCGCGAGCCCACCGCGCGGACCAGATGGACCGGAGTTCGCGCGGGCAGTGGCTTGTTTTTATCGTTCGGCCTGTTCAGTGCCTGCGTGTCGCGCAAGGGTCGAAGCAGCCGGCCAAGTGAGGCCGCATGATACCGCGCCCTTACTCATGTCGCATGAAAGCAGAACGTAATGGGTGAGTCCTTCAGGCGGCATCTGAAGCGGTGCTTTTTTCTCTCAACGCATGCCCGTTGCGGGCAGCAAAAGAGGCCGGTGTTTGCGTAGTAGTTGGTGTCGTGGTGTCCAACGGCGCACGCCGTGTTTTCAAGCGAAGAATGGGTGCTTCGATCAGGCGCCAGGACAACACGGCCATCGTCAGTGAAATCACGAATGACGCGACAATTCCGGCGACATGCGCCCACAGCGGCACGGTACCGCCGAAGAACGCCGTGGCGTGGTGGTTGCGGGTCAGGTCCGGAATCAGATTGTGATAGAGATAAAAGCCGTAGCTGATGCGCCCGAAGTTCATCAGCCAGCCGGTTTCGAGCAGGCCGATCACGGCGGCGTTGCGGCAGCACGCAATCGAACACACCAGTGCCGCGATACAGAGGCCATACAAGGCGCTGACCGTCGTGAAGGCAAGCGAACTGTCCAGTTGACTCCACATAGGCTCAGTCGCACAAAAGCCCACCAGGCAAACGCTCAATACGAACAGCGTCATGCCATGCCCGAGCACGATGCGCAAACGGCTCTCGTTCCCGGCGATCATCAAGCCGCCAATCCCGCCCAAGGCGAGCAGCCAGAAGTTGGTCAGCGGATGCGTATAAATCGTGATGTCCTGCCACTGTGCCGCACGCATTGCCAGCAGCGAAACGAGTCCCACCGCGATGATCGCGAGGCACACGGCGCGATGCCGCCGCACCGCAACCAGCAGCAATAGCGGCGCAAACACGAGATAAAACTGCTCCTCGATCGCGAGGCTCCAGAGATGCGAGTAACGCCCCGGCCAGTAATGCAGCACCGAGCCGATCCAGAAGTTCGACAGATAGGCGAAATGAAACGGCATGCCGCTCGCGAGCTCCGGGCTCGCCATCCCGAGCGCCATCAGCACGCACATCACCGCCAGCATCAGGTAGTAAATCGGAAAAATGCGCAACGTGCGGCGAAACAGAAAACGCTTCAATTCCAGACCGAACCGGCTGCCGTTTGTTTCGATGCGTGCGCGTTGTGCGGACAGAATACCGATGATCAGAAAGCCGCTTAACGCGAAGAATATCCACACCCCAAGATGGCCAATTTCGCCGATGTCGCCGAATAAACGGTGCTGAAAAAAGACCATAAGGACTGCGATCGCGCGCAATCCGTCGAAGCCTGCAATTCTGTTGTTCATGTGGTTATCTTCCAGTGCGAAGGCGGTGCGCAAAGCGCTGCCGTTCAGGGCGAGAGTGGAAGGACCGGAACGTACCGGTGACGGCAAAGTCAACAACGGCAAAGGGAAAACGTCGCAATGACGCTCAGCAAACCAGGAGATCGAAGATCAGCCCGGCAGCGTGTCCGGTCCACATGAGTGGCCGCCGTCGAGGGGTGGTATCGCGGGAAATGCGCGGGGTCCGACGGGCGTGCATTAACCCATCCTACGATGAAAAAAAGCGAAAAAAATCGCGCATCGCAATCAGTGATTTTTTTCAGTGACCTTTACCGATCGTGTTTGTGCTGGATGGTTTGAAAGTCGCAAAACTTGCTGCAAGACTTTCCGCTAACCATGGCACGACAACTCAGTATTACTGCATGCCGACATCTGATTTTCAGATTGCTGGCACTCCGAATGCATTTAGAGGGCGGTTGTCAGCGCATGTCGAGTTGGCGCACGGCCTTGCTGGGAACGTTTTATTCTCATGGAGTTCCTACATGGAACTCCCTGTGTATGACCGCTTTTCACGGCGCATTGCACGCACGCGCCATCTTGCGAGAACCAGAATGGACACCCGCCGCGGACGCTCGATCGAAGTGGATTTCTTCCGCGGCGTCGTGTTGATCGTCATCGTGCTGGACCACATTCCCGGCAGCACGCTGTCGCATCTGATGTTGCACACGTATGCCCTGTGCGACTCGGCGGAAGTGTTCGTGTTCCTCGGCGGCTATGCGTCGGCGGCAGCGTTTACAGCGGTACTCGCGGGCCGTGGCGAAAGTGCGGCGAAGATGCGTTTCGTGAGGCGCTGCTGGGAGATCTATCGCGCCTATCTATTGACGGCCGTATTGACGCTGCTGTCCGGCGCCGTCCTCGCGCTATTGCATCTGAATCAGCCGATGGTCGACCTGACCGGCTGGCAGCCGTTCGCGGTTCAGCCGCTGCGCGAAGCATTCGATATTGCCGTGCTGCGGCGCCAGCCGTATTTGTCGAGCGTGCTGCCCATGTACGTGATCTTTGCGCTATTCGTGCCATTCGTGGTGCCGTTGGCGCGCCGGTCGTCGCTCGCGGCGCTGGGCCTGAGCGTGACGATCTGGGCGCTTGCCCGGCCGCTGGCCGCGCTATTCAGCATTGACGACGTGGCCGACTGGGCTTTTAATCCGTTTGCATGGCAATTGATGTTCGTGCTCGGTATTCTGTGCCGGGTGCAACCCGTCAGCGAGCGCTTTCACGCCACCCGCACGGCGCACTGGTTCACGCGTGCCGCAGTGATCGCGGTGCTGGGGTTCGCCATTGTTAAACTCTTTGTATTGACGCAGCCGCTGCCCGGCTTGAATAAACAGAACCTTTCCGTGGAACGCGTGATCAACTTTCTCGTCATCGCCTGGCTCGCTGCGCAGTTCGTGCGCACGGGCAGCATTGCGTGGCTCGCGCAGCGCTTGCCGGCCGTGGTGACGGTCGGCCGTACCGGGCTTGTGTGTTTTGTCGCCGGCACGCTGGTGTCGTTGATCGTCGATACGGCAACGCCGCATACGTTCCACGGCTTTCGCGGCACGCTGATCGGACTCGGCGGCGATCTGGTCGCCATCGGCGCGGTGCTGATGATCGCGCGCGGCTGGAACGACTGGAGAGGGCCGCGCTCGCGCGCGGCTGTCAACGGCGCGGGTTACGGATGAGGGCGCGGGTGCGCCATGTCCGCCGTGGGCTTTCTAAGGGGCGTTCACGCACTGCTGTCACGGTGGCCGGCGCGGTGCTATGGCTGACGAACGCCTCACCGGCATTCGCCGCGCCCAAGGATGCGCCGCTCGCCATGCGTTGCGCGGAATTCGCGGGCGCGGTGTTGCCCCCGGAACTGATCGCTTTGCCGACTGCTGGCGTGCAAATCGAAAGTGCGGCGATGGTGGCGGCCACCGCGCTCGGCAATCAGCAAGGCGGCGAATATTGCCGTATCACCGGGCGCATCAAGGCGCTCAAAGCCACCACGCCTGATATTCGCTTCGACCTGAATCTGCCGCGCCGCTGGAACGGCCGCGCGTTGCAGATCGGCGGCGGTGGTTATAACGGCGTGGTGGTGAGCGGGACGGGCGTGATGCCGTTCTCTCCGGATCGCGCACCGCTCGCGCAAGGCTATGCGACCTTCGGCGACGACTCGGGGCATGTGGGCGATTCATCGCTCGCGGTGTTCGGCCTCGTGGATGAAGCGGTGACGAATTTCGGCTACGCGCATCTGAAGAAAACGCACGATGCCGCGCTCGCATTGATTGCACGCGCTTACGGCCGGCCGCCGCAACGGATGTATTTCGCCGGCGGCTCGACGGGCGGCCGCGAAGGCTACACGGTGATGCAGCGCTATCCCGACGACTACGACGGCGTAATCGCCAATTCACCCGCGCTCAATTTTTCCGGCGTGCGTTTGATGGGTGTGAAGCTCGGTCAGGCGGAATACGCGACGCCCGGCGGTTTCGTTTCACCAGTACTGCTCGAGCACGTGTATCAACGCACGCTCGCGGTCTGCGACCGGCTCGATGGCGCGGCGGACGGCGTGGTCAGCGACGTCGACGGGTGCAAGGAACACGAAGCGGAAATCATCGCCTCGTTGCGCTGCGCCGGACGGTCTCCCTCGCATGACGAGTGCCTCACCGACACGCAGCTCTCCACCTTGCTGCTGATGCGCGACGGCCTGTCGTTGCCCTACAAGCTGGCGTGGAATGTCAGCGGCTATAGCGGCTACAACATCTTTCAGGGCACGCGTCTGACCGGCATGCTCGGTCTCGGACATCAAGCCGGGCGACTGCCGGTGCCGACCTTCTTCGCCAACGGCTATCTGTTCGCGCAGGGCGACGGCTACGTCCGCTACTTCGTGGCCCACGATGCGGAGTTCGACCCGCTCAGGTTCGACCCGCTTCATCCCGGCAAATATCGCGGACAGCTCATCGCGCTCTCACAGACGATCGGCGCGATGAACCCCGACCTGGCTCGCTACATCGCGAAGGGCGGCAAGCTCATCACACTGCAAGGCCTCGCCGACGAAGTCATCAGCCCGAACCAGACGATCGCTTACTACGATGCGCTGATCGATCGATTCGGCATCGACCAGGTCGATGCATTCATGCGGCTCTACATGGTGCCGGGTTTCCAGCATGGCAGCGGCGTGTTCATTCCGTCGGTGGATCTGCTGGGCGCGCTCGACAATTGGGTGACGCGTGGCGTATCGCCCGAAACGCTGACCGCTACGGATATCGCGGTCGCGACCAACGGACGCTCGCGTCCGTTGTGCCGTTACCCGCTGTTTCCCCGCTATAGCGGCAAGGGCAATGTGAATCTCGCCAGCAGTTTCACGTGCGCCGAACCGTGACGGGCACCGGCCTGTCTGGCAAGAACTCGGCCGGCCCTGAAAGGCTGACACGCTTACCGGCGGTATCCGCTCCTCCGAAATCTCGCGGTTACGCTGCAGGCTTTCCCACTTTCAATTACATTGCGGGTGCGGCGGCGTATTCGTCCCGCCCCCTTTTAATCCGATACCGGTGTCTGCCATCGTCGAATCCATGCAGCCTATCGTCTCAGTCACGAATCTGTCGAAAACCTATGCCACGGGTTTTCATGCACTCAAAAACATCAATCTGGCGATCAATCGCGGAGAAATCTTCGCCCTGCTAGGGCCCAATGGGGCGGGCAAAACCACCCTCATCAGCATCATTTGCGGCATTGTCAATGCGAGCGTTGGCAGCGTGATGGTGGACGGCCGCGACATCGCGACGGACTATCGCGGCGCACGCTCGCTGATCGGCCTCGTGCCGCAGGAGCTCACCACCGACTCGTTCGAAACGGTCTGGGCGACCGTCTCGTTCAGCCGCGGGCTGTTCGGCAAGCCGAAAAACCCCGCTTACATCGAGAAGGTCTTGCGTGATCTGTCGCTGTGGGAAAAGCGCGATAACAAGATCATTACGCTGTCGGGCGGCATGAAGCGCCGCGTGCTGATTGCCAAGGCACTCTCGCACGAACCGCGCGTGCTGTTTCTCGACGAACCCACGGCCGGTGTCGACGTCGAGTTGCGCCGCGATATGTGGAAGCTGGTGCGCTCGCTTACTGCAAGCGGTGTGACGATTATTCTCACCACGCACTACATCGACGAAGCCGAGGAAATGGCCGACCGCATCGGCGTGATCAATGCGGGCGAGATCATGCTGGTGGAAGAGAAGACGGAGTTGATGCGCAAACTCGGCAAGAAGCAGTTGACGCTGCAACTGGAGAGTTCGCTAACTGAAGTGCCGCCGGCGCTGGCCGGATATGGACTGGATGTCGCCAAGGGTGGCAACGAGTTGATCTACACGTATGAGGGCGACGGCGGGCGCACCGACATCATCGCGCTGCTCAAAGCGCTTGACGATGCCGGCATCCGCTTCAAGGATCTGCATACGACGCAAAGTTCGCTCGAAGACATCTTCGTCAGTCTGCTCCGAGGTAATCAATGAATATCTACGCAATTCGCGCGATCTATAAGTTCGAGATGGCGCGCACCTGGCGCACGCTGATGCAGAGCATCATCGCGCCGGTGATTTCGACTTCGCTTTATTTCGTCGTGTTCGGCGCAGCCATCGGTTCGCGTATCAAGGAAGTGGACGGCATCAGTTACGGCGCGTTCATCGTGCCGGGTCTGATCATGCTTTCGCTGCTGTCGCAAAGCATTTCGAATGCGTCGTTCGGAATTTACTTTCCGCGCTTTACCGGCACGATCTATGAGTTGCTATCGGCGCCGGTGTCGTATCTCGAGATCGTGGTGAGCTATGTGGGCGCGGCCGCCACCAAATCGATTCTGCTCGGCTTGATCATTCTGGCGACTGCCGGCCTGTTCGTGCCGCTGCAGGTGCAGCATCCGTTCTGGATGATTCTGTTTCTGGTGCTCACCGCGGTCACGTTCAGTCTGCTCGGTTTCATTATCGGCATCTGGGCGGATAGCTTCGAGAAGCTGCAACTCGTGCCGCTCCTGATCATCACGCCGCTTACCTTCCTCGGCGGGAGTTTCTATGCGGTCAATATGCTGCCGCCGTTCTGGAAGGTCGTGACGCTGTTTAATCCGATCGTTTACCTGGTCAGCGGTTTTCGCTGGAGCTTTTATGGTCTGGCCGATGTGGATGTCGGTGTCAGCCTCGGCATGACCGCGTTGTTTCTGGCGGTGTTTCTCGTGATTGTTGCCTGGATCTTCAAGACCGGGTACCGGCTCAAGAGCTAACGGCGCTCATGATTCAAGCGCACGCGGCCGGCTCGACATGCGCGCCGGCCGCAGTGCTCTTTAGTCCCTCCCTTAAGTCACATACCCCTGCGCCACATTGATCAACTGCACGCGATTGCGCACGTTGAACAACTGCCGCAAGCGCCGCAAGTGGTAGTCGACGTTATGCGGCGACAGCCCGAGGAAGTAGGCGATTTCTTTGTCGCGCTGTCCCTGCACAACCGCCTTCAGCACTGCATGCTGCAATTCGCTCAGCGAGACGCGCTGCTGCTGCTCGGGTGCGATCCCGATCACGCTTTTCGCGTGCATCCAGATGAATTCATGGATCGTGTGCGCGAACATCAGCGTTTCGGCCACGATCGATTCCGTCATCCAGCGCGGGTTGCCGATCTCCGAGTTGAAGCACAAGCTCGCGCTCAGCTCCGGCTCAGGCAGCGGCATCTGCGTGAGAATCCCGCTTTTGCGGCCGTTGGCCTCCAGCATGTCGATCAGCCCGCCGAGCCGCTCGCTGCGCATCTGCGCGCGCGGCAGGTCGGCGCGCATGTCGGCGGTGTTCCAGAGGAACGGCATGCCGGTCGGCGACGCCAGCGCAACGCGCGGATCGAGCTCGAAATAACGCTCGCGGAAATAGCGCGTGAGCCATGTCTGCGACTCGTAGCTGGTCAGCACGAACATCGACTTGTGATGCGCGGTGGTGCGCGTGGCCGAATAGCTGAACGAGTCGAAGCCGAGTTGTTTGATGCGCCGCCGCACGAATTCGATGCGGTCCTGCGCACTGCCAAAACGCACCAGCGGACTGATGACTGGCGCTGCACGTCGTGCGGCTGGCGAGGGCGTGCCGATCTCCTCTTCGGTGAAAAGAGTCAGGAAACCGCCAGCCGAAATGCCTGACGCCATGCGGGTTGATGTCCTGGATGCTTCAGCCGCGTGGGCTGAATTCTCGAGTTGCCGCGTGCCGGCCGGGTAAGCCGGTTGTGCGGTAACCGCTGAGTTGTATGCCGCCGACACGTGGCTGGCCTCGCCTTGCGGCGAGCCCGTCAGCCAATGCGGCAACGTATCGCATTCGTGTTCCATGAAACGGTAGCTCCGGCGTTCGAAACGCGTGAAAGACGACAACCTGGATGATTAACTATTTCCAAATATTACGGTAGCCGGTTCCTTGCTATCATTTTTGAGATCTTGCGCTGACCTCTAACCGGCGACGCGGGTGCGGCAGGGTTTGCTCATGTGCATATAGGACCTCCCTGAAAGAGATGTGATGGCAAAAATTCCAAAGCTGACAACGACGCTTGCCTACGACCGCTATATGGCGGGCCAGAAACTGGTGTCGAGCGTGGATCGCCCGTGGCGGCACCTGGTGCTGCGCTCGTATCTCGAACCTGACGAGCAGGAACTGCTGGAGGCGCCCGGCCTGCAGGACGTCACGCTGATGACGCTCGGCAGCGGCGCCGAACACCTCGAGCGCAACCTGGACGGACGCTGGGAGAGCGCCGACCTGCGTATGGGCGACGTCTGGTTCGTGCCGCCCGTGCCGATCTCGTGGCGCTGGCGTTCGATCAGCGATGAGCCGCTGTCGACCGTTCATTTGCACCTGGAGCGCAGCCTGATCGACAGCGTCGCCGACCAGATGGAGCTGGGTGGTTCACGCGAGCTGACGCTAGGCGACGCAATGCAATTTCACGATCCACTGATCGCCGAGATGCTTCGCGCATTGCATCGCGCCGCGGGCGATCCCGCCGACTCGCGGCTGTATGTCGACGCGCTGACCCACGCGCTCGCCGCCCATTTGTTGCAACATTATTCGCGTGGCCGTCACGCTCCGGCCGGCCTGCCGCCGCATCCCGAGCGTTTGGTGCCACGCCGCATCCGCCGTGTAACCGATTACATTCGCGCCAATCTTGCCGCCGATCTGGCCATCAGCGAACTGGCCGCGCAGGCCGGGTTAAGCAGCTTCCACTTTGCGCGTGTGTTCCGCCGCGAGACCGGTGAAACACCCCATCAGTTCGTCACGCGCTTGCGTCTCGAGGAAGCCGCGAGGCTGCTGCGCGCCTCCGATCAGCCGGTGCTGCAAATCGCGCTTGCGGTTGGTTTCGAGAATGCCAGTCATTTCTCCGTGCAGTTCAAGCGTGGCTACGGCGTAACGCCGCTTGCCTACCGGCTGCGCGGCTGAGCGTCAGGTTGCGCGGCTGGATCGTGTGGGCGGCTCGCCACTATGCGATGCCCGAGCTGCATGCCGACAGTTGACGGCACGCGGGATTCGTCGGTCGCGACACGCTATGCTGCTGTGCAGAGCGGGAACGCCTGATCGCCGCGTGGCACCGTGTATCGAGGCCGGTCGCGGCGGGTTGTCGAGGGCAAGGTTTGATGAAGCGCCGAAAACGGCAATCACGCACTTTTCGCAGTTTGCTGCGCATTGCGCGGCTTGCAAACTACGAAGTTTCGTGGCGCGATTGAGGATGAAGCTGGCATGGATGCGCCCCGGTGCTGTTCCGGCCAATTTTGAAGCCCTGTGATTTCATGCGCGGTGAACGATAGAACCGCTTGCATCCTTTGCGCTTGTTGGTTTGCGGTAGCACACGGTGGAGCGCTATGAACGCGCGATGGCCTGTGCAATGCGCGTTCGCCGCGGCCATTGGGCTAACTGGCCTGACCAGTTGCTCGGCAACTGTATCTGTCGAAGCCTTGCACCGGCCGACAGAATGTTGTGCCGTCGGCTTGGCCCCAGCCGGCGTCTGACCGACCCTTCCACTCAACCCTTCACACCGGATACCTTAGCGATGACCCGACTCCGAATCACCTCCTGCGGCCACGTCTTTACCGCCGAAACGCATCCCGACGCGCCGCAAACGGTGGCCGCCTTTCTGAAGCTTCTGCCATATCGTCAGAAGATCATTCACGTGCGCTGGAGCGGCGAGGGCTGCTGGGTTCCGCTCGGCGACTTCAAGCTCGAAAACGACGGCGTGGCGGTCGGCTTCGAAAATCACACGAGCCATCCGTCGGTGGGCGACATCCTGTTCTATCCGGGCGGCTACAGCGAAACGGAGATCATTCTTGCGTACGGCTCGTGCTGCTTCGCAAGCAAGCTCGGCCAGCTCGCGGGCAATCACTTCCTGACCATCGTGGAAGGCAAGGAAAAGCTGCGCGAACTCGGCACCAAGGTGCTGTGGGAAGGCGCGCAAGAAGTACTGTTCGAGAAGATCTGAAGCGGCGGCAGTGCGGTGTGTCCGCAGTAGCCGGAGGCGGAGGGTAGGAGACCGCGCGCAACTCGTGCGCGCGTTGTGACGCTTTGCTGGCGCCCCGCAAGTTCGATCGTGCGGGGCGCGTGCAACACTTAACTCACTTGAACAGCTTCATCGCTTGCGAGAGCGTATTGAACACGCCCCATGCGAGCGGCAACGTCACATACAGCCAGAAGACGGCGAGCTTGACCTTGTTGGTCGGATGAACGGCTTGAACGGTCGACATGCGAGTCTCCTTAGGCGCCTTTGGCGAGTTGTGCGTCGGTCATGTGGTGCTTGTCGTCCACGCGCTTGACCAGCAGGTTGCAGACGAAACCGATCACCAGCAGCACCACCATGATGTGGATCGTCATCGTGTAGGCGTCCGCCTTGGCCACGCCGTGCGCCACCTGATAGGCACGGATGTAATTCACCAGCACCGGACCGGCGACACCCGCCGCGGCCCAGGCCGTCAGCAAGCGGCCGTGAATACCGCCGACGAACGCCGTGCCGAACATGTCCGCGAGATACGCGGGCACCGTCGCGAAGCCACCGCCGTACATCGACAGGATCACGCAGTACGCGAGCACGAACAGAGCGATCTGGCCGGAAGCCGCGAAGCCGGGCACGAGGTAGTACAGCACGGCGCCGAGCGCGAAGAAGATGAAGTAGGTGTTCTTGCGGCCGATCCAGTCCGAAGCCGAGGCCCACACGAAACGGCCGCCCATGTTGAACAGTGAGAGCAGGCCGACGAAACCAGCCGCCGCGGCAGCCGTCACGGTGTCCTTGAAGCTCTCCTGAATCATCACCGACGCCTGGCCGAGAATGCCGATGCCGGCCGTCACGTTCAGGAACAGCACGAGCCAGATCAGGTAGAACTGCGGCGTCTTCAACGCCTGATCGATGTGCACGTGGTTACGCGAGATCATCTTCTTCTGGGTGGTCTCGGGCGGCGTCCAGCCGGCCGGCTTCCAGTCAGCCGGCGGCACGCGAATCGCAAGTGCGCCGATCGACATCGAGATGAAGTACGCAATGCCGAGCACGACGAAGGTCTCGGCCACGCCGATGCTGGTCGCGCTGCGGAAGTGGTTCATCAACGCCACCGACAACGGCGCGGCAATCATCGCGCCGCCGCCGAAGCCCATGATCGCCATGCCGGTCGCCATACCGCGACGGTCCGGGAACCAGCGGATCAACGTCGACACCGGCGACACATAACCAAGACCGAGTCCGATCCCGCCGATCACGCCGTAGCCGAGATAAAGCAGCGCGATCTGATGCAGATGCACGCCGAGCGCGGAGACGAGGAAGCCGCCGCCGAAGCAGCACGCAGCGGTAAACATCGTGCGGCGCGGGCCGACATGTTCGAGCCACTTGCCGGCAAATGCCGCCGACAAACCCAAGAACACGATCGCCAGCGAAAAGATCCAGCCGAGCGAGGTCAGCGACCAGTCGTCAGCGGCGGATTGCGTAATGCCGATGACTTTCGTGAGCGGTCCGTTGAACACGGAGAAGGCGTACGCCTGACCGATACAAAGGTGAACGGCGAGCGCTGCGGGCGGAACCATCCAGCGCGAAAACCCCGGCTTCGCGATGGTGGCCTGTTTGGAAAAGAATGGGGCAGAGCCTGAATTCCCGCTCGGCTCGGTGATACTGCTCATGGTCGGTCTCCGGTGTGACGAATGCTTTGTTATCGGCGCTTCTTACAGAATGCTTTAGGGTCGCAGCGTAAAAATTGCAGATTCATGTGGCTTAGATATATGTATTTTTATTTCATATGACGGTCGTCAAATTCAGACAAAACTCGTTCCGTCGAACGATAGGGCGCGAACCTGGCGTTTGCAATATGAGATGTAAATGCATAAGGCATTAGCCTGGTGAAATGCGACCGTAATCTGCGGAAATGCGGCGATGCGGCACGAAGGCCGGGAACGAGCTACTGAATGCAGGGCAATCAGTGTCCGGAATCGGCAAAAAGCGGAGTGTTGGGGGGAGGTGCGCGAGGGGCATGAAGTAGCGCTACTCGCGAGAAATCCAGTATTCATTCAAAAGCCAACGGGCCGGTCGTAGCACCTCTGCCACGCCGGCCCGCCGCAATCCTCATCGGTAGGAATCAGGCGACCGTGCGCCCCGTCTTCATCTTCGCTGCCACCAATACTGAGATCAGACAGCCGACCGCCAGATACGCCGCCACCGGATGCCAGGAGCCGCCGGCAAAGCTGACCAGCGCCACCGCGATAAACGGCGTGAAGCCGCCGCCGACCACGCTCGCCACCTGATAACCGACGCCCGCGCCGCTATAGCGGTACTCGGTGCCGAACAGTTCGGTGAACATCGGCTGCTGCACGCTCACGACCATGTCGTGGGCGACGTTGGCGAGCATGACCGCGAAGATCACGATCCACACCGTCGAGCGGGCTTCGAGCGCGAGGAAGAACGGCACCGCGCTGAACATACCGACCAGCGCACCGATGATATACACGCGCCGGCGGCCGAAACGGTCCGCAAGCCACGCGAAGCACGGAATCGTCACGCAGCTCACCGCCCCGACCAGCAGGCCGATCGAGAGGAAGAACTCACGCGGCATGTGCAGATTCGCCGTCGAGTAGTTCAGTGCGAACGCGGTCACGATATACATCGTGAACAACTCGGCAAGGCGCAGCGCGATGATCAGCAGGAAAGCCTTGGGGTGCTTCAGCAAGGCCTCGACGATCGGCAGCCGCACGCTGCGTTCGCCCCGTTCGCCGACCTTCTCGACGAACTCCTTCGATTCTTCCATGCTCGAGCGGATCCACAGCGCGACCAGCACCAGCACCACACTGAACAGGAAGGGCAGGCGCCAGCCCCAGCTCAGGAACGACGCGTTGTCCATCGAGCGGCTGATGATCGCGACCAATCCGGTCGCGAGCACCAGACCCACGCCATAGCCGACCTGCACGCCGCTGCTGTAGAACGCCTTCTTCTTCTCCGGCGCGCTTTCGACCGCCATCAAGGCGGCGCCGCCCCATTCGCCGCCGACCGCGAAGCCCTGGATCGCGCGCAACGTGACGAGCAGCACCGGCGCCCACCAGCCGATGCTGGAGAAAGCCGGCAGCAGACCGATTGCTGCGGTGGAGAGGCCCATCATCATCACTGTGAGGACCAGCATGCGCTTGCGTCCAAGCCGGTCGCCGTAGTGGCCGAACACGAAGCCGCCGAGCGGCCGGAACAGAAAGCCGACGCCGAAAGTCGCGAATGCGGCGAGCGTGCCCATCGCCGGGCTGACCTTCGGGAAGAACTCGGCGTTGAAGACGAGCGCGGCGACGATGCCGTACAGCAGAAAGTCATACCAGTCGACTACGGCGCCGACAAAGCTGCCAAGCGCCGCCTTGCGTGCCTGGCTGCGCGCCGCGCGGTTGTCGGTGATGGACGTTTTCGGCGCGCTCGGGATAGTGGTACTCATATGACGGTGTCTCCTTCGAATTCTCGGATGCTGTCTGGAAGCGCGCGGCAGATGCAGGGCAGGGGACGCTGCGGCCCATCACAGGATTCCCCGAAGATTAATGATGCGTAGCGGTTCCCACAATCCGCATTCGGGTGAATTTGCGCGATCATCGAACGCGACTGCGCGCATAGCGCGCGTTTTGCGCGTTTACACCGAGCGTCGTGTGTTGGGACAAGCAGGAGAAGCGCCCGCGGGTTGCCCGTGCTACCTTGAACATCTAATCCTAAAAACAACAGTGACTGATATACTACATACGGAATATTGATTTTTGCGGCGCTGCAGCATATGATTGAGTCATCTATTCACTCAATCATTCGGAGTTACAAATGGAATTTGTTCCTCTCTCGCTGCTCGCCGTTGGTTTCGTAGGTTTGGGCGCTGCCGCCACCGTTCTGCTGACCCGCTGGATCCCGCAGCCGGTTGCGCAACTTGCAGCGCAACATGGCCGGTTCGTCGGCCTGGGCGAGCAGGATGGCAGAATGGCCGCAGTGGCGCCCGCAGTGGTGCCCTACCGTGCGCATGTTCAACAAGAGGCGATGAATGTCGTCAGAACTTCAAACTGAAGCAGTGGCCCCACCCCTGACGTTGTCGTTGCAGCCGATCAGCGCGAGCGTGAGCTTGCGCGATCAGGCGTATGCCATGCTCCGCCAGGCCATTGCTGACGCGGATATCTACCGGACTCACGAAGAAATCCGCCTCGACGAGCGCGTGCTGAGCGAATCGCTGGGCGTGAGCCGCACGCCGGTGCGCGAAGCGATGACGCTGCTCGAACAGGAAGGTTTTTTGCGCATGGTGCCGCGGCGCGGGATCTATATTGTGCGCAAGAGCAAGCGTGAAATCGTCGAAATGATCCAGATGTGGGCCGCGCTGGAAAGCATGGCGGCGCGTCTTGCCACGCTGCACGCCACGGACGAGGAAATCGCCCGCCTGCGCCACATGTTCGACAATTTCCGCGACGCCACGCCGGCCGAGCACATTGCCGAGTACTCCGACGCCAACATCGCGTTTCATCAGGCGATCGTCGAGCTGTCGAAATCGCAGATCATTCTCGACACGATCAAGAACATCTTCATCCATGTGCGGGCGATTCGCCGCATGACCATTTCGCAAAGCGACCGCGCGTCGCGTTCGATCGTCGACCACCTGCGCATTATCGAGGCGCTGGAGCAGCGCGATACCGAACTGGCTGAGCGTCTTACGCGCCAGCATTCGCTCGATCTGGCGGCGTTCGTCGAAGCGAATTGCGATTTTCTGGATTGATGGTGACCTGAGCACCTGCTTGGCGCAACGAATGACAAAGAAAGGCCCGCGGTGACGACGTCACCGCGGGCCTTTTTGCGTTTTCGATCCATTTCTTTCCTCTCTAGTCGTCGCCTCGCAGTGGGTGGGGTTAAGCCCGGCTTGACGGTGACTGAAATGTAGTATGTGATATATCAAAGGCGATCGAGGCAAGCGACATCTCGGTGTTTTCCCTCGAATCGAGCAGACCGGCGCGGCTTCATCTCGTTGAAACGTAGGCCTGACAAGCATTCAGAGCAGAAATCCCGCAGCAGCCGCATTTTGAGACCGCGCTTGATTGAATGTGATATATCACATACCGTATGTACCGGGGCTAACCGGACATCCGCTGGAGCGGACGTTATCGAAGCAGGCGCGTCGGTCGATAACCGTTGCACACAACTGAGACTGATCAGGACAGGAGACTTGACATGAGCAAAGCACTCGACGGCGTGCGCATTCTCGATTTCACGCATGTGCAATCGGGTCCGACTTGCACGCAGTTGCTCGCGTGGTTCGGCGCGGACGTGATCAAGGTGGAGCGGGCCGGCGCCGGCGACATCACGCGCGAGCAACTACGGGACATTCCCGACGTGGACAGCTTGTACTTCACGATGCTCAATCACAACAAGCGCTCGGTCACGATCGATACCAAGAACCCGGAAGGCAAGCTGGTGCTCGAGGCGCTGATCCAGAAGTGCGACGTGCTGGTGGAGAATTTCGCCCCGGGCGCGCTGGACCGGATGGGCTTCACGTGGGAGCGGATTCAGGA
Organism: Paraburkholderia sp. SECH2; assembly: GCF_030464795.1. Classification (NCBI taxonomy): domain Bacteria; kingdom Pseudomonadati; phylum Pseudomonadota; class Betaproteobacteria; order Burkholderiales; family Burkholderiaceae; genus Paraburkholderia; species Paraburkholderia sp. SECH2. The sequence continues at coordinate 447,572 of NZ_JALPRH010000003.1, forward strand.
GTTGAACCCGCGCATGATCGTGGCTTCGGTGAAGGGTTTCGGCCCCGGCCCTTACGAGGACTGCAAGGTCTACGAGAACGTTGCGCAATGCGCGGGCGGCGCGGCCTCGACCACCGGTTTCGACGATGGGCCGCCGGTGGTGAGCGGCGCGCAGATCGGCGACAGCGGCACGGGTTTGCATCTGGCGCTCGGCATTGTCACGGCGCTGTATCAGCGCACGCTCACCGGGCGCGGTCAGAAGGTGCTCGCCGCGATGCAGGACGGCGTGCTCAACCTGTGCCGCGTGAAGCTGCGCGATCAGCAGCGGCTCGAACGTACCGGCACGATGAAGGAGTATCCGCAATATCCGAACGGGACGTTCGGTGAAGCCGTGCCGCGCGCGGGGAATGCTTCGGGCGGTGGTCAGCCTGGCTGGATTCTGAAGTGCAAGGGCTGGGAGACGGACCCGAATGCGTATATCTACTTCATCACGCAGGCGCCAGTGTGGGCGAAGATCTGCAACGTGATCGGCAAGGAAGAATGGGCCACCGATCCGAACTACGCGACACCTGCCGCGCGCTTGCCGCATCTGAAGGATATCTTTGCCGAGATCGAGCGCTGGACCATGACCAAGACCAAGTTCGAGGCCATGCAGATCCTCAACAAATACGACATTCCTTGCGGGCCGATTCTCTCGATGAAGGAAATCGCCGAAGAGCCGTCGCTGCGCAAGACCGGCACGATTGTCGAAGTGGATCATCCGACCCGCGGTAAATATCTGACGGTTGGTAATCCTATCAAACTGTCGGACAGTCCGACCGAAGTTACGCGCTCGCCGCTGCTGGGCGAGCATACCGACGAGGTGATGACTGAACTCGGCTACTCGCCCGAGCAGATCAGCGCATTGCGGACCGCCGGCGCGATTTGAGAGTTCAAGGAGCGATGTATGGATACGTGGATGCGTTTCATGTCGAGCGACGGTGGTGTCGTGTTCGGCCGGGTGGAAGGCGGTTATTTACACGAGTACGAAAGTCTCGATCAACCGGTGCCGACCGGTGCGGTGTTGTCGACACGTGCGCTTACGCCGCTCGCGCCTTGTGCGCCCGGCAAGATCGTCGCGTTGTGGAATAACTTTCACGCGCTCGCGGCGAAGCTCGACAAGCCCGTGCCGGCGCACCCGCTATTTTTGTTGAAGCCGGCGGGGTCGGTGATCGGTTCAGGTGAATCGATCCGTCGGCCGCTCAGTTACGCTGGCAAGATCGTCTACGAAGGCGAACTCGGTATCGTGATTGGGCGGCGCTGCCGCGACGCGAGTATCGAAGAGGCTGCGGAATCGATCTTCGGCTACACGCTGGTCAACGATGTGACCGCCGCCGATCTGCTGAACGAGAATCCGCACTTCCCGCAATGGTGCCGTGCGAAGGGCTTCGATACGTTCTGCTGTATTGGACCCTCGATCGTCTCCGGTTTCGACTGGCACGCGGCACGCCTCGTGACGATGCTCGACGGGGTGGAGCGGCAGAACTATCCGCTTGCCGATATGGTGTTTTCACCTGCCGAGCAGGTGAGTCTGATTTCACAGGACCTGACGCTCGAACCGGGTGATGTGATTGCGTGCGGCACGTCGGTCGGCGTCGGCTCGATCAAGGACGGCGCGACCGTGACGATCTCAATCGAAGGGATCGGTACATTGAGCAATACCTTGACCACTGTGTGTGAGCTAGCGCTATGACGCGACGGCCGCGGCTCGTTGCGTTGCTCGGCAGTGGCACGGGGCTCGCCGTTATGGTGGGCGGGTTTGCGTGCTACCTGTCGGCGGCGGCGCAGGCGAATGTCGAGCGTATCGAGCTCTATGCCGCGGTCTTTATCGGTGCGCTGGTTTTCGCCACCTCCGCCATCGCATTCTGCAAACTGCGTGGCGTGCTGGACCTGAGTACAGTCGCGCTTCCGGGGCATGGCATTGTCAACGTCCTGGCGCTTTTACTGTGTGGCTGGCTCGGCTACGGCTTCGTCACGGAACAGGCGCAGCCATTCGGACTCGCCGCGCTGCTTGCGATGAGCGTGCTGGCCGTTGCGCTAGGCACGCATCTGATGACCAGCCGCGAGTACTCGACGAACGTTCGCGATTCACACTGTCATGCGTTTGCCGGACGTTGCGATGGATTTGCACTGGAGCGGCGCGGGTTGTTGGCGCGCATCGAATGGCACGGCGGCGAAGAGCAGGTGTGGGCGCTGCGCGAGATAACGCCCGGCATGGTGCGCGCGGCAGCATACCGGCATCGTCGTGGCTGGCATAACACTGGGACGGTGGGCGTACAAAAGCGCGGGTCTGTCCGCCAACGCGCCACCCACCGTGCAATGTGCCGTCAAAGATGAATACACCGATGCGCCGGACGGCGAGCAGGGCGAACGGCGGAATCGTCCCGCCGAAGCCCTTATTCGCCGGCAGCCGCGAATTCGCTGTAGTACCTGGCTTTCTTGCTCAGAATCATCTGGGCAAGAAAATCGGCGTCGTATGCGCTGTGAAGATGCGCGTGAAACCGCTCGATGTAGGCGGTGACGCGCGCCGCTTCGCTGTTGAATTCCTTCAGCACATCGAGTGTGGCCTGGTCCCAGCGGAACCGCAGGCCAAGGTCGCTGAAGGCCGCGTTGAACGCGCTCAGATGGGCGTCGTCCGGATTGTTCGCGGTGGCGCGTGCAGTACGTGTGCTGGCGTGAGACTCAACCGCAGCGTGGTTCATGATCGGCCTCCTGGGCTGACAAGTAAGGGAACTCACTTGCAGCATAGGGATACTGATCAATCCGCAATAGTTAAAGTTTCATTGGCTTTCCATAGCCTACTGCTTATAGACGCTCAATTCCTTCACGCGCGTAATCTTCTCGATGAGACCCGCGCCTTCCTCCATCAGGAAGCGTTTGAAGGCGACCGCAACCGGCGGCAGGCGCTTGTTCTTGCGATGCACGACGTACCAGTTGAGCATGACCGGAAAGCTTTCCACATCGAGCACGACCAGATGGCCGAGCTGCAACTCGAGACTGATCGTATGCGCGGACAGGAACGCGATGCCCATGCCGGCGATCACCGCCTGCTTGATCGTTTCGGTGCTCTTGATCTCCATCGCGATCTTCAGGTTGGCGAGACGGCCGGCGAAGCCTTCTTCCATCGAATTCCAGGTATCCGAGCCGCGTTCGCGCACGATGAAGGCCTCACTCGCCAACTGGCTCATCTTGATGTTGCGTTTGTGCGCGAGCGGATGCGTAGGCGCCGCCACGATCACGTAAGGGTGCGGCGCGAACGGTTCGTTGGTCGCGTCGGTCTCGTGCGGCGGCCGCACCATCACGGCGAGATCGGTCTGGTTGGTCGCGAGCTGATGCAGCAGTTCTGCGCGATTGTGCACGGCGAGATTGAGCACGACGCCCGCGTAACGCCGCGTGAATTCGGCCAGCAGGCGCGGGAAAAAGTAGTCGCCGGCGCTGATCACCGCGACGTTCAGCTTGCCGCCGGAGACACCCTTCAGCTGACTCATCGCCTCGTCGACTTCGTGGAACTGCTGAATGATCGCGCGGCTGTAGTGAAGCATCTCGGTGCCGGCCGGCGTCAGATAGATTTTTTTGCCGAGCTGTTCGAACAGCGGCAGCCCTGCGTGCTCCTCAAGTTGCCTCACCTGAGTGGAGACGGCGGGCTGCGTCAGATGCAATTCTTCCGCGGCGCGCGAGAAGCTGAGGTGGCGCGCTACCGTTTCAAAGACCTTCAATTGCCGCAGAGTGGCATTGCGCATCGTCATGGCCGATGTATAAGCAAATATGAATCGACATAATAACAAACTTTAATTATTAGTTATTCAGCAATGACCCTAGCATGGGGCTGTATAAGAAGCGGAATTGTCGGCGTTGTGCTTGATGCGGTACTCGGGTTAACGCTTGTATTTGAGGCGTAGCAAGGGAAGCGGCGAAGCGCCGATGCAGTGTCGATACTTAATTGATCGGAATAAAGAAATCGTCTGAAAAACGGTGATTCAGGCAGGAGCAGCCCTTAAAGAATTCGAATTAAAGACGCAAATATTAAATATTCCCGAATGGCAAGGCTGTCCGGGTCATAAGCATAAGGTGAGACGCATACAGTGCGGCGTGATGGCCGGCCGCACTCAATAAATAGCGGAGACAAGGCTCATGGACGATATCACTCGACAGACCACGACTCGCGTATTCTGGGCGAACCGCTGGTGGCAGCTCGTCATCGGCATGATGTGCATGGCATTGGTAGCCAATCTGCAATACGCATGGACGTTGTTCGTCACGCCGATGAATTCGCGGCATCACTGGGGTGAAGCATCCATTCAGCTCGCATTCGCTATTTTCATTCTCACAGAAACGTGGCTCGTGCCGGTGGAGGGCTGGCTGGTCGACAAATTCGGACCACGCCCGGTGGTCGCAGGCGGCGCGGTATGCGCCGGCATCGCGTGGGTGATGAATTCGTATGCGACGACCTTGCCGATGCTGTATGTGTCAGCGGTCATTGCCGGGATCGGCGCAGGCGGCGTGTACGGTACCTGTGTCGGCAACGCGTTGAAATGGTTTCCGGATCGCCGGGGTCTTGCGGCCGGTTTGACGGCTGCAGGTTTTGGCGCGGGTGCTGCCGTCACGGTCATTCCGATCGCCAACATGATCACGCGCTCGGGCTACGAGCACACCTTCTTTTTCTTCGGCATCCTGCAGGGCGTCAGCATACTTTTGCTTGCGCTGCTGTTGAAGAAACCGAACTTGCGCCAGCAAGCCGCACCGAAGAAGAAGTTCGCGGTCACCAAGGTCGACTACACGCCGGGCCAGATGATCAAGACGCCGGTGTTCTGGGTGATCTACGTATCGTTTGTCGCGGTGGCGGCGGGCGGCCTGATGGCGACCGCGCAAATCGGTCCGATCGCCAAAGACTGGGGGCTCGCACGCATTCCGATGACGATCTTCGGTATGACCCTGCCGCTGCTCACGGCCACGCTTTCCATCGACAATATCTGCAACGGCTTTACCCGTCCGCTGTGTGGTTTCATCTCCGACAAACTCGGCCGTGAGAACACGATGTTCGTGATCTTCATCGGCGAGGGTCTCGCATTGCTCGGTCTCATGCAGTACGGCACCAACCCGTATGCGTTCATGACGTTCGCCGCGTTGATCTTCCTGTTCTGGGGCGAAATTTTCTCGATCTTCCCCGCGATTTGCGCCGATACCTTCGGCAGCAAATATGCGGCGGCCAATGCGGGCACGCTGTACACCGCGAAGGGCACCGCCTCGCTGCTGGTGCCGATTGCTTCGGTGCTGTCGGCGACAGGTGGCTGGAGTCTCGTCTTTATTGTGTCCGCCGTCGTCACGATTGCCGCGGGCATCTCGGCGAAGTTCATTCTTGCGCCCATGCGTTCACGCTGGATCGAAGCGCACAATGAGCCCCAGGGCGTGCTGGCCGTTGCCGGCAGCAAGGCCTCGCGGCTTAGCCACTGGCCTGAGCAATCGGGGGAATAGGGTGACCCATCTACACCCGGCAGTAACGTTATGAATGTTTCGTTGCAGCAACTCAAGGTGTTTGTCGCCGTCGCGCGTGAACGGAGCTTTACACGCGCGGCGCGCGAGTTCGATCTGACGCAGTCGGCGGTGAGCCGTTGTGTGCGCGAACTTGAAGACGCCGTTGAATTGAAGCTCTTCGACCGCACCACGCGGCAAGTAGAACTGACTCATGCCGGCGCGAGTCTCGAGCGCAGAATCGGCCGCCTGCTCGATGAAATCGAATTGACGCTGCGCGAGGAGCGGGCCGCTTACGACGGACACACTGGCGTGGTCGTGCTGGCGAGCAATCCCGTGTTGTCGTCGAGCTGGGTGGCGCAGGGGCTGGCGCGTTGCGCGTCAGCGTTTCCCGAACTCGTCGTATCCCTCAGAGATCAATCGCAAAGCAGCGTGCTCGCGAGCGTCGAGCAGGGGGAAGTGGACTTCGGCGTGGTCTCGGTGGCGGAGCCTCTGGCCAACGATCAGTTGCACGCGCAAGTAGTGTTCACAACGCCGCTGCATGTGGTGATGCCACCCGCGCATCCGCTGGCGCGGCAAGCCAGCGTCGCATGGCATGCATTGCGCGAGTGGGCGCTCGTCACCTTGAATGCCGACGCGGGTGTGCGCGCCGCGCTTGATCTTGCCTTCAACACGCACGGCCTGAAGCGACGGCCTGTGCAGGAGCTCGGCCATGTTGCGGCAGTGTCGCGCATGGTCGAATTGGATCTTGGTGTCGGCGTTTTACCCGTCGATGGACATTGGCCCGCGCCCGGCGCGGCACTGGTGAGCCGGCCGCTACTTCCCGAGATAAATCTCACGACGCTGCTCGTGCATCGCCGCAATCGCTCCCTCAGACCCAACGCCGCAGCGGCCTGGGCGCAGTTTGCTGCGCTCGCCGGTGCGGCTTCGCCTGCCGCCAGGGCGGTGCCGGCCGATCCGCTGCCGGTCAGTCCACGCAATATCCCAAGCAAGGAGCTTCATGATGGAAACCGAAACCGACCTCAGGCGCCATGATTTGCTGATCGACGGCAAGCGTTTGCCGCCTGGCACCGGCGAATATTCCGTCGACATCAACCCGGCGACCGAAGAGCCGATTGCGCTGGTTGCACAAGGCAGCGCGGCCGATGTCGACACCGCGGTGCACGCGGCGCGCGCCGCGTTGAAAGTGTGGAATGCCATACGGGCAGCCGAGCGTGGCCGCATACTGATGCGTCTCGCCGGCTTGATGCGCGCGAATCTGGACGAACTCGCGGCGCTCGAAAGCCTCGACGCAGGCAAACCCATCTCGGCGGTAATGCGCCAGGATATTCCGGCGGCGATCGATACGCTCGAATACTACGCAGGCTGGTGCGACAAGATCAATGGGCAGGTGGTGCCGGTACGTCCCGATGCCTTGACGTACACGCTGCGCGAACCGGTCGGCGTGGTCGCCGCGATCGTGCCGTGGAATTTCCCGCTGATGATCGGCATGTGGAAAATCGCGCCCGCGCTGGCATGCGGTTGCACGCTGATCGTCAAGCCTGCGGAGATTACGCCGCTGACGGCGTTGCGCCTCGGCGAACTCGCGCTCGAGGCGGGTGTGCCGCCGGGAGTACTGAACATCGTCACCGGCAAGGGGCGGGTGGTCGGCGATGCGCTGGTGGCGCATCCCGGCATCGACAAGGTGACCTTCACGGGCTCGCCTTCCGTGGGGCGCGGTATTTTGCAGGGCGCGGCCAGCAACTTCAAGCGCGTCACGCTTGAGCTCGGCGGCAAGTCGGCGAACCTGATCTTCCCGGATGCGAATCTCGACAATGCGGTGCGAGCCGCAGCGTCGGGGATTTTCTTCAACACCGGCCAGGTGTGTTCGGCCGGCTCGCGCATTCTGGCTCACCGAGACGTCTACGACGAAGTGGTCGAGCGTCTCGCGGCGCGTGCGAAGGCGATCAAGGTCGGCGATCCGGCCGCGCGCGAAACGTCGATGGGGCCGCTTATCTCCGCGGCGCAGATGAAAACCGTGCTCGGCTATGTCGAGACGGGGCGCTCCGAAGGAGCATCGCTCGTGACCGGCGGCGTGCGGGTGGGCGAGCGCGGCTTCTTCGTCGAGCCGACGGTGTTCGCCAATGTCGAACATGAAATGCGCATTTCGCAGGAAGAGATCTTCGGGCCGGTGGCGAGTGTGATTCGCTTCAACGACGAAGCCGACGCGATCCGTATCGCCAACGGCACGTTGTATAGCCTTGCGGCTGGCGTATGGAGCGCGGATATCGGTCGCGTGCATCGAGTGGCGCGTGACCTGAAGGCGGGCACCGTGTGGATCAACACTTACGGCTATACCGATGTGCGCTTGCCCTGGGGCGGTTCCGGCGATTCAGGCTTTGGCCGTGAGCACGGCGACGTGGCGATTGAAAACTTCACCGAGCCCAAGGCGGTGTGGCTGGCGATCGATCAATAGCGATGTAAAAAAGGATCGAACGCGTGGCGTTCGATCCTTTTCTGAAGCTTGTGAGACGTCGGTCGAAGCGCCAACCGGCGCTCAATCTCAATCGCCCTGCAATGCCATCCGTTCGCGCAGCTTGATGAGGGCAAGCACGACGTCGATAGTCGGCGTGGGCTCGGCAACGAGACGGCCCATTTCCTGCACCACCGTCAGTAGCGGATCGATCTCCATCGGACGGCGATTCTCCAGATCGACCAGCGTCGAGGTCTTATGCGCGCCGACCGCACCCGCACCGTCGATGCGCTTCTCCACATCCACGCGAAAATGCACGCCGAACTGATCGGCAATGCGCTTGGCTTCCAGCATCATCGTGCGTGATACCGCACGCGTGCCGGGGTCGCTGGTGAGGATATCGAGCGTGGCGTGGGTCAATGCGCTGATCGGATTGAAGCAGAGGTTGCCCCACAGCTTGAGCCAGATTTCGTCGCGGATATTGTCGCGAATCGGCGCATCGAATCCTGCTGCCTGCATGATCTCGTGCAACTGCTGAATGCGCGGCGTGCGTTCGCCGCTCGGCTCGCCGATCGGGAATTTCTTGCCGTACACATGCTTGATGACGCCCGGCTCGACGATTTCCGCGGCGGGATAGAGCACGCAGCCAATTGCGCGTTCCGGTCCGAGTTTGGTCCATTGGCTGCCGTCCGGGTCGATGCTGGCGAGGCGCGTGCCGGCGAATTTTCCGCCGTGCTGATAGAAGTACCAATAGGGGATGCCGTTGACGCCGGTAACGATGGCCGTGTGCTTGCCGAGGAGCGGCTGCATCGCGTCGACTACGCCGGGCAGCGAGTGCGCCTTCAGCGTGATGATCACGAAATCTTGCACACCGAGTTCGCGCGGGTCGGACGTGCAGCGTACCGGCGTGCTGATCGTCTCGCCGTCCATGATCAGGCGCGCGCCGTGTTCGCGCATGGCGGCAAGATGCGCGCCGCGCGCGACGAAACTCACATCCGCGCCGGCACGCGCCAGTTGCACGCCCATCAAACCGCCAATCGCTCCTGCTCCGAAGATACAGATCTTCATGATGCCGCCCCTATGACTATGAGAAGTCGCTTGTCCGATGCCGCGTATGGTCCAGCTGCGGCGGCGGGTCATTCTTCGAGCATAAAGGCGCAGGACGATTACTGACAGTTAAAGTTTATGCGGTCGTCCATTACCTATTGTTTATGGTTTCACGAACAGGCCGACTGCCATTCAGCTCTCAACGGTGCGAGAAGGCGTCGTACAGCTGAGGCGCTGCTGAACAGATGATTCGGAAAGCTGAATATCAGGTTTCGAGTTCAGGCGTTTTAAGTCCGCCGAACCAGCAGAAAACTCACACCGATCGCCGCCAGAAACGCCCCGCAGCAGCGATTGAACCACCGGCGAACCTTGGCGCGAACCAGCCACTTGCCAAGGTGCATGCCGGCCCACGAATACAACGCGATCGCCACCCATTCGAGGACCAGGAAGCTCGCGCCGAGCACCGCGAACTGAGGCAGTATCGGTTTGGCGATATCCACGAACTGCGGCAAAAATGCGGTGAAAACCAGAATCGCCTTCGGATTGCCCGCAGCCACAAGACACTCCTGCCGCGCAATCCGCCAGAGCGATGCGTCGTCCTGTTGAATCGTATCGATGGCCGGCGCGTCGCTGCGCCACAACTGGATGGCAAGCCAGATCAGATACGCGGCGCCGGCCAGTTTGATTGCGAGGAAGAACCACTCGGACGCGTGCAGCACGACGGCGAGGCCAGTCGCGGCCAACACCAGCATCAACGCGAACGCGACCAGCCGGCCGGTGCCGCCGACGAAAGCCGTCATGAAGCCGTGACGCGCGGCAACGTTGATGGATAGAAGATTGTTAGGACCGGGCGCTAGGTTGATCGCGAAGCAGGCGGGCAGGAAGAACAGCCAGGTGGTGATAGACATGACGGCTCGCACGGAGAAGGGCACAGGGTTGCAGAATCGGGCACGCGAGACGGCAGGCGCCAGCGGCGCTTCGATGCTGCGCGATTTTGCGTTCCTCTCGATATTTCCCGATTGTAGCGAATCGGCAGACGGCGCCTATTCGGTCCGTCCGCTCAATTCACCGAATTAACGAAGCCTGGGTCGCTGATCAACGCTTCGACACTCAGCTTGACCGTGTCTTCGATGGCGATGGTATTACTCGTGAATTTGGGCGACTTCTGCCGCACCGTCTTGGTGGTTGAGAACACAACCTTCTGGGTCGTGGCATCGGTCACGATGTAGCGCATTTTCAGCGTCCAGAACGCTGGCGACCGCGCGTCATCCACCGTGAACTTCTCAATGCTGCCGCTCAGAACCTTCCTGTCTTCGGTGAGATGAAAGCCCGCGACCTGCAAGCTGCTGGCAATGCTGTTGCGCACGGTCTCGTTGATATCGTTTTTTAGCACGATGCCGGTCATCGCCGTATTCTCGATCCGGTTTGGTGAAACCTGCCCATTGCGAGCAGGCATGTAGGCGAAATCGCCGGCGGGCGCGACGCTCAGCCAGCCGGTTGGATGTGCGGTTGCGCGCGGTGGGCAATTCAGGCCGAACCACGACCAGGAGCATGCGGACAGCATCAACGGCAGTGCGACGACGCCGCAACCCTTGAGTACGGTGGATCTCAGGCCCGGACGCATGGGATCGAGCGATGGCCGCAGAGACTGACTCTGTTGCGGCGACTCGGGCGCTGTGCTGGAAAAAGCGTCGGTCGAGGTCAGAGGAATTGCCTTTTAAGTGGAGTCATTCCGGTACAGAGCAGCATGGTAACAGCGAGCCGATCCTGTGCATCTTCTAAAGTGGATCGGGGTCCGGAATTCTCGAACGATTGAAGCAGCTCCGCGCCGAAGGCAACGCGATCAAAAGAACCCGGCTTTCCCCTGAGTCATGTCCACCAGGGCTAGCCGGGCGTCATCTACCGCATTGACGGGCAGGCGGACCGTGATCTTCACCAGCATCCCGTAGGCACTGTCCACAAGCCCGTAACCTTCAGCCTCGATCCATCTGCGCACCTTCGCTTCATCGGCGTAGCTCACTTCGACGATCAGCGGAACCTGGGCAATCCTCTCCACCCGCGGCGCATCCAATAGAGCCGAAGCAATCGCGTCGGTATACGCTCGCACCAACCCGCCGGCACCCAGCTTTACGCCGCCGTAATACCGCACGACGGCGGCCAGCACGCCGTCCAGATCGTGATGCCGCAGCACTTCGAGAATCGGCCGGCCTGCCGTGCCAGATGGCTCGCCGTCGTCGGACATGCCTGATTGGCCACCTGCCAGCAGCGCCCAGCAGACATGCGTCGCGCCAGGATGCTCGTCGCGCAGACGCCGCAACTCGGCCATCGCGGCGTCGCGGTCGGCGACCGGTATCGCGTGCGCGATGAAACGGCTCTTGCGAATCTCGAGTTCCGCAGAGAGCGGCGCGGGCAAGGTGTAGGTGGGCAAGGCAAAGACTTCGGTGGATGAAAAAATGCGGGCCGCATGTGGCGCGTAGGCGGCCCTGTGCCCGCAATGGTAACGGATCGTCGGCGGGGAATCGCCGAACGATCTACAATCGTCCGCTGAACGCGCGCCTGTCCGCTGAAGTCAGCGCGCCACACAGGAGACGACATGCTTGATCTTTCTACGCTAGGAACCTTCGTTGCCGTTGTACTCGGGCTCTTTCTGATTCCCGGTCCGGCCGTGCTACTGGTTTTGACCCGCACGGTGCATGGTGGGCGCAAGGCCGGCATACTCACCGGTCTCGGCGTCGCCGCTGGCGATTTCATCCACACGCTGGGCGCCGCGATTGGCCTGTCGGCGTTGCTGATGACGTCGGCGCTCGCCTTCAATGCCGTGAAAATCGTCGGCGCCGCCTATCTCGTCTATCTGGGCATTCGCGCCTTGCGCGAAAAGCAGGCGAGCGCGCATTTGCCGACAGTCGCGCCGGTATCCGCCTCCAAGGCCTTCTTTCAGGCGATCCCTGCCGAAGTGCTGAACCCCAAGACCGCGCTGTTTTTCCTCGCGTTTCTGCCGCAGTTCGTTCGCCCCGAGCACGGTTCTTCGTTCCTGCAGTTCACGACGCTCGGACTGATCTTCGTCGGCATGAGCGCGCTTTATACGACGCTGATCGTGCTGACGATTCGTCCGTTGGGCAAACTCGTCAAGCGCCTGACATGGCTTAGCCGCTGGCAAAACAAGATCATCGGCGTGCTGTTTATTTCGCTCGGCTTGCGCGTCGCCACGCAAACGCGCTGATCCTGCAGCATTGATCCGGCCGCGCACCGTTTTTTCCTTCGGGCGCGCAGAAACACCTTGCGACACTCGAACTAGATATTCCTGCGTTGCCGCCTCAAGCGGCCTTCGCGCGCGTATTCCATCTGGCCCTCGGTGCGCACGGCGAGCTTTTCCTGTGCGGCGCGGCTCATCTGCCGGGTATCGTCGATATCACCTACGCGCAGCACTTCCTGCGCGATCCGTATGCGTAACGTCATGAGTGGTTCGCCGCGTTCGACCAGCGTGCGGTCGGCGGTGCGCGCCTGCTGGACGCCGCTGTCGATCAGGTTGCGCAACTCCAGCAGCGTGAGCCGTTGCCGTTGAATCTCGAGGATGAGGCGCTGGATCGCCTGCTCGTCGCGCGTGCGCCACCAGGCACGGAGTTCGGCAAGCGTAGGCGGTTCGAAGGGAGGAAGGCGCATTGTTCAGACGAAAAGTACTGTATATATGCACAGTATATCCCGTCTTTTTACGGAAACGCGGGGGTGCGCGTTGACCTGCTAGAACGACCTATAGCAGGAGGCGTTACAACGCTCGCTCAGGTGAGCGCGAGCATGATGGTGGTGGAGATCACGATGATGAAAAGACAGGCGGCGGTCAGTACGTCGTACGGATAGTTCATGTCGAAACCATGACGTGTCGGGTGAATCGACCCATCATAGGCATAAACATTTCCCGTGACTGTCAAGCATTGCAAAGGCGCGGCGACCCTCGGCCGCCTGTGATCTGAACGGAAATCGAATAACGCGAGCGAACTCCTTCCGCTTACCGTCCACGTCCTTTTGCTGTGGTTTTGCCCGTTGCCGGCGCAGGTGACGCGCCCGCACTGCCGCAGATCAACGCCACCCCTGCAACCGCCGTTGCCCGCAGCGACGCGCGCGAATCGCCCGCGCGGGCGCGCAACGCGAGGCTGTGCAAAATCGCTGATGCGATCTTCGCGAGAAGGGGCGGCTGCGCATCGGCGGCCAGTTCGCCTGCGGCCTGCGCCAGCTTTAAGCGTTTCTCGAAGGCCTTGTCGTAGGTGCGCAGTCCCTCGGCTAGCGCTGCGCGGACTTCGGCGTCGTCCACCGCTTCGACCGTGGCGGTGCCGATCATGAAACAGCCGAGTTGATCGCCGTCGGCGGGCAAGTACCACGCGAGCGCGCCGTCATAAACGCGCAGCAGAGCCTGCGGCAACGGCAGATCCTCGCTGAGTGCATGAACCATCGCGAGCCGGCCGGCCTCGATATAACGTTCGAGCGTATTCAGATACAACGCGTGTTTGTCGCCGAATGCACCATACAGACTCGGGCGGTTCATACCGGTCGCAGTGCTCAATTGATCCAGCGAGGTGCCCGCATAACCGCTGCGCCAGAACACGTCTCTTGCATCGGCGAGTGCCTGGTCGGAATCATAGGCACGCGGACGGCCGCGCGGGCGAGTTTCTTTTTTTGTACTGGTCGGCATAAAAATATGGCGGAAGTGATTTATATGCAATATAGTACAAAAACACCAACGACAGGGGGCTTCCCCATGGATCTGTACTTCTCGCCGCTCGCTTGTTCACTGGCTACCCGAATCGCGTTGTACGAGGCGGGGGCACAGGCTGGGTTCATTCATGTCGACACGAAGTCGAAACAGTTGTCGGACGGCTCGGACTTCTATCCGATCAGTCCGCTCGGGCAGGTGCCGGTGCTGCGCACGGATGAAGGCTGGCTGTTGACCGAAAACACGGCGATCCTGCCGTATGTGGCCGATCATTTTCCGGCCGCGCGGCTTGCGCCTGCTCCGGGTACGGCACAGCGCGCGCGCTTGCAGCAATGGCTGGGTTTTATCAGTACGGAGTTGCACAAGGCAGTGTTCGTGCCGTTGCTCGATGCGCGCGCGCCCGAAGACGTGAAGCGCTATGCGCGCGACAAGGCCGCATTGCGGCTAGGTGTTCTGCAGGATCATCTGGCGCAAAGCGAGTATCTGCTCGACGCGTTCAGCGTGGGCGACGCGTATCTGGTCACGGTGCTGAACTGGGCGTCGTATGGCGGCATCGATCTGTCGCGATGGCCGGCGGTGGCGGCTTACTACAAGCGCTTGATGCAGCGGCCAAGTGTGGCAAAGGCCGCAAGGGAAGAATTCGCCCTGTTTGAGGAAGAAATGGCGAAGCGCGCGAAAAACTGAGGGCAGGTTGCCGGAAACAGGATCAATCGTCGCCGTGCTGGCAGAACCGGCGCCCCGGAATGTGCGATACGACCGCCTGGGCGATTTCGAGTGGTGTGCTTTCCGCGGGCACCACGCGGCGGCTCGATTCGGGGGTGTGCTTCATGGTCCATTCGACGAGTCTGTACGAGCGTCCCCAAGGGGGCTGCAAGGGGTCCGAGACCTTGCACGAGTGGATCTGGCGCACCCATTCGTTGCCGGGCATCGCGCGCAGATGCTCGAATACCGTGTCTTCCACCATCGTTTGACTCCTTCTTCGCAGGCATGCTGTCCATCTATCGGCGCGTCGGCGACATCCCTTGAGAAAAAAGCGCCGCCGATGTTCTGGCGGCTCAACAGGGGATGTTGGACGCCATAGTTACAGGTAAGAATTAAGCCAAACTTAAGATCACGCCCAAAATTCCCGCGCTTGATCCCGCTGCGTGATCGCCCTGTTAAACCGCTGTTTTTGCGTGCGCGGTGATCGAACCCTCAAGACCTCGCGGAATTGGCCGTTATTACAGCGGTTGGGGCCGCCGACCCCGCTTCGCCTCCGGGCCCGCATCAATAACGTGACGAATCTCGCTCAAACGCCGCTTTCAGACCGACTGCGCTCGCTCGTCGATACCGTGCAGCACAACGAGCGCACGCTGCGCCGTTTCCAGAACGTCGAGTTGAGGTTGATCGGCGCGCAGGATTTCGCGTCGTTTCTCGACACGCTATTCAGCCATTTGCCGAAGGAATTCTCGCTGGCGAGCGTGACGTTGTGGCTCGACGACCGCGCGCCGATGCTGCTCGAACTGCTCGATCCAGGCGCTCTGGATGCACTCGACCAGCCCAATCTGAGAACGTCGCGCGAAGGCGGACTCGCGGCCCTTGGCTTGTGCGACGAAGGACGGCCATGGCTGGGCAAGCCTGGTCAACTGGATGAAACGGCGCGCCGCGCATTCTTCGGTGACGCCGACGCGCCGGCGAGCGCAATCATGCTGCCGCTTGCCGCGGGCGATACCGTGAGCGGCTTTCTATGCCTGTGCAGCGACGACCCGGCGCGTTTCGCCGAAGGCATGGCTACGGATATCCTGGAGCGCTTTGCGAGCATCGTCACGGCAAGTCTCGACAATGTCGCGCACCGCGAGCGGCTCAAGCAACTCGGTATGACCGATTCGCTGACCGGCCTCGCCAATCGCCGCTACTTCGATGAACGGCTGCGCGAGGAAATCATGCGCGCCGTCCGGTATGGCGTGCCGGTCGCGTGTCTTTTCATCGATATCGACAGCTTCAAGCGGATCAACGACACCTACGGCCATCAGACCGGCGATCGCGCGCTGGCGGCCGTGGCCGCCTGCGTGCGGCAGCAGGTGCGCCTGGGCGACACCGTGGCACGCTATGGCGGCGAAGAGTTTACCGCGCTGCTGCAAGGCGATCGGGCCGATGCGCTGACGGTCGCCGAGCGCGTGCGGCTGGCTGTCGAAAGGCTGGATTTGCAGGACGACCACGGCGAGCGTATCGCGTTGACCGTGTCGATCGGCGTGGCGGCGCGCACGCTTGCCGGTGCGTCTGCCGACGCAGCCGTGCACGGCCACGCGATGATGGAAGAAGCCGATCGGGCGATGTACCAGGCTAAACGCAATGGCCGCAACCGCATCGAGGCGTTGGCGAAAGCGGGCAGCGATAACGCGCGACGCTAACCGTTGCTGTTGGTATAACGAATGGCGCGTCGCGATTCACGGCGTAGCGGGCCCTCACGCGTCCGGCGGCACCCCCAGCAATTGCAGCGCTCCACCTGTTACCGCGCCGAACACGGGGCCGGCCACCGTCCCACCATAAAACGCCTTGCCGGCCGGGTCGTCGATCATCACGGCGACGATCAGCCGTGGGTCGCTCATCGGCGCCATGCCGACAAACAGCGCGCGGTAACGGTTTTTCGCGTAAGTCGCGCCGACCTGCTTGCGCGCCGTGCCGGTTTTGCCGCCGATCCGGTAGCCTTCCACTACTGCTGCGCGCCCTGTACCGCCAACACCAGTGGCCATTTCAAGCATCGACCGGATCGCGCGCGCGGTGGCGGGCGTGGTGACTGCATGGCCCTTATCCATGGTCTGCGCCGTGCTGCTTGCACTCGAGGTTCCGTCCGCGTTTTTGTTCGTCCGCAACAGACTCACGGGATGCATGGTGCCGTCGCCGGCATAGGCGGTGTAGACCTGCGCGATCTGCAGTAGCGAAGTGGACAGCCCGTAGCCATACGCCATGGTCGCCTGTTCGATCGGACGCCAGCGTTTGTACGGGCGCACCTTGCCCGACGCGACGCCCGGAAAGGTCAGCTCGGGCCTCAACCCAAGCCCGTATTCCTGATACTTGTTCCAGATCGTTTCAGCGGGCAGATTCAATGCGAGCTTGGCGAGCGCGATATTGCTCGACTTCTGCACGGCTTCGGCGACGGTCATCGCGCCGTGATTCGACGTGTCGTGAATCACCGCCGGGCCGATCTTGTACCAACCCGGCGCGGTATCGATGACGCTTTGCGGCCGCACCTTGCCCTCGTCGATCGACAGCGCGACGACGACCGGTTTGATCGTCGAACCCGGCTCGAAGGTGTCGACGACCGCGCGATTGCGCAGTTGCCGCCCGGTGAGCCGCGCGCGGTCGTTCGGATCGAAGCTCGGATAGTTGGCGAGCGCGAGGATCTCGCCGTTGCGCGCATCGAGCACGACCACGCTGCCGGCCTCGGCGTGATGTTTGGCGATGGCGTCCTTCAGTTGCGCGTAAGCGAGTTGCTGGATGCGCCGATCGATCGTCAGGTGGATGGTGTCGCCGTTCTGCGCCGGCACGAGCGGCCGGGTCTCGGACACCACGCGGCCCAGGCGGTCGCGAATCACTTCGCGCTGGCCCGGCACGCCGAGCAGTTGCTCGTTGGCGGCGAGCTCGACGCCTTCCTGGCCGTTGTCCTCGATATCTGTAAAGCCGACCACGTGCGCCGCCGATTCGCCTTCGGGATAAAAGCGCTTCGAATCCGCGATCTGCGTGATGCCGGCGAGACCCAGTTTGTTGAGATGATCGGCGGTGTCGGCGTCCACCTGGCGCTTGAGCAGCACGAAGGTTTTGTCGCCATTCAGACGCCGGCGCAATTCCGCCAGCGGCAAATCGAGCAGCTTCGAAAGCGGCGCGAACGAGGCTTCGTCGAGCAGCTTGGGCGAGGCCCAAATCTCGTACGTCGCGAGACTGACGGCAAGCATCGAGCCATTGCGGTCGACGATTCGCCCGCGCGTCGCGTCGAGTTCGAGCGTGCGCTGATAGCGCTTTTGCCCCTGATCGACGTAGAAATCCTGATTGACCACCTGCACCCAGAACGCGCGCGCCGCCAGCGACGCGAACGCGCCGAACACCAGCAGGACGACAAGTTTCGAACGCCACATCGGCAGGCGCGCGGCCAGCAACTGGTTCTTCGCGACGGGCGCGTACGGATCGTGCGACTGCGATTTCTTCTTCTGGATCATGAGTGCGGATAACGAACAGCAGTGCGAGGGCGAGAAACCGGCGAGGCCGATGTCCTGTTGCGCGTGACTGTCGAGCGTGCTCCTCGAGCGAAAGCCACACGCGCGTGGCGTGCAGCGGGATTAACCTGCGCCGCCCGAATCGGCGGCGGTGAATACCTTAAGTTGCCAGCGAAACCGCACGGCCAGCATGCGTACCGCGAAACCAACGGCCAGCACCACGATCGAGGCCGGCGCCGGCGCCACGTCGCAGGCTTGTAGTGCGACATACAGCGCCCCGGCGCCGAGTGCGATGCTGGCGTACAACTCCTCACGCAACACGAGCGGCATCTGGTTGCACAGCACATCGCGCAGCATGCCGCCGCACACGCCGGTAATCGCGCCGGCCAGCACGACGATCGCCGGGCTCACGTCCAGTGTCGCGGCGACGTCGCAACCGATAACCGTGAACGCGATCAGGCCGATTGCGTCGACCGTGACGAACAGCCGTTGCCAGTTGCGCAGCCATTTGGCGCTCGCCGCGGCAATCGACGCTGCCCCGATTGTAATCAGAACGTAATCTGGATGCGAGATCCATGCAAGGGGATAGTGGCCGAGCAGCACGTCGCGCACCGTGCCGCCGCCGAGTGCGGTGACGGTGCCGACGAGGCACAGGCCGAAGCGGTCCATGCCGCGGCGCATGCCCATCAATGCGCCGGACATGGCTTCGGCGATGATCGCCACTAGGTAGAGGAGGTGGAGCAGCATGACGGCGAGCCTTGGTGGGACGGCGCTAGCGAGAGGGCGGGCCCCGCATGGGGGCTTGCCGCGAGGCGCGCGTTGGAAAGCGGCCATTATCGGAAGCGGCGGGTCCTGATGAAAATGCCTTAAGCCGAATTCGGCGATGCCAAATTCGGCTTAACCTGGTTGCGCAATCGGGCGCGGTAAGCGTTCGCTGAACACAAAAAAGCCGCGCGGACTTGAAAATCCGCGCGGCTGGCTCGTTCGATTAATGCGTCGACTCCGACGCGGCGTGTTAAAGAGGCGCTCCCTGCCTGTCGAGCGCCTTCTTTTTTCTGCCCCTTTTCTGCTTATATCCCGCTGCGTGAACGAGCCGGCAACCTCAGGCCGGCAGAGCGAAACTCGAGATTGCCTCGCGCAACACGCCCACCTGATCCTTCAGCGAATGGGCCGCGGCGGCGGCTTCTTCGACGAGCGCGGCATTTTGCTGCGTGACCTGATCCATTTCGCCGACTGCGCGATTGACCTGTTCGATGCCCGCGCTTTGTTCGCGCGAGGCGTTGCTGATTTCCTCGAGGATTTCGTTCACGCGGCGCACCGACTGCACGATCTCGCCCATGGTCGAACCGGCGTTGGCGACCAGCGACGCGCCGGCTTCGACGGTATGGGTGGACGTTTCGATCAACGCTTTGATTTCCTTCGCGGCCGTAGCCGAGCGTTGTGCGAGGCTGCGCACTTCTGCGGCGACCACCGCGAAGCCGCGGCCCTGTTCGCCCGCGCGAGCCGCTTCGACCGCTGCGTTGAGCGCGAGGATGTTGGTCTGGAACGCGATGCCGTCGATCACGCCGATGATGTCGCCGATCTGCCGCGAACTGGTGGTGATTTCGCCCATGGTGCGGACCACGTCGTCGACGACGCGGCTGCCGCGCGTGGCCACATCCGCTGCCTGACCGGCGAGTTGCGCCGCTTGCAGCGCGCTGTCCGCGTTCTGCTTCACGTTGACCGTCATCTGATCCATGCTCGACGCCGTTTGGACGAGCGCTGCAGCCTGTTCCTCGGTGCGTTGCGACAGATCCGTGTTGCCGGCGGCGATTTCGGTTGCGCCGATATTGATGTTTTCAGTGCCGAGACGCACGCGCGAAACCGTATCGACGAGACCGGCCTGCATGGTGTGAAGCGCGTGCAAGAGACTGCCGCCGGTGTCGTTTGCCTGCAGCGGCACGCGCGTGGCGAGATTGCCGTCCGCCATCCGTTGAGTCGCTTCGACCGCGACTTCGAGATCGCCGCCGAGCGTGCGGCGGATGCTGCGCAACACCAGCAGCATGACGGTCGTGGCGATCGCGCCGAGCGTCAGGGTGATGACGAGCCAGCGCAACAGGTTGGCGTAGAACGCGCGCTGCACGTCGTCCATGTACATGCCGGTGACCAGATACCAGTCCCACGGCTCGAAGTGGCGCGAGAAGCTGGTTTTCGCCACGGGTTTGTCGCTGCCGGGTTTGGACCACAGATAGTCGACATAGCCGCCGCCTTCGTGATTGCCTGCGGTGACGATATCGACGAACAGATGATTGCCGGCCGGATCGGTAAATTGCGCCATGTTCTTGCCGACCAGTTCCTGCTTGATCGGGTGCATCAGCATGACCGATTGCGAGTTGTTGACGGAGATATAGCCGTCTTTGCCGTAGCGCATGGCGGCGAGCGTTGCGAGCGCCTGCTTTTTGGCTTCGTCTTCGGTGATCGCGTGCTGTTGGGCGAGGGTGTAGTAGCGGTTGACGATGTGATTGGCCTGGTCGATCAGCGCGACCAGTTGATCACGGCGGTCTGAGATCATCGAGGCACGGTTTTGCCATGCGCCGAAGCCGCCGATCAGGATCAGGCCGGTCCAGAGGACCGCGATCATTGAGGCTAGTTTTTTGTTCAGAGTCATGGCAATGGGGTTCTTGCTTTCGCTTTTGATTTCGCTTTCGCGAGGTGGTCGGTCAGGGTTTGCTCTTTCGCTTTTTCACTCTTTGCTTTTTCGCTTGCAGCGAGTGGCTTGTTGCTGACTGTGTTTACGGCTTCGTTTTGTTTGCTCCGCAGGGGAGGGGAAACCCGCTGTTTTATTTGTCTGACTATATGGATTTGGTTTTGGGGTTTTTGCCTGCGCGGCGCTTTTTGGCCGTGTTCTTAGGGCTTTGCCTTTCCTTGCATTGTTAGTGGTCTATTAGCGTTGCCCCTGTGCGGGGCGGCA
>NZ_JALPRH010000040.1:0-48073 GCF_030464795.1 Paraburkholderia sp. SECH2
CAAAGAAAGTAAGTGCCGCCCCGCACAGGGGCAACGCTAATAGACCACTACCAAAACAAGGAAAGGCACCAAACCCAGATCAAGGAAAGCCCAAAGCCCTAAGAACACGACCAATGCCGCCGCCAAAGGCAAAAAAAACCATGCCCCACCGCCATTAGCGATAATAGACCCCCACCCGCCGAAGGCAAAACCCCCGCTGCGATGATCATCCGCCCCCACCTCCATTGGTTCCGCATGCTGCTTGCCTGGAGAGGCTCCGTCCTCCCGCAACTGCTGCCCAGGCTATTCCTCATTTTCTGCATCGCGATCGTCGCCGTGGCCGCCCACGACCACCTGCTGCCAGTCTCGCTCAACCTAAACACCACCACCCCATTCTCCCTGCTGGGCATAGCGTTAGCCGTGTTTCTAGGCTTCCGGAACAACGCCAGCTACGACCGCTGGTGGGAAGCCCGCAAGCTCTGGGGCCAGCTCCTGAACGAGTCCCGCTCGCTTACCCGCCAGGCCCTCACGCTGCAAAATAAACAGTTGCCAAAGGAAGACATCAAGGAGTTCGTCGCCGCCCTCAGCGCCCTCCCCCATGCCCTACGCCACCAGCTCCGCGACAGCGATCCGCGTGAAGATCTCGCGGATCGCCTGCCCAAGGCGCTGTTTGACCGCGTCATAGCGTCGCGCTACAAACCGGCAACACTCCTGCTGTTTCTCGGGGAATGGGTGCAGCGCCACGCGCAAACAGGCGCGATCGATCCGATGGCAGTGCTCGCCTTCGATCGGAATCTGAATGGTCTGTCGGATGTGATCGGCGGTTGCGAGCGCATCGTGTCGACGCCGCTGCCCTTCGCCTACTCGGTGATGATTCACCGCACGGTGTATTTCTTCTGTGCGTCCCTGCCGTTCGGACTGGTCGACAGCATCGGGATCTTCACGCCAGTCTTCGCGGTGTTCGTCGCGTACACCTTCATGGCGCACGAAGCGATCGCCGCGCAGATCGAAGAGCCCTTCGGCATCGACGACAACGACCTCGCGCTCGAATCGATGTCGCTCGGCATCGAAGACGCCATGCGTGATCTGCTAGGAGAGCCGGCCGTTGCGCGGCCCGCGTCGCAAGCCGAAAGCCATGTGCTCACGTAAGCCGCGAACACTCAGCTGTTGCCGACCGTCTCCGACAAGCGTTTGAGCGTCGCCACCCGCGCACCGATGATATCGATGCGGCTGTTTTCATCGATCACCGGCGTGGCGGCGTTGAGATACGCAGTCCAGGCCTTTTGTGCACGCACAAGCGTCGGGCGCGAGCGCGCCGGCATCTTCGCTTGCAAGCGGCGGTAATAGCGGTTCAGATCGAACATCGCGTGCTCGCATTGCGCGTCCGCCGTACAGGCGCGCAGACGGCGCGGCGAGTCTCCGCCGCCGGCGCTGACCTTGGCCAGGGCGCTGCGCAGCGCAAGCGCGCGGTCACGCACCGGCTGTAATTGCATGTCGGCTTCGGCCAGCACATACATCGTGCCGTGCGTCGTCTCGAACACGGCAGCGAGCAACTGCTTCTCGACATCGCGCGAGGCCAGCCAGCTTGCCTGGCTCTTTTCCCATGCTTTGCGCTGCGCCGGCGGCAACTTCGCCTGAAGCTGCTGCCACGCGCCGTCCAACGCGGCCTTCCAGCCGATTCGCGCGTTGTCCATACACTGCACCTGCCCCGCCGTCGACGACATGTCACTGCGCGCCAGACAGGTGCGCATCGACGCGTCGATCGGGTCGGCAGCGGCGACTTCGGCATGCGCCTGAAGCGGCGCGATGCCGAGCGCGGCCACCGACAGCGCCGATGTCAGGGCCAGCGCGCCAAACGCGCGCCGCCAGCCGTCAGCACCCAGCAGGGACTTCACCACCCACATCGTCAGGCGCGCACGCAATCGACGAAGTATTCGATGCGCCCGTTGATGGTTTCGCCGACAAGCCCGTGGATATCCGTGTGGAAACCCGGGAAGCGCTCGTTGAACTCGCGCGCGAAACGCAGATAGTTGACGATGGTCTTGTTGAAGCGCTCGCCCGGAATCAGCAGCGGAATACCCGGCGGATACGGCGTCAACAGGATCGACGTGACGCGGCCTTCGAGTTCGTCGATCGGTACCCGGTCGATCTCGCGGTGCGCGAGCTTGGCGAACGCATCTGACGGCTTCATTGCCGGTTCCATGCTCGACAGGTACATCTCGGTAGTCAGGCGCGCAATGTCGTTCGCCCGGTACACGCTGTGAATCTGCTCGCACAGATCGCGCAGACCGACACGCTCGTACATCGGATGATGCGAGACGAACTCGGGCAGCACGCGCCACAGCGGCTGGTTGTTGTCGTAGTCGTCCTTGAACTGCTGCAACTCCGTCACCATCGAATTCCAGCGACCCTTGGTGATGCCGATCGTGAACATGATGAAGAACGAATACAGGCCGGTCTTCTCGACGATGATGCCGTGTTCGGCCAGATACTTCGTGACGATCGCAGCCGGAATGCCGGATTCGCCGAAACCGCCGTCCATATCCAAACCCGGCGTGACGATGGTCGCCTTGATCGGGTCCAGCATGTTGAAACCGTCGGCGAGCGGGCCGAAGCCGTGCCACGCATCGTTCGGGCGCAGCATCCAGTCTTCGCGCGAGCCGATGCCTTCTTCCGCGAACGTCTCCGGGCCCCACACCTTGAAGAACCAGTCGTCGCCGTATTCGGCGTCGACCTTGCTCATCGCGCGGCGGAAATCCAACGCTTCGGCAATCGACTCTTCAACCAGAGCCGTGCCGCCCGGCGCTTCCATCATGGCCGCGGCCACATCGCACGAGGCGATGATCGCGTACTGCGGGCTGGTCGACGTGTGCATCAGATAGGCTTCATTGAAGCGATGCTTGTCGAAGCGGCTGTTCTTCGAATCCTGCACGACGATCTGCGAAGCCTGCGAAATACCGGCCAGCAGCTTGTGCGTGGAGTGCGTGGCGAACACCAGTGCGCCAATACGCGGACGGCCGGCGCCGATCGCGTGCATGTCCTGATAGAACTCGTGGAACTCGGCATGCGGCAGCCACGCTTCGTCGAAGTGCAGCGTGTCGAGCCAGTCGCCGAGCATTTCCTTGATCATCTCGACGTTGTAGATCACGCCGTCGTAGGTGCTCTGCGTGATGGTCAGGATGCGCGGCTTCAGGTCCGGATTCTTGGCCAACGCTTCGCGGGCGAACGGATTCGCGAGGATCTTCTTCTTGATGTTTTCCGGCTCGAACTCGCTGCGCGGAATCGGGCCGATGATGCCGAAGTTATTGCGCGTCGGCGTGAGGAACACCGGAATCGCGCCCGTCATCGTGATCGCGTGCAGGATCGACTTGTGGCAATTGCGGTCCACCAGCACGATGTCGCCCGGTGCAACCGTGCCGTGCCAGACGATCTTGTTCGAGGTCGACGTGCCGTTGGTTACGAAGAACACGTGGTCGGCGCTGAAGATGCGCGCCGCATTGCGCTCGGAGGCGGCAATCGGGCCGGTGTGATCGAGCAGCTGACCGAGTTCGTCGACGGCATTACACACGTCGGCGCGCAGCATGTTCTCGCCGAAGAACTGGTGGAACATCTGGCCAAGCGGGCTCTTCAGGAACGCGACGCCGCCCGAGTGCCCCGGGCAATGCCATGAATACGAGCCTTCATCCGCGTACTGCACCAGTTCCTTGAAGAACGGCGGCGCGAGCGAATCCAGGTACACCTTGGTCTCGCGGATGATGTGGCGCGCAACGAACTCCGGCGTGTCCTCGAACATGTGGATGAAGCCGTGCAGTTCGCGCAGGATGTCGTTCGGCAGGTGGCGCGAGGTGCGCGTTTCGCCGTACAGGAAGATCGGAATATCGGCGTTGCGGCGGCGCACTTCGGTCACGAACGCGCGCAGCGCGATGATCGCGGCCGCCAGTTCGGGCGTCTCGCCTTCCACCACCACGTTATCGACGTACGGCAGCAACTCGTCGTCGTCGATCGAGAGGATGAAGCACGACGCGCGGCTCGACTGCTGCGCGAACGAAGTCAAGTCGCCGTAGCTCGTCAGCCCGAGCACTTCCGCGCCTTCTTTCTCGATAGCTTCGGCCAAAGCCCGGATGCCGGAACCCGAGATATTCTCGGAGCGAAAATCTTCGTCAATGATGACGACGGGAAAACGAAACTTCATGGGCGATTCTCCAAAAAGAACGACCGCTGCATTTGACTAAGCAGCGGTCACCCGAATAGCTGGTGGGTCAGTACGCTGCCGACGTCACGTCTTGGGCAACGTGACGCCGTGCTGACCTTGATATTTGCCGCCGCGATCCGCGTACGACGTTTCACAAATTTCGTCGCTTTCGAAAAACAGCACCTGGGCGACGCCTTCGTTCGCGTAGATTTTCGCAGGCAAAGGTGTCGTATTCGAGAATTCGAGCGTCACGTGTCCTTCCCATTCCGGCTCGAACGGCGTCACGTTCACGATGATCCCGCAACGCGCATACGTGGATTTGCCGAGACACACGGTCAGGACGCTGCGCGGAATGCGGAAATACTCGACGGTGCGGGCCAGCGCGAACGAATTCGGCGGGATGATGCAGACATCGCCCTTGAAGTCGACAAACGACTTCTCGTCAAAGTTCTTCGGATCGACGATGGTCGAGTTGATGTTGGTGAAGATCTTGAATTCGTCGGCGCAGCGGATGTCGTAGCCGTAGCTCGAGGTGCCGTAGCTGACAATCTTCCGGCCGTCTTCTGAGACGCGGACCTGATCCGGTGCAAACGGCTCGATCATGTTGTGCGACTCGGCCATGCGCCGGATCCACTTGTCGGATTTGATAGTCATAGGTGAACGCTGCTCGACTTGAGTGACAGATGTGTGACGGGTAACGATCCGGCATAAGGTCCGGGCCGGGCGCCGCCGGCTACGCGCTCCGGGCTGGGCGCCCCCGCCGAAAGGCGCTTATTTTACGCGATCAGGAGAATGCTGCCGCGGAAGGGACCTGAGAGTCGTCCCCGGCACCGCGAAAGGCTTGCCGCAAGGCCATTCAAACGGCTAACCGCTTGCGTCGGATGAACCCGCAGGGCATTGCCCTCACTGACGAATCAACCCGCATGCGAGCGCGGGGCCCGCGCCATGCTGCGGATACGCGTAAGGGTCGGTCGCGTCGTGATGCAGCAGAACCGCGCGTTGCAACACCGAGCGGATGCCGTCGAGCGACACGTCCGGCGCAACGATAAAGCCGGTGGCCACGCCGTTCGCGTCCGCATGGATGTTGCCGAGATCGCCTTCGACCCGGGCGCCGGTTTTCAGACGCTCGGCTGCCGGCGAGAATACCGGGCCGGCGCTGGAGCCGTCGGCGGCATTGCAGTCGCCACGCTCATGCACCTGCAACGCGTGGTCGCTATCGGGCGGCAAGCCGGAGAGATTGTAGGTAACCTGCACACCGTCCGAACGCTCGATGAACGTGACGAGACCGCGTGCCTGATTGCCCACGGTGGGCAGCAACTGCGCGTCAGCACGCTTTTCCTGTGGTCTCAGGAACGTGCTACAGCCGCATAACAGCACACTGCTGGCAGCCAGGACGATGAACGCATGCACCGCCTGCCCGTCGATTCGTTTTCCCATGCGATCCTCTTGCCGGCCTGGTGGCCGCCCCTGCGGCCGCCGAGCCGAACTTGTGAAGTCGACATGATACCGCGAGACCAGCCGCAAATTGGCGACTTGGCCCCGCTTTAACCCCTTGTCCGAACGGCGGGTCAGGTGTTCTGGACGACGATGCTGGGAAACTTCGAGGTCATGTCACGCGCCCGCTCGGCGATATGGATCGCAACCTTGCGTGCGATCGACCGGTAGATCTCCGCAATACGTCCCTGCGGGTCCGCCACGACGGTGGGTTTGCCGGAGTCGGCCTGCTCACGGATGGCGATGTCGAGCGGCAGGCTGCCGAGCACGTCGACGCCATATTCCTTGCCCATCCGCTCGCCACCGCCCGCGCCGAAGATATGCTCTTCGTGGCCGCAGTTCGAGCAGATATGCATACCCATGTTCTCGACGATGCCGAGGATCGGAATGCCGACCTTCTCGAACATCTTGAGACCCTTCTTCGCGTCGAGCAGCGCGATGTCCTGCGGCGTCGTGACGATCACGGCGCCCGTCACCGGCACGCGCTGCGACAAGGTCAGCTGAATGTCGCCGGTGCCCGGCGGCATGTCGACGATCAGGTAGTCGAGATCTTGCCAGTTGGTCTGCCGCAGCAGCTGTTCGAGCGCTGAAGTGGCCATTGGGCCGCGCCACACCATCGGGTTGTCCTGCTCGATCAGAAAGCCGATCGAGTTGGCCTGCAGACCGTGGCCGGTCATCGGATTCATCGACTTTTCGTCGGGTGATTCCGGACGGCCGGCAATGCCGAGCATCATCGGCAGCGAGGGGCCGTAGATGTCCGCATCGAGAATGCCGACCGACGCGCCTTCGCTCGCCAGTGCCAGCGCGAGGTTCACGGCGGTCGTGCTCTTGCCGACCCCGCCTTTGCCCGACGCCACCGCGACGATGTTTTTAACGTTCGGCAAGAGTTTGACGCCGCGCTGCACGGTATGCGCGGCGATTTGCTGGGACACCTCGACGCGCGCGTTTGCCACGCCGGAAACGGCTTTCAGCGCTTCGGTGAATTGCGTGCGAATCGCTTCAAACTGCCGTTTGGCCGGATAGCCGAGTACCACCTCGAGGCTAACCGTGTCACCCTCCACGGCCACGTTCCTGATGTTCCTGGCAGCCGCGTAGGGCTTGCCCGTGTTGGGGTCAGTGACGGCCGCGAGGGCAGCGTCGACCAAAGCCCGATCGATACTCATTGACACTCCGTGGGGAACACTTGCGGCGCGGTGGAATCCAAGTCTCCGCCACGCGCCAGAATTTGAAAAAAATTGTTAGGCAGCATTGCTAAAACCAGGCGTGCCGTGCACCCTTCGGGCAGGCGGAACGCCATGGGGTCGCATCGCTGCGTACTTCAGTCATCATTGTAGTGGCTGGCGCCAAGCCTTGCCGGAAGACCCTTCTCCGCTGTCGGACCGGGACCAGGGAAGACGCAGGATTCTCATATTGTCGACTTGCGCGCTTTACGGCCGTCACGTCCGACGGATAGATTTATCGCTTCCACCCGCTTTACTCGCTTCACTCAAGAGGACACAGAAAATGAACGCAAAACTCATGACTCGCCTGGCTGTATTTGCCGTTGCCGGTTCGTTGCTGGCTGGCTGCGCAACCCAACAAGGCACTAACACGGCCGTCGGTACGGGCGTGGGCGCCGGCACGGGCGCGGCACTCGGCGCAATCTTCGGCGGCGGCAAGGGCGCGGCGATCGGCGCAGGCGTCGGCGCGGCGGTGGGGGGCATCACCGGCTACAACT
Organism: Paraburkholderia sp. SECH2; assembly: GCF_030464795.1. Classification (NCBI taxonomy): domain Bacteria; kingdom Pseudomonadati; phylum Pseudomonadota; class Betaproteobacteria; order Burkholderiales; family Burkholderiaceae; genus Paraburkholderia; species Paraburkholderia sp. SECH2. The sequence continues at coordinate 7,383 of NZ_JALPRH010000040.1, forward strand.
GGCAAGCCATTCACAACAAGCTGTCGGGCGCCACCAAGGGCACCGGCACGCAGATCACCGAGCAGCCCGACGGCTCGCTCAAGCTGAACATCCCGAGCTCGGTCACGTTCGACACCAACAGCTACGCGGTCAAGCCGTCGTTCGCGCCGGTGCTGGATCAACTGACGCAGACCATGCAGCAGAATCCGGAACTGATCGCCCAGGTGATCGGCTATACGGATAGCACGGGTCAGCCGGCTTACAACCAGACGCTGTCGGTCAATCGCGCGGAAAGCGTGACGGGTTATCTGGGGCAACGCGGCGTTGCGCCGCAACGCCTGTCGGCACAAGGCATGGGCCAGAACCAGCCGGTCGCTGACAACAACACCGAAGCAGGCCGTGCCGCAAACCGCCGCGTGGAAATCTATCTGCGCGCCACGGCTCAGCACGCCACGCAATAAGGGCACAGCCTGAAAGAGGGAGAAGCAACCGGGCGCCGGGCGGCTGCATTTGCAAGTTTGCCACTTTGGCCGGAGGCGTCCGGTAAGCAGTAAAAAAGCGCGGGAAACAAAATCTCGCACGAGAACGAAAAAAATTTCGAACTCTGCCGAAAATCCGCGGTCTGTCTTTACGGTACGTGGCTGGCGAAGCCGCCGCGTCACCATTCTCCTCTTGTCGTTGTTGCTCCGGGGTTAATAGCCCCGGTTTTTTTTGGGCGCTCGGTTTTCGTTCCGCAGGAATCTCCCTAAGGGACACACCACCCTACCCTTGCAGCGACCCAGACGCGGCCCAGGCGGCCCAGCCCGCGCCAAACGCCGGCCCTGCTAGAATCAACGTTTCGTCCCACCGCAGGCTCCCACCATCCTTATGTCAGCACCCGCAACCGATCTCTCCGCAGGCGCGCCGTCAGGCCGTCGCCAGGTTCTCGTCACGTCGGCCCTTCCGTATGCGAACGGGCAAATCCATATCGGCCATCTGGTTGAATATATCCAGACGGACATCTGGGTCCGGACGTTGCGAATGCACGGGCACGAGGTCTACTACGTGGGCGCCGACGACACACACGGCACCCCGGTCATGCTGCGCGCGGAAAAGGAAGGTCTGACGCCGAAGCAGCTGATCGACCGCGTCTGGCAGGAACACAAGCGCGATTTCGACAGCTTCGGGATTTCGTTCGACAATTACTACACGACCGATTCTGAAGAGAATCGCGTGCTGAGCGAATCGGTCTATCTGGCGCTCAAGGAAGCCGGCCTGATCGAAGCGCGTGACATCGAACAGGCATACGACCCCGTCAAGGAAATGTTCTTGCCGGACCGCTTCATCAAGGGCGAATGCCCGAAGTGCGGCGCGAAAGATCAATACGGCGACAGCTGCGAAGTATGCGGTTCGACTTATCTGCCGACCGATCTGATCAATCCGTATTCGGTCGTCTCAGGCGCCACACCGATTCGTAAGACTTCGACGCACTACTTCTTCCGCCTGTCCGATCCGCGCTGCGAGAATTTCCTGCGCGCTTGGGTGGGCGGTCTGGCACAGCCGGAAGCCACCAACAAGATGCGCGAATGGCTCGGCGACGCCGGCGAAGCCAAGCTCGCCGACTGGGATATTTCGCGCGACGCGCCGTATTTCGGCTTCGAAATTCCGGGCGCGCCGGGCAAGTATTTCTACGTGTGGCTGGATGCGCCGATCGGCTATTACGCGAGCTTCAAGAACCTCGCTGACAAGCGCGGCCTCGACTTCGACGCGTGGATTCGCAAGGGCTCGACCGCCGAGCAGTACCACTTCATCGGCAAAGACATTCTGTATTTCCACACGCTGTTCTGGCCGGCCATGCTCGAATTTTCGGGCCACCGTACGCCGACCAACGTGTTCGCACACGGCTTCCTGACGGTGGACGGCGCGAAGATGTCGAAGTCGCGCGGCACGTTCATCACCGCGCAAAGCGTGATCGACACGGGGCTGAATCCGGAATGGCTGCGCTATTACTTCGCGGCCAAGCTGAACAGCACGATGGAAGACCTCGACCTGAACCTCGACGACTTCCAGGCGCGCGTGAACAGCGATCTGGTCGGCAAGTACGTGAACATCGCGAGCCGCGCCGCCGGTTTCCTGATCAAGCGTTTCGAGGGCCGCGTGCAGGACAGCGCAATGCAACATCCGCTGCTCGCCACGCTGCGCGCCGCCGTGCCGCAAATCGCCGCGAACTACGAAGCGCGCGAGTACAACCGCGCGCTGCGTCAGACCATGGAACTGGCCGACGCGGTCAATGCGTATGTCGACTCCGCCAAGCCGTGGGATCAGGCGAAAGACGCGGCGAATGCGGTCGCGTTGCACGAAACCTGCAGCGTAAGCATCGAGGCATTCCGCCTGTTGTCGCTGGCGCTCAAGCCGGTGCTGCCGAAGCTGGCGGAAGCGGTCGAAGCCTTCCTCGGCATCGAACCGCTGGTGTGGGCCGACGCGAACGTGCCGCTCTCCTCCACGCGCCCGATCAACGCGTACAAGCATTTGATGACGCGCGTTGATCCGAAGCAGATCGAAGCGCTCATCGCAGCGAATCGCGACTCGCTGCAAGCCACACCGGAAGCCGCGGCGCCGGCGGATGCGAAGGCCAAGTCGAAGGCAGCGAAAGCAGCCGGCGCCGATAAGGATGAAACGCCTGGCATCATCTCGATCGACGACTTTGCCAAGGTCGACCTGCGCATCGCGAAGATCGTCGACTGCAAGGCGGTGGAAGGCTCGGACAAGCTCCTGCAACTCACGCTCGACATCGGCGAAGAGAAGACACGCAACGTGTTCTCGGGCATCAAGTCGGCCTATCAGCCGGAGCAACTGGTCGGCAAGCTGACGGTGATGGTCGCGAACCTCGCGCCGCGCAAGATGAAGTTCGGTCTGTCCGAAGGGATGGTGTTGGCGGCTTCGGCCACTGACGAGAAAGCCGAACCGGGCCTCTACGTGCTCGAGCCGGATAGCGGTGCGAAGCCGGGCATGCGCGTGAAATAAAGCGCGCGGCGTCGAACGCTGCAGGCATCAACAAAAACGGCACGCTTTAAAAGGCGTGCCGTTTTCTTTTGTGTCGTGGCCTTGATCAGAACACGGCCATCGCTGTCGTCTTGATCAGCTCACCACCGGATCTGATCGAAACGCCGCGTGTACAGCAATTCTAAGCCGTCGAACGTGCCGCCATATGCCGCGACCGACCAATAGCGCGTGAGGTTCACCGTCGCCTTGATCGCATTGCTCGCCGACTGCAGCCCCTGCTCGTAGCCCACCACGAGCCACTCGTTGATCGCCTTCGACACCATCACCACTTGCGGATCGGTCAGCCCGACTTCGCTTCGCCCGATCGAAAACTCGTCGAGCCCGAAGGTCTGCGCGATCCGTTTGCCGCTCGCGCTGCCGAGCAGGGCGAGCGCAGTCGTCATGGTGCTTTGCTGACCGAGGTTGTTGCCCTGATCCGTGCCGTGTCCGAACAGCAGCCACGAGAGCTTTTCGTTATCCGCCACGTTCGGCTCGGACACCAGCTTCGCGACCGGGAACTGGACGGTGCCCGTGACCTGTACGCCGGCCTCGACCTGCTGATTGCGGCGCATAGCGAGGATGTTGATCCCCGGATTGGCCACCGGACCGTTGAACGTGAAGAAGCCATTCTCGATGTTGAGCTTGCGGCCGAACGCGGTATAGGTCGAGCCCTGCGTCACGCGGACATTGCCGACCGCGCGCAACGGCAGGTTCGGCGCGCTCATCGCGGTGATCGTGCCGCTCAGGCCGAGATCCGCGCCCATGCCGCGGAAACGGAAGCTGTTGCCGAGACTGATGTCGATATTGGCGCGCGGCGCGAACGGACCGATTGGCTTGTTCGTGCCCGCGACCTGCGGCGGTGGCCGCTCGCCCGCCACCGTGCCGTCCGGACGCACCACTACCACGTCGTCGCCAAGCTTCGGCGCGGACTGCTCCGGCATATCGAACAGCGCGTGATCGACCACGAATTTACCGTTGATCGCCATGCCGCCCTGTGCCCCCGCGTTCGCCACGCTCGCGCTGCCTGATAGCGACAGATTGCGGTCCGGCGCCGCAAACAATTCCAGCTTGTCCGCGACGATACTCGCGGTCAAATCCGGCTCCGCGCCATCCAGGCGCACACGGCCGGTGGCGCGCAGCGTGCCGCTCGCACCGTGAAATTCGACCTGCTGGAAGTCCACCAGATTTTGCGAGAGCGCGATGCGCACCACGCCGTCCTTCAACTGCACACCCTGGTCGACCATCGTCGCCGACAAGCCATCGCCGATCAGCGACCCCGTCAGGTTCGGCTTGGCGACCGTGCCGCCGAGCGCGAGTTTCAGCGCGAGATGGCCGTCGAGCAGATAGCTCGGCCCGAACAGCCCGCCGGTCGTTTTCAGCGACGGCACATTCGCATTCACATTTCCGCTGACCGCGCCCTCCTCGTTGACGGTCAGGAAGCCGTCTCGCGTCACGAGTGTGGTGTGCGCGTCGGCGTCGATCACGCCGATCCGGCTGGCCTGCGCGTGGACAGTCGCATTCAACCGGTTGCCACCGCTGAATTCAGCGCGCGCGGTCATATCCGTGATGCCCAGCGAGGCCAGACCACGGCCGATCTCGACCGTGACGTCGCCGCTGCGACGCTTCAGCTGGACGTGGCCGCTCGCGGTGCTGCCGAGCGCGAAATCCCAGTCACCGTCGAATATCAGATCGGTTTTGACAGCCGGTGGCTCGCCGGTGATTTGCCGCCGCAGATCCTGCAGGCGCGCGAGCGAAATGTCGGTCAAGGTGCCCGCGGACTGGATCTTGCCGTGGTCGAACGCGAACGATTTCAGGCTCAGCACCGCGCCTTCGAGCGTGAGGCGGGTCGCACCGAGCGTCAGGCGGTTCGGCCCGGCGCTCACGGCGAGCGGCGACTCGAGATTCAACGCCGGTGTGCCGCGATTCTGCAGACGGGTCACGGTGCCGTCCCAGCGCGTGCCGTCACGTGCTTCAGTCAATTTGCCGTTGGCGGCGAGCGTCAGATCGAGCGGACGATCCTGCAATTTGCCGGTGGCCGCCGCCTCCAGCGTATGGTTTGCACGCGTGCCCGACAGGCGCGCCGTGAGCGTGGTGAGATCGACGCCGCCGGCGCTGAGATTGCGCGCGTCGGTCGTGAAAACGAGCGCGCCGTTTGCGCCGTCGCGCAGTTCGGCGTGACCTTCCGCATGGCCGATGCGGTTACTGCTGAACACCACACTGTCCGCCTTGTAGTTCAGCACGACATTCGGATGCGCGAACGAGCCGGTGACGTCGCCATCCGCGGCGATAAGACCGGCGAGCCCGAAACCAAGGCGTTCAAGTTCCGGCGCATCGACCCGGAAACGCAGCCGGTCGCCGCGCGCGCCGAAGCTGCCCTGCAAATCCACCTGATTGCCCGCCACCGAGAGATTCGCGCGGCTCGGCAGAATCCGCGAGCCGGACAACTGGACCACGCCGCCGCCCGTCAACGGCAGGCCGTCGTAGACGCTCGGGCCGAGTTTGAATTCGGCCTTGGTCGTGAAGACCGGACCGAGCATGCCGGCCGCGGTGAGCGTGCCGTTCACGCGTGCCTCGATCTTGTGGGCAGGCGGCGCAGTGTGTCTGGGCGGCGGCGTTTTACGTTGAACCACTTCGGTCCGCACGGCGGCCTTGGCGGTGTTCTTCACCACGGCGGCGGCCTTGTCGCCAGGGGCAGCGCTTTTCGCACCGGCGGTGCTGCCCGCTTCTGCCGCGCCTTGTGCGACTTTCGCACCTTTCACGTTTTTGGCAGTACTTGCCGCAGGCGCCGGGCCCGTTACCGGCGTGCGGGACGGCATCTGCGAAGTCAGCGTCAACGGATCGAAATCAGTCAGCTGCGCTTTCAGGTTGTAGGTGGAATTCGCGTCGTGCTTAAGCGCACCGGACAGATCGATGCGGCCCTTGCCCGACGTGACACGCACGTCGTTGAAGCTCAAGCGCGCGGGATCGAAGGTCACCTTGCCTTGCGCGCGCAACGCCGCTTTCGGGTCGGCGAGATCGAGGGTCAGGCTTTGCACGTCGTCGTTCAGACGGATGCCGATCGGACCGGAAAGCTGGGTAGGCCGCACGGTCGCTTCAAGTGCGTTCAGGTCGAGTCCGGCAACTTGCAGATCGAACTGGCCGCGTTTGCCGGTCAGCGCGCCGCCGCCCGTAAGCGTGGCGCTTTTCACGAGCCGTACCATCAGGTTCGAAATGCGCTGCGCCTGCGCGTCGAGCCGCACGTCGGCGTTGGCATCGATCACAGGAAGCAGGTTCTGGTCGATCGCACCAGGTTTGGCGTTGACGATCGAGATATGACCTGCGACGACGAACCCCGCTGCGGCTTTTGCTGCTGCATCGGGGTTGACGCCGCCTTTGCCGTTTTTGACAACGTGTTGCGGCTCGGCAATACCAGTAGCGCTGCCGGCGCCGGCGGTGCTCGCGGCGCGGGAAGCGCTGGCCGAACTCACCGCACTAGCCCCACTAGCCGCACCCAACGTCGCGCCACCAGCCGCATCCTGCCCCACCGGCTGCAGTTCAGCCCGCACTGCCAGATCCGCCAACGGTGCGCCTGGCGCAAACGCCTGCGGGTTGATGTGATCAAAAGTCAGCGTGGCGCGTTGCAACGGCACGTCGCCGAACGGCGTGGCCTCGACTCGCGCATGGCCGGCGAGCTTCATGCCGCTAGCGTCGAGTTCGGCGATGAGATTCTCCAGCGACCCACTCAGATGGCCACCCACCTGCACCGCCTCGTCGTTGACCTTGCCCGAATAGCCGAGGTCGCCGGTCAGCGGAAACGGCCGCACCCCATCTAGCTTCGCCGTTGCCGTCACGGCGCCGAACGGCGTGTCGAGCCGCTCGATCGCGGCCTCGTGGTGCCGGCCGTCGCTGCGGCCATGGAACATGAAACGGGACAGCTCGGTCGTCGACCCGCCCTCGTGCAACAGCAGCTTGTCGACCTGCACGTCGCGCACCTCGAGTTGCATCGGCAAGCGCAAGTCTTGCGGCAGTTTCAGCGGCGCGCTGCTGCTCGACGACGATGAACCGATACGGGCATCGATCGTACCGACATGCAGATAGTCGATCGCGAAGCGCCAAGGCTTGTGCGTCAGTTCCCAGCGACCGACCACGCGGTCGATCTGGATATCGGTGCCGCTGCCGTCGAGACTGCGCCAGCGCACCTGCCGGAGTTGCACGCCGTGGGCGATAGCGCCGCTCTCGAGCGTGCCGGTCAGCTTGCCGCCCAGCAGTTTGACGGCCGCCTGCCACGCGTAAGCCGTGCCACGCTCAGTCGTCAGCGCGCCGTACAGCAGGCCGATCGCCACAGCGACCAGCAGCACCAGCACGGCGACCATCCAGGCAAGCGTTTTCAGCAACAACCGCCCGCGACGGCGCCTGGGCGGTGGCGCATCGGACGGAGGCTGCTGTCCGGGCTCCCCTGGCGGAAGAGCGCCGGGCGGCTGCGCGGGAGGTTGGGCGGAAACGTCCGTGGTCATGCGTGGATCATGTAAAAGCGGCTTTCCATCAGAAGGCGATGCCGAGGGTCAGGTACGGCCGCACGCTCCGGTTGCGGATCCCGTAGGCGACATCGACGTTGACCGGGCCGACCGGGCTGCGCCACCGCGCCCCAACGCCGACGCCGGGATAAAAGACTTTCTCGCCCCAGGTATCGGTGGCGGTGCCGACGTCGAAGAACGCGGCTGCGCCCCAGTCGTGATTGAACCAATGCTGGTACTCCGCCGACGCGGTCACGAGATACTTGGTGGGCAGCACCGAACCGTCGACGTTATTACCAATACTTTGATAGCTGTAGCCACGGATCGAATTCGAACCGCCCGCGCGGAACAGCAGCGAAGCCGGAATCCCGCTCGAACTGCCGCTCGTGAACACGCCGCCGAGTTCGGCACGGATCAGCACAAGGTCTTCCCTGCCGATCGGCAGGTACTGCTGGCCACGGGCGTAGCCGCGCGCGAACGTCTGGTCGGTCAGCGCGCCTTTGACCGCGAAGCCCGCTTCGACGTGAATCAGGTTGCCCGAACGCGGGAACAGCGGATCGTCGGTATTGCGACGGGTCCACGACCATGACGGCACCAGAGCGCGACTGGTGGTCGGTGCGGCCGCATTCTGGTCGAGCCGGTCCTGGTAATAGAGGATCGCGTAGTTGTAGTCGATGAACTGCGATGTCCGGGCCCGCTGCACGCCACCGCGGATACTGTAGATGCGTGTGTCGGACACGTCGGTCGTGGTGTAGGAAGCCAGCACGCTATTGGTCCACGCGCGCGGCCCCGGCGGCATCGCGAGCTGGATTTGCCCGTACTGCTGGATCTGGTCGATACGGCCGTCGACCGTGAACGGCCACGCTTTGCCAAAGGTGTCGAGATACGAATACGAACCCTGGATCAGCGGGCCGTTGTCGGTCGAATAACCCACGCCGCCGCGGATACTGTTGTACGGATACTCCGACACCTTCACGTGCATCGGCGTCTCGACCGGTTTGGCGGGATCACTGTCCACGTCGATCGCCACGCTCGCGTAGTACGGCGTGTTCTGCAACTGCCGCTGCAATTCGGCGATGCGTTGCACGTCGTAGATATCGCCCTCCGAAATCGGATTCACGTTGTCGACGATCTGTTCCGGATAACGCCGCGTGCCGGATACGTCGAGCTTGCCCATCGTGAAGGTCGGGCCGCTCTCGTACGTCACCGACAATTTCGCTTCGTGCGTACGTGGGTCGATCCGCGCTTCGGAGTGGTAGATCTTCGCGCCCAGGTAACGGCGCGACTGCAACGCCTTGAGCGAAGCGTTTTTCGCGTCGTCCCAGTCGCCTTGCGAAAACGGGTCGCCCTCGTGCAGTGAAAACGCGAAGCGTGCGGCATTTTCCTGCGCCGGGTCTTCGGTCAGCACCGGGCCGCGAAACGACAGCGAAATCGAGGTGATGAGGGTTTGCGGGCCGGGATCGACGCTCACCGTCACACGCTTCTGGTCGTCGACGGTTCGCACGTCGGTGCGCACGACCGGCGAGAAGTAACCCTGCGTGGCGGCCAGATCGCGCACCTGCTGCGGGGTGGCCGTAATCAGAAATTCAAACTGGTCGTCGCTGATGTCGGGACGCTTGGCGAAGCGCGCCACGTCCAGATGCGCTTCAAGCAGCTTGCGCAACGAGCGCGGCGTGGCTTCGATATCGACCTTGTAGCTGGCGGGCGGGCGCCGCGCCGCGTGCGCGTCGACCGAGGCAAGCATGAGCATGACGATGCCGAACGCCAGCCACGCGTGCAGCCAGCGCCGAATGGGCGTCAGCGGCCCTCGCTCGTCACCGGTTTTGCCGCGCCGCCTATGCGGCTCTTCGATCGCACACCCCGCCAAACAGGACCTCCGGCCGTGGTTGATGAATTCTGTCGCTCGGGCTCGCCGCGGCGGCCGAAGCTCGCTATTTGACCACATCGGCGAGACCGCGCCATCTCTTAAAAGGGCGTTTGCCGTATGAGACCCGGTAGGCGTTTTGGCCCGGTGTGCCGCGCCCCATGCCGCATGCGTAGTGATTTCCACATGGACGCACGGTTCCGCTTCGCACACCGCCTCGCCGACGACGCGCCCGCCTTTGACGCATCGCGGCAGCGCGGGTTCCGGGCGTTTTTGCAGACGGGCCGCTCGCGCCGGTCATCGTTTTTCGACCACGCGCGGCGCATGCGGTAAAATTATGGAATAGGAGCGATGCCGCGCGGGTTCGCGCTTGTTGTTTGTTCCCGCGAAGCAGTCGCCATTCCCCAAACCACGGACGTCTAGCCATGTATCAATCGGACATCACCCAGTTCCTGAACCAGCTCAAGCAACAAAAACCGAATCTGGAAGCTGAGCAGCGCCGTGGCCGGTCGCTGCTGTGGGACAAACAGCCGATCGACCTCGAAGAACGCGCCGAGCAGAAAGCCTCGCGCGTGGAGCAGACGCCTTACTCGTACTATCAAAACTTCTAAGCGCGTGAGTCACGCCGACGAGGCAAAGGGCGCCGCACAGGCGCCTGACGCCGCGCTTGCCGCGCCCGCCACCGATTCGACGCCGGACACTGTAGACGGCATCGCTTTCGCACGCCTGTACGGCGAGCCGCTCTTCAAGCTTCCCACGGATCTGTACATTCCGCCGGACGCGCTCGAAGTGTTCCTCGAAACGTTCGAAGGCCCGCTGGATCTGTTGCTGTACCTGATCCGCAAGCAGAACTTCAACGTGCTCGACATCCCCATGGCGGATGTCACAGTCCAATATCTCGGCTACGTCGACCAGCTGCGCCAGACCAATCTCGAACTCGCGTCCGAGTATCTGCTGATGGCCGCGATGCTGATCGAGATCAAGTCGCGCATGCTGTTGCCGGTGAAGAAGGCCGATAGCGGCGACGAAGCCGAAGATCCGCGTGCCGAACTGGTGCGCCGCCTGCTCGAATACGAGCAGATGAAGCTCGCCGCGCAGCGCATCGACCATCTGCCGCAGCTTGGCCGCGATTTCCTGCGCGCCGAGGTGTATATCGAGCAAAGCATCACGCCGCGGTTCCCGGATGTGGACAGCGAAGACCTGCGCGCCGCGTGGGCCGACGTGATCAAGCGCGCCAAACTGGTTCAGCATCACAAGATTTCGCGCGAGGAATTGTCGGTGCGTGAGCACATGAGCACGATCCTGCGGCGACTGCAGAACGCGCGCTTCATGGAGTTCTCGGACCTGTTCGACACGAGCAAAGGTGTGCCGGTGGTCGTGGTGAACTTCATCGCCATGCTGGAGTTGTGCCGCGAGTCGCTCATCGAAATCACGCAGGCCGAGCCGTTCGCACCGATCTATGTGCGCCTCGCCTATCTGCCAGCCTGATGCCGCAAAACGGGGCCTGCATGCGCCAGCGCTGCTGCAGACGCCTCCTTTCGGTGCACCCCGGGAACAAATCCACTACAATCCCGCGCTCCGAACCTGTCATTACCAGTGAGGCCGCGGGCCACGCGAAAACCTGAATTTTTGCGCCAACCGAGTCTCGCGCCGCGCGAGGAAACCCCTGTCCGATCATGAAAGTCATCAGCTCGATCCATGAATTGCGCGACCAGTTGCGCGGCCAGAATCGCACCGCCTTTGTGCCGACCATGGGCAATCTGCACGAGGGCCATCTGTCGCTGATGCGCCTCGCGCGCCAGCACGGCGATCCGGTGGTGGCGAGCATCTTCGTCAACCGCCTGCAGTTCGGCCCGAACGAAGATTTCGACAAATACCCGCGCACGCTCGAAGCCGACATCGAGAAGCTGCAGAAAGAAGGCGTCTACGTGCTGTTCGCGCCGACGGAACGGGATCTGTACCCGGAACCGCAGGAGTACCGCGTGCATCCGCCACACGATCTGGGCGACATCCTCGAGGGCGAATTCCGGCCGGGCTTCTTCCAGGGTGTGTGCACGGTGGTGATGAAGCTGATGTCGTGCGTGCAGCCGCGCGTCGCGGTGTTCGGCAAGAAGGATTACCAGCAGTTGATGATCGTGCGCAGCATGTGCCATCAGTTCGCGCTGCCGACCGACATCATCGCCGCGGAAACCGTGCGCGATAGCGACGGCCTCGCGCTCAGCTCGCGCAACCGCTTTCTGGAAACGGCCGAACGCGCCGAGGCGCCGATGCTGGCTGCCGAGCTCAATCGCGTGCGCGATGCGGTGCTTGCAGGCGATCGCGACTTCACAAAACTCGAACAGGCGGCGATGGCGGCACTGGCCGCGCGCGGCTGGCAGCCGGATTACATCGCAGTGCGCAAGCGCTCGAATCTGCTGGCGCCGGGCGCGCAAGACATGAATGCGGAGTTGGTCGTGCTGGCTGCCGCCAAGCTCGGCACCACCCGTCTCATCGACAACCTCGAAATCTGAAGCCGTCTTAGGCTGCGCAAACACGCATTAGAAGCACAAGGGATTGGTCATGCAACGCAACATGCTGAAGTCGAAAATCCATCGCGTCGCGGTCACGCACTGCGAACTGCACTACGAAGGTTCGTGCGCGATCGACGAGGACTTGCTGGAAGCCGCGAACATCATTGAAAACGAGCGGATCGACATCTGGAATATCAACAACGGCGAGCGTTTCTCGACGTACGCGATCAAGGGTGAACGCGGCAGCGGCATGATTTCGCTGAACGGTTCGGCCGCGCGGCGCGCTCAGCTGGGTGATCTGGTGATCATCGCGGCGTTCGCCGTGGTCGACGAAGCGGAACTGAAGGCAGGCTGGAAACCGGATCTGGTGTTCGTCGACGATAACAACAAGATCAAGGGCAGCCGCGATCACGTGCCGACCCAGAACTGGACCTGAGCCAGACCCGAGCCGGGCTTTCGCCGCGCGGCACGGTTCCATCAAGCGGGCGGCCACGCCGCCTGCCATTCATTTCAAGCCTTCTTAACGGCGCCGTTGGTCCACTGGATGATCGGCTGCCATTGCTCCAGATCCTTCTCCACACGGCTTTTTGCGACGTCCCACAAAGTCAGGCCGTGCGCAGCCAGTTGCACGTAATTCTGCGTGTCGCGCAGGTAACCCAGCACCGGCAGCTTCAAGCCCTCGACAAAGCGATGCAGTTGCTCCGCTGAGCGCGTGCGCGCGTCGACGCGCATGCCCACCACGCCGATCTCGATCGCGCCTTTCCTGACCGCCTTCTCCTTAGCCAGCCGCTCGAGAAATTCCTGGGTGGCGAGAATATCGAACATCGACGGCTGCAGCGGCACGATCACCTTGTCGGCCAGATCCAGCGCGATATTCAGGCGGTTGCCATGCAAGCCGGCGGGCGTGTCGATGACCGCGTGTTCAAGACCTCGGGGCGGTTTGACGGGGTTTTCAAGGTCGACCTCCCAGGTCTCGATGGCCGGCAGCGCAGGCGGCCGCAGCGACAGCCACGCGTGCGACGACTGCTGTTTGTCCATGTCCGCCAGCGCGATCCATTCCCCTTGCGACGCGAAATAGCCGGCCAGATTGGTGGACAGCGTGCTTTTGCCCACGCCGCCCTTCGGATTCGCCACCACGATTACCGTCATGAATTCTCCCGGAAAGAAGGCTGGGCGCCGCCAGCCGGTTTACCGCGCAGTTTGCTCTGACTTGCCCAGATGTGCCCTGATCCGTGCCCGTTTCAGGTTCACCCGCCGATCCAGCCGTTGATAATATCGACAAATTCACCGGGGCCGAAGCCCCCAAACGGCTATTGGCCGCCTTACATCGCTATTTTTTCCATCGAGGACCCGAATCTCATGAGCAAACTTCGCCCGGAATACTCCATCGAGCGCCTGCACGAACGTCAGAAGGGCAAGCTGCCCGGCTTGCTAGGCGTGCAGGTTCTGGCGCTGGAGGAAGGCACGCTGACCGCTGAATTGACCGTGCGCGAGGAGTTGCTGGCGCCGAACGGCTTTTTGCATGCCGCCACGGTGATCGGCCTCGCCGATACCGCCTGCGGCTATGCATGCCTCGCCCACCTGCCCGAGACGGCGCGCAATTTCACGACCATCGAACTGAAAAGCAATTTTCTCGGCACGGCGACGGAAGGAACGATCCGCGCGGTCGCCAAGGCCGTCCACCTGGGCCGCAGCACACAGGTGTGGGACGCCACCGTCACCGATCCGAACGGCAAAACGATGGCGCTGTTTCGCTGCACGCAGATCGTGTTGTATTGATTGACTGTATGGCGCGGGGGTGCGGCGCGGGGTCCGGAATGCCCGGAACGCCTGAAGTACGCCGCGCTCAACGCAATAAAAAAAGCACGCGGCCACACGGCGCGTGCTTTTTTGTTGCCGGCGCGCTGAAGCGCCGGCGCGGTTTCGTGCCTAGGTGAGGCGTATCAGGCGGCCACTGCGCGCGGCGCCTTCGCACCGCTCAGCGCCAACGCACCGGCGCCGAGCAGCGACTGCACAACCAGAGTCACCGCCCAGAAAGCCGGATATTCCCAGCCGCCGTGCGGCGACGCGAACCCCCAGCCGTTCTGCAGATGCTGCGACGTTGCGCCGAGCATGAACGGGAGCAGCACCAGCGCGACCCAGCGGACCTGCACGCCAAGCAGCAGCGCAATACCGCCGATCAATTCGACGAACGCCGTCACATAGCCGAGCCAGCCTGGCAAGCCGAGCGAAACGAAAAACTGCGCCGTTCCCGGCAGCGTGAAAACAAAGATCTTCTGCAAGCTGTGCGCGAGATAGAGAACGCCCAAGGCAAGACGAAGGATCAAGGCGGCCAGATCGGCGGAGCGGTTCGAGTTCATGACGAGTCCTTTCCGAGAGGGAGACGCCCCGCATCGGGCGTCGACGTCACGACTGTATTCGAACCAAATGAGGTGAAAAACCGCCTCTTAGGCTTTGATTATTTCCCAATGGGATTTAATCACCACCATCCGGTCAAGCTCGCTCAACCAATCGCAGCGAAAAGCTTCGGAAGATCGAGGTGCTCGGCAAGCGTGTCGGCCAGGCGATCCAGCGAGGCCTCACGCAACGCCGGGTAGTCGATTTTCTCGGCGTCGCTCAGTCCCGCCCACGCCAGCAGTGCGGCGCACGCGGCCGGCGTGTCGAACAGCCCGTGCACGTAGGTCGCGAGAATTTGGCCATCGGCCGAGATCGCGCCGTCCGGATGCGCATTTGGCGTTTCGCCCAGTTGCAGCGCGGGCGAGCCGAGCGCCGGGCCCTGCGTCTCGCCCATGTGAATCTCGTAGCCGGCCACCTCGGGCGACCCCGGCAACGCGAGATGCCCCGTCACGTTTTTGAGCGTTTTTTCGCGCGTCAGCACCGTCGAGTAATCGAGCCAGCCTAAGCCCGCGCTCGTTCCAGGCGCGCCTTCCACGCCGTGCGGGTCGGCCACTTCGCGTCCGAGCATCTGCATACCGCCGCAAATTCCGATAACGCGGCCGCCATAGCGTAGATGCCGTTGCAGCACCGCGTCCCAGCCTTGCGCACGCAAAAAGGCCAGATCGCCCGGCACGTTTTTCGAACCCGGCAGGATGATCAGATCGGCCGGCGGAAGCGGCGTGCCGCTTCGCACGTAATGAAAATCGACCTGCGGATGCGCGCGCAGCGCGTCGAAATCAGTGTGATTGCTGATGTGCGGCAGCACCGGCACGACTACCCGCAACATCCGGTTCGGATCGTCGCTTTGGCCGCTGTGCGCCGCACGCAACTCGGGCGGCAGCATGTCTTCGGCGTCGAGCGTCAGACCGTGCAGATACGGCACCACGCCGAGCACCGGTTTGCCGGTCTTCGCTTCGAGCCAGTCGAGTCCGGGCTTGAGCAAACTGACATCACCGCGGAAGCGATTGATGATGAAGCCCCGCACACGCGCCTGCTCGCTGTCCGACAGACACGCGAGCGTACCGGTCAGATGCGCGAACACGCCGCCCCGGTCGATGTCTGCCACCAGCACGACCGGACAATCGACCGCTTCAGCGAAACCCATGTTGGCGATATCGCGGTCGCGCAGATTGATCTCGGCGGGACTGCCCGCGCCTTCGACAAAAATCGTGTCGTACGCCGCTTGCAGACGCGCATACGATTCCAGCACAGCCTTGAAGGCGACCGGCTTGTAGTCGTGATACGCGCGTGCATCGAGATTCATGCGCGCCTTGCCGTGGATGATCACTTGCGCGCCACGGTCGCTCGTCGGCTTGAGCAACACCGGGTTCAGATCGGTGTGAGCGGCAATGCCCGCGGCCACCGCCTGCAAGGCCTGCGCACGGCCGATCTCGCCACCGTCGACCGTCACCGCGCTATTGAGCGCCATGTTCTGCGGCTTGAACGGCGCGACCCGCACGCCGGCGCGGCGCGCCAGCCGGCACAGACCCGCGACGAGCGTGCTCTTGCCTGCGTCGGACGTAGTGCCCTGAATCATCAGCGTGCCGCGCGGCACAGGTACGGCGTCATGCGGGTTCGAAATGGCGGTCACGGAATATCGGCTTGGACGGTGAATAGGCAAATGCGGACAATGAATGCGGGCGATGAACGCGGCATTATCCCATCGTGCCGGCACGCACTGCACGCCGGTACAATCACGCGATGATTTCCCGCGACCTCACCTTCGTTCTCGGCGGCGCCCGTTCGGGCAAGAGCCTGCACGCCGAAAAACTGGCGAACGACAGCGCCCTCCCCGTCACGTACATCGCCACCGCGCGCGTTGCCGACGACGCCGAATTCAGCGCGCGGATCGCGCATCATCGCGAGCGGCGTCCAGCGCATTGGGCTTTGCACGAAGCAGACGTGGATCTCGCCGGCGCCGTCACGCAAATCGACGCGCCGGGTCACTGCATTCTGATCGACTGCCTGACGCTGTGGCTCGCCAACCTGCTATGCCCACCTGACGGCGACGGCTTGCCGGTCGATCACTATCACACGCACTTTGCCGCTTTCGAAACAGCGCTCATCAACGCCAGAGGCAAGATCATCGTGGTCAGCAATGAAATCGGTTTGGGCGTGGTGCCGCTCGGCGCGGAAACACGCCTCTATGTCGACGAACTCGGGCGGCTCAATCAGCGCATCGCCGCGTTGAGCACCCAGGTCACGATGATGGTCGCGGGCTTGCCGCTCGCCTTGAAAACAGCGGGAGGCGCGTGATGCTGTCGCTGCCTTTGATCGTTACGCTGGCAACGGCAGGGGTCGCCGTCGACCGTTGGCTCGGTGAGCCGCGCACCGCGCATCCGCTGGTCGGCTTCGGCAAATGGGCGATGCGCCTCGAAACGCACTACAACACCGGCCGGCGCTTGCGTCTCAAGGGGCTGCTCGCCTGGTCGCTGACGGTGATGCCGCCGGTGCTGATCGCCTGGTGGCTCGTCTCCGTGCTGCCTTTTTTTGCGGCCTGCGCGGTGCATGTCGTGTTGCTGTGGTTCGCGCTCGGCGCGCGCAGCTTGCACGATCACATTGCACCGATCGCCGAGGCCCTGACGCGGCGCGATCTGGCGCAAGCGCGTCTCTTGACCTCGCGCATCGTGTCGCGCGAAACCGCTCATGCCGACGAAGCGGCGCTGTCACGCGCCGCCGTCGAATCGGCGCTGGAAAATGGCAATGACGCGATCTTCGGCGCGCTGTTCTGGTTCGCGATCGCGGGCGGTCCGGGCGCACTGGGGTTCCGTCTGGCCAACACGCTCGATGCCATGTGGGGCTACCGCACGCCGCGCTATCTGCGCTTCGGCTGGGCCGCCGCGCGCATCGACGATGTGCTCAACTGGATTCCCGCGCGCCTTACAGCGGCGAGCTATGCCTTGCTCGGTGACACGCGCACCGCGCTGCGTTGCTGGCGCGAACAGGCGCCGCGTTGGGACAGTCCGAATGCCGGGCCGGTCATGGCGTCGGGCGCGGGCAGTCTGAATGTGTTGATCGGCGGACCCGCGGTGTATCACGGCGCGCTTGAACACAGGCCGACGCTTGGTTTCGGACACGCTGCGAAGGCCAGTCACGTTACAGCGGCGTTGATGCTGGTCGAACGGACGGTCATTCTTTGGCTAGCTGTGCTGATCGTGCTGGCGTTGCTGAGTGTGCCCTTTCATGGTTGATCGAATGGTTGAGCGCACGACCAATTCCGGCACCACCTTCAATGCCGTGGTTCATGGCGGCAATCTGCACGAAGCGGCTGAACGTTACGGCATTCCGTACGCGCAATGGCTCGACCTGTCGACGGGTATCAATCCGCACGGCTATCCGGTGCCCCCAGTTCCCGCCGATGCCTGGCGCCGCCTGCCCGACGACGGTGACGGTTTTGCAGCCTGCGCAGCGCGTTACTATGGCGCGCCCGATGCAGCCCATGTGCTACCCGTCGCGGGCAGCCAGGCAGGGATTCGCGCACTGCCGGTGCTTTTGCCACGTGCCCGGGTTGGCATCGCGCCGCTCACATATAGCGAACATGCGCCCGCATTCGAGCGTGCTGGGCACGAGGTCGTGCCACTGGATGTGTCCTGGGACACTTTACCCGACGCGCTCACTCACGTTGTCGTCGTGAATCCTAACAATCCGACCGCTGAACATCTCAACGCCGACAAGCTGCTGCGCTGGCATAAGCAACTCATCGCACGCGGCGGCACGCTGCTGATCGACGAGGCATTCGCCGATACGATGCCTTCGGCGTCGCTCGCGGCAAGTACTCATCGCGATGGGTTGATCGTGCTGCGTTCGCCGGGGAAATTCTTCGGGCTCGCGGGTGTGCGCGCCGGTTTCGTACTCGGTGCGCCGTCTTTGCTCGACGCTTTGCGGCTTACGCTCGGGGCATGGACTGTCAGCGGCCCGGCTCGTCACGCAGTCAAAGCCGCGTTTGAAGACACGGCGTGGCAGCAGCAGATGCGCACGCTGCTCGATGCTGAGAGCGCCCGTCTGGTAAGTCTCTTGCAGGCACACGGTTTCGCCACGCACAGCACACCGCTCTTCGCATGGACCGCCGACGAGCGCGCCGCCGCTCTGCATGAAGCGTTAGCACAACGCGGCGTGTGGACACGCCTCTTCACAGCAACGGGCAGCGTGCGTTTCGGCCTACCTGCCAGCGACACGGAATGGACACGCTTTGAAGAGAGTCTGCGCGAGGCTGTTCGATGATTCGACTCTCGCGCTTCGTCATCGCCGCAGCACTTGGAGCGAGCACGCTGCACGCGCACGCCGCGATCACCGTCACCGACGATACCGGCGCGACCGTCACGCTGTCCGCTCCCGCACAACGCGTCATCAGTCTCGCGCCGCACGTCACCGAACTGCTGTACGCCGCGGGCGGTGGCGCGAAACTGGTCGGCGCCGTGTCCTACAGCGACTATCCACCCGAAGCGAAGCAACTGCCGCGTGTCGGCGACAATAAGGCGCTCGACCTCGAACGAATCGTCGCGTTGAAGCCCGATCTGATCGTCGTATGGCGGCATGGCAATGCGCAGCGCCAGCTCGATCGTCTTCGTGAGATGCATGTGCCGCTGTTCTTCAGCGAGCCGCATCATCTCGACGATGTTGCCGTGTCGCTGACGAAGCTCGGACAATTGCTCGGCACCTCGCCGACCGCCGATGCGGCGGCCGCAGCATACCGTCAGGACATCGCACGACTGCGTACGCGCTATGCGAGCCGCCCGCCTGTCAGCGTGTTCTATCAGGTGTGGGATCAACCATTGATGACGCTCAACGGCGAACATATGGTCAGCGACGTGATCGCGCTATGCGGCGGCCGCAATGTGTTTGCGAAACTCGAGCCGCTGGTGCCGACCGTCTCGACCGAAGCAGTGCTCGCAGCGAATCCGGAAGCGATCGTCACCGCGGCACCTGGCGCAACCAAACCGGACACCGCCTTGCCGCGACTCGATACATGGCGCGCGTGGCCGAGCCTTAAAGCAGTGGCGAACAACAATCTATTCGCCATCGACGGCGATCTGATCAACCGGCCGGCGCCTCGTATTGCGCAGGGGGCAAAGCAAATGTGCGAAGACCTGGAGCTAGCGCGCTCGCGCAGGAAGAACGGCACGCAGTGATGCCGCTGCGAAAGCTGTGAAGCAGGCAGCGCCGCGTTAGCGCGAGACGGCGTCCGCCCGCTTGAACGGCCAGCGTTCGAATTCCGAAAGCCGCAGCCGATAGCGCGCAACATTACCCAGGTAGAGTTGATCGAGATCGGACTGAATCGCATCGACGAACGAAGATACCTCCGCCGCATCCACCTGATTCTGTGCGAGAGTTTCAATCTCACCGCGCGTACCAGCAAGGCCGCCGCGAATCACCTCCTGCACGACCTGTATCAACGCATTGCGATACTTGAGGCGAAACGCGTCCGGCTCGCCGATAGATTGTCGAATCGCCAGATAACGCTGACACGAGCGCTCGTACGCCCAGATGAAGACGTCGCGCAACAACTCGACACGATTGGCCTCGTACACCCCGAGCGTGCCGTCGACGTAGGCCTTTTCGGGAACGTCGATGAACGACAGCGGACATAGATTCTGCCGGATCAGAGGGATATTCGCGGTCAGACGCGAGACCCTTTTGTTGACGTCTTCGAACGGCTGCAGATAGGGCAAATGCACCATGCTGAAGAAAGCCTGCTCGAAAGGATCGTCGATCTGGGCGGCCTTGTTCAACACCGCCTCGAAGCATTCCGCGATTTGCTGCGGTACGGCGAGCGGAAAAAATACGGTGCCGCTGATCTCCACTTCGCGCGCGCGCAAACGACCACTGGCGAACGGGTCGGACATCAGATTGTCGGAGAGAATCGCGTGCAGATTCAGTACGGTGAATCGATTGAAGCCCACTTCGTCCGCGCTCTCGACGATCATTTCGATCGCGGCCTTGTGGTTCAGGATCATCTGCGTTTCCTGAGCGTCCTTGCCTTCCGCAATGTGCCCTTGCTCGATCAGCCGCACGGTGTCGAGCCGCGTGTAAGTATTGCCCTCGAGTCGCGACGACGCCCACGACAAATCGATCAGAAGCCGGCTCATGATGTCGCGTGCGTAGGTGCCGGCCGGCCGCACATCCGCCGACGTGCGGCCCCATTCATGCAGCCGTTCACGCTGCGCTTGCGATAGATACGCGTCCTGATTCGGACGATAGCGTTCGAGAAACGCACGGTTATAGCCGACCGGCCGGCGCTCGTGCAGCGGCCGGTTCACTTCCGCGCGCACCTCGAGCCCAGCACTGGATACGGGCACGTAGGCCTCACCGGAAGTGCTTGCGCCAGCGACAACCTGGGTGGGGGAAGCAGCCGCGCCAGGAGCCGCAGCCTGCTTGTAGGACACTGCCCGACCGGCACCTTCCGAGACGATCCGGCCCGTTTCGAGCAACACGTCAAGACGACGTTGCAGCGTACGGCGTTGCATGGGATGGCGGCGCCCGGCAAGTGCCGCGGCAAGCGCACGAACGCCTCGCCCCTCGGCGCTTGCCGCGATGAGCTGCTCGATCAGATCCAGTTCCTGCTTGATGCCACTGCTGTTCATACGCGCCACCTCTTGCCAATGTGTCGCGACAACTCCTAATCGCGACACTTTTCATGGCATTGTGGCACAAATCACGCGAATTGCGACACTTTTTTCGTCTAAAAGTGTCACTATTTCTGTTTTCGCGACAAATTCCCTGAAAAAGTGTCACGAATAAGGCTGGACTGACGCGATTCGGCGGACTGCGGGAACCAAGCTTCTTCCCTCACACATTCCACCTCACCAACGACCACTGCTGCGTCTCATCATCCCTGCGCAGCCAGACAATCCCCGCCATCTCCAACGACCAGCGCAGACAGCTTTCCACCGGCACCTCCAGCACCAGCGAAGCGATCACCCGTATGACGCCGGCATGCGTAACCACGTACGCGGGCGACAACTCGCGCGTCAGCGCAAACGCGTCGAACCACGCTCGCACCCGCGCGACGAATTGCGCGACGCTCTCGCCGCCATGCGCACGCGCGTGCTCGAAGTTGGCCGCCCAGGCGTCGAGCAGTTCGCGATCGATTGCGTCCCAACGCTGCTCCTCCCAATCGCCGAAATTCATTTCCTTCAGACGATCGTCATGACTGAGCGCGCAACCAAAATCGTTCGCCATGACCGCAGCGAGAGTCGCGCAACGCGTCAACGGACTCGACATCAGCACACGCGGCGGCGGTATCTGCAAGGTCGCCAGTTTCAGCGCCAGAGCACTTGCCGATATCTCGACGTCTTCGGCGAGCGCTACGTCGCTGTGGCCGTAGCACACCCCTGAATCGAGCGCGACGGCAGGATGACGGATCAGG
Source organism: Paraburkholderia sp. SECH2 (assembly GCF_030464795.1). Classification (NCBI taxonomy): domain Bacteria; kingdom Pseudomonadati; phylum Pseudomonadota; class Betaproteobacteria; order Burkholderiales; family Burkholderiaceae; genus Paraburkholderia; species Paraburkholderia sp. SECH2. Next base: position 29,052 of record NZ_JALPRH010000040.1, read on the forward strand.
ACGATATCCATGCGAGCCCCACGAGGTAGATGCTCAGTTCAAAGATCTGTTGCGCAAAGCCGAGGCAGTCGCCGGTGTAGCCACCAATGCGTCTGACGAAATAGCGGCCCAATGCAAAGCGCAACGCCACCAGTATGACAAGCGTCACGCAGGCGAAGCGCCAATTCGGCGAATCCAGCAAGTTCGGCCAGAACAACAAGGGCAGACCGAACACCGCGGCGCAGAGCAACGCGGGGCCGCTCAAGCGTTGCGCAACCGGTTTGGCTTTGCCTTCGGCTCGCACGTAGTCGAGTGTGGCCAGATAACTGATGGCGAACACACGGCTCGCGGCATGCGCTGCAATCATCAGACTTGCGGCGCGCATCGGCGGCAACGCGGTGAGCGTTTGCCACTTCAGTGCTAGCGCAATCACGAGCGCGATGGCGCCGAAAGCGCCGATGCGCGAATCATGCATGATGCGCAACACGTCCTCGCGCGTATAGGCGCCACCGAACGCATCGACACAATCGGCAAGTCCGTCCTCGTGAAATGCGCCGGTGACGAGAAGCGACACCGCCATCGACAGAAGCACCGCCACGCCCGCGGGAAAGACATGCAACGCCGCGAGATAGACCAGCGCGCTCAATCCGCCGACCAATAGACCGACGAGCGGGAAATAACGCGCCGCCGCATTCAGATAGTGCGGCTCATAGCCGACCCAGCGCGGCACAGGCACGCGCGTGAAATAGCCGAGTGCCGTGAAGAAATAGCGGAGTTCAGCGAGCGGATTCATGAGTGAGCCGGACGCACGCTTCTGTATGACTGCGCTTCGTATAACGGCTCACGCATCGCGATTGGCGACACCGGCCGATTCGAAGCTGGCCATTTCGTTAATGAACGCCGCTGCTGCGCGCAGCAACGGCACCGCGAGTACCGCGCCGGTGCCTTCGCCGAGACGCATATCGAGCGAAAGCAACGGCAGCGCACCGAAATGATCGAGCATGCGCCGATGCCCCGCCTCGTTCGACGCATGCGCGAACACACAATACTCGCGGACGTTCGGTGCGAACGCATCGGCCACCAGCAACGCCGAGGTCGCGATGAAACCATCGACGAGGATCGTCATACGTGCTTGCGCGGCAGCGAGATAAGCCCCCACCATCATGGCGATTTCAAAGCCGCCGAAGGTGGCGAGCACGTTGAGCGGATCGCTGGACGCCGCGTGATGCGCGACTGCAGAGGCGAGTACGTTGCGCTTTTTTGCAAGCCCCGCGTTGTCGAGACCGGTCCCGCGGCCTACGCATTCGTCGATCGGCACGCCGCACAAGCGGCTCATCAGACACGCGGCCGACGACGTATTCGCAATGCCCATTTCGCCGAAGCCAATCACATTGGTGCCGAGCGCCGCGTGATGCCGCACGCGAGCCGCGCCCGCCTGCATCGCGGTCAGCGCCTGTTCATGCGTCATGGCTGGTTCATGCGCGAAGTTGCGCGTGCCGGCTGCGACCGGAATGTCGATGAGACCCTCCGTCGACGGCAGCGGCGTGGCAATGCCTGAGTTGACCACTTCGAGTTCGACGCCGGAGACGCGGCTCAACGCATTGATCGCCGCGCCGCCCGTGAGAAAGTTAGCGACCATTTGCGCGGTCACCGCTTGCGGATACGGACTCACACCTTCCTGCGCAATACCGTGGTCACCGGCGAACACAATCATCGCAGGACGTGCGACCGTGGGGTGCGTCGTACGCTGGATCAGCCCCATCTGGCGCGCGAGCGTTTCCAGCCGCCCAAGACTGCCGGGCGGCTTGGTCTTGGTATCGATGATGTGTTGCAGTTCGGCACGCAGCGTTTGATCGAGCGGTTCGACTTCGGTCAATCCCGCCAATCCCGGCAATCCTGGTAAAGAAGTCATAGACGTTTCTAGAAAAGAGAGTGTTTTTATCAAGCGCTTAGCCTGCTGACGTGTCATGCGCCGCAGGCGATTCGTGACGCGAGCGCGGCGCGGGAATCAGCGCCTCATGCTCGCCGTCGCGAATCAGAATCAACGGATAGCCGAACGCACGGCTCGTTAGCGTCGGCGTTAGCACGTCGTGCACCGGCCCGGCATACGCGCCGCCGTTGCCGTCGAGCAGCAACGCATGCGTTGCGAAGCGGCGCGCCAGGTTCAAGTCGTGGCACGAAAACATCACTGTACGCCGAGGTTCGCGTGTCCAGGCGGTCACCGCTTCGAGACAGTCGATCTGATGGTGCAGATCCAGATGCGAGAGCGGTTCGTCGAGCAGCAACAACGGCGCCTCCTGGCACAACACCGCCGCGAGCGCAACGCGTTGACGTTCGCCACCGGAAAGCGACAGCACGTCGCGCGCAGCGAATGCGGCGAGGCCCAAAACGTCCAGCGCGGCATGCGCGGCCGCGCGATCGGCCTCGCCCTCCCAACCCCAGCCGGTCAAATGCGGAAAGCGGTTCAGCATCACGATGTCGAGCACGCTCGCGCTGAAGGCGTCCGCAGCGCTTTGCGGCATCAGCGCGCGACGCTGCGCGAGCGGCAATGGCTGCCAGTCGGCGAGACGCACACCGTCGAGTTCGACATGCCCCGCCGACGGCTGCGCCAGACCGGCAAGCGTGGATAGCAAGGTCGTCTTGCCCGCGCCATTGGGGCCCGCAACGCACCAGATCTCGCCCGCATAGAACGTATGCGTGAATGCGTCGAGCAAGGTGCGCATGCCCGCACGCAAAGTCAGGCGTTGCGCGCTAAGCGCCGAATGCGGAGCGTTGTGTGCGTTCATCATCGGCGCCTGCGCAACAGCATCCACAGGAACACGGGCACGCCGACGATCGACGTGATCACGCCGACCGGCAATTGCGCGGGTGCGATCACCGTGCGCGCAATCAGGTCCGCGCCCATCACCGCGACACCGCCACCGAGCGCCGCTGCGGGCAGCAGCATGCGCTGATCGTTACCGAAGGCGAGCCGCAGCATATGCGGCACGACGAGCCCGACAAAACCGATCGTGCCGGCTGTGGTCACCGCCGCGGCTGCCGCCAGCGACGCCACCAGATACACGCGCAGGCGCAGCGGCATCACCGCGACACCGAGCGCCTGCGCAGCGGCGTCGCCCCGCAACAGCACGTTCAGACGCGGCGCAGCGGGTACGATCGCCATCAGCACGACGACGAGCGCGGCGAGCGCTGTCCATGGCATCGCGCCGCCGTTCAGATCGCCGGTCAGCCAGAACAACATGCCGCGCAGCCGATTGTCCGGCGCAAGGTTAAGCAACAGGGTAATGACAGCGCCCCAGCCGGCCGCGATCACCGCACCAGTCAGCAGCAAACGCGGCGACGTATCCTGCGGCTCGCCCCGCCACAATTCACGGCGTGCGAGTCCGAGCACCAGCAGGATCGACACGAATGCGCCGGCGAATGCGCTGGCGTCGACGATCCACCACGCACAACCAGCGATCATCGCGACCAGCGCGAACGTCGCCGCGCCACCCGACACGCCTAGTACGTAGGGCTCGGCCAGCGGATTGCGCAACAGCACTTGCAGCAGCGCCCCCGCCAGCGCAAGCAACGCGCCGCACGCGAAGCCGGCCAGCGCGCGCGGCAAACGCAGCGTGCGCACGATCTCGCCGGCAAGATCGCCGGACGCCACATGCGACGCGTGCGACGGCAGCAACGCCGCCAACACGCGCGCCGGCGCGAGCGACACACTGCCCAGTGCGAGCGATGCCATCAGCACAACCAGCGCGATCGCCGCGAGCACGAGCCAGATCGCGGCGGCGCGCTTTGCGCTCATCACGCGCAACGTGGTCGTGGGCATCGGGCTCGAGCTACGGTTCATCGGCACGTTCTCATGCAAGTACGTTCGTCATTGCTGCTGCCAACCAACCGTGACATACGCACCGCGCCGCGGCGAGTTATACGAGTAGGCCGTTTCATAGTCCTTGTTCAACAGGTTCTGGATCTGCGCGGCGACGTACCATGCCTTCGTGATGTTGTAGCGCGCCGACAGATTCACCACGCCGTAGCCGCCCAGCGTGCCGCTGCTATCTTCACGCGCGCCGCTGACAATCCACTCGCCGCCGACACGCCACCCGGCAATGCTGCGATTTACCGCCAGCGACGCGAAGCGTCTTGCACGACGCACAAGATCGGTATCGCTATCGAGGTCGACAGGATTCTGCAGCGTTAGCGACGCGCGCACGTCGGTCTTGCCCATATGGCCGCTCCACGATCCTTCAAGCCCCTGCACCTTCGCACGGCCGACGTTCTCGGCCAAAAAAATGCCGGGCGTAACCTGCTCGTAGTCGATCAGATTCGAATAACGCGTCTGGAAGGCGCTCAGACGCATCACGCCAAGCGCGTTCGACGCGTACTGCAATGCTGCTTCGATCGAATGGCTGCGCTCCGGCTGGATCGACGGATTGCCGCTGAGCGGATAGTACAAATCGTCGAAGCTCGGCGCGCGGAATGAATCCGAATAGCTTGCAGTCGCCTTCCAATGCTCGGTGATATCGAAACCGTAGCCGAGATAGTAACTGTTCGCCCCGCCGAAATCGGAATACTGATCGCGCCGCACGTTGGCCTGAATCTGATTGCGCCCAAAGCGCCCCGTGTAGCCGACAAAGCCCGAATCCACATGCCGGTCGGGCGCAGTGAATGTATCCGAGTCGAGGCTCTGATCCAGATGCTCATAGCCGACCTGCAGTTTCTGCTGCGCGGCGAGCGCAAAATCGTTCTGCCACGTGTACTGGCGATTGTCGGTATCGAAGCGGCCGTTGTAGATGCCGTTGGTATTCGCCACGCTGCGGTCGTCGCCTTCGGAAACGATGAAGTGCGTGGTCCACCAGTCGGTCAGTTTGCCGTTCGCGAACACCGACACCTGGCGCACTTTGCTGTAGAGGTTGTTCAGATCGGTCGGCACACCGTACGCGTTGTCGTAGCTGTTATTGCCGTTCGACTGGAAATAGGTGGCGCCCGCGTCCCACTTGTCGCTGAACTTGTGACGCAGCGAAGCCGAGATGCTTTCGTTCAGATAGCCGTTCGCGTTCGGATTCGCGTTGGGCGCCTGCGACGGATTGAGCGAGGAGAAGCCGTCGTCTTTCGAACGCGCGAGCGAAATGCTGAAGGTGGTGTTGCCGTCTTTATCCAGCGAGCCGTTCACGCCGGCCTGCTGCGTCTGCGTGTGATAGCTGCCATAGCCCACCGAAAAATTGAAACGCGGCGGATGGTCGCCGCCGTCTTTGGTGAACACCTGCACCACGCCGCCAATTGCGCCGGAGCCGTAAAGCGCGGACACGTTGCCATTCACCACTTCGACGTGATCGATCTGGTCGAGGGGAATCTGCGCGAGTTGCGGCGCGCCCAGACTCACGGAGTCGACCCGCACGCCGTCGATCAGCAAAAGCGATTGCGTCGACGACGCGCCGCGCAGAAACAGGCTCGTCGTGGAACCCGGACCACCGGTGCGCGAGATTTGCGCGCCGGGCGCGAGTTGCAGCAGGCCGGGCAAATCGGTCGCGGTCGTATCGGCGATGTCCTGCTGGTCGAACAGCGTGGTCTGCGGGATCGCATCGGCGAGCGGTTGCGGCCCGCGCTCCGCGGTCACGACAACGGGCGACAACACCGCGGCTGACGAACCGCTCGCCCCCGTATCGGCAGAAGAAGATGACGACGAGGACGGTGACGCAGAAGAAGCAGTAGCTTGAGCATGCACGACGAGCGGCAGGCTCGCAAAGGCGAGCAACGCCGCGCGAGCGATAGGGGACAGCATGGGATGACATTCCTGTGGATAGCGTGCGCGGCCCGCTTCCCCGCGGGCCGATGCGTAACGAGGCGCCCGCGTTGTTTTACGTTTGCGCGGGAACGAGCCTCTCCCTCTGGCCGGTATCCGGGCTGGCGACACATCGATCCCGCCTTCCCACGCGTGACGCGCAGTGGCACACTCGCGTGTTAAGCATCAAACACGCGATCAGGATCGACCTGCATGACGAATGCGGTCGCTTACCGTTGCGGGGGCAGCGCAGGTTGGCGCGTTCAGGCGAAGCGCGCGCCCTGCTTCCCGTTTAACTGCGCACACTGTGGAAAAGCGCGCGCGGGCACCAAAGTGCGGCCAGTTTAGGAGCGGCCCTCGGGTCCGTCAAGAATGGTTAATCCGTGCGCAAACTGTTCTGTTAAGTGCAGGTTATTGTCCGATGCATGAGTTGTTTTTCATCATATGGTCGATAAAAGCCGGCACAAAGCGATGTTGTTACGTCTCGAAACGAGACAATTGTCGGAACCTGCGACATTCCGCGCTAAAATGCGATGTCTTTAGAGGACGCAGCAGATGCTCACCGAACTCGAAACACTTTCACAGAATATCGGCAAGCTGATCACGATCAGCCAACGCCACAATGAAGCGCGGCTCGCGCTCGAAGATCAGCTCGCCCAAACGCGTGCCGAAGCCGAGGCCACGCGCACGGAACTCGCGCTGATGCGCGAGGAGCGCGATGCGCTGCAGGCGGAACGCGACGCGCTGTCGGCAAAGATCGACGACGCACAGGTGCGCCTCAATGCGATCCTCGAAAAATTGCCGCGGGCCCGCGCGCACAGCGAGCCTGATAATCAGCTCGATCTGCTCGAGACCGCGCCGCATGAGGAAGAAGCGGAGAGCGACGTCACCCGCCATGGAGAAAATGCATGACCACCAAGCAGATCGAAGTATCGATTCTCGGCGTGCCCTATCGTCTAGCCTGCTCGCCGGAAACTGAAGGCGCGCTGCTTGAAGCGGTTGCACGCGTCGACGCCGAGATGTCGAAGATCCGCAATGGCAGCAACGTGCGCGGCACGGATCGCATTGCCGTCATGGCCGCGCTGTCGCTGGCATCAGAACTGCTTAAGCTGCAAAGCAGCGTGCGGCACGGAGAAGCATTTCCCGCTGAAGAAATCCGGCGTACAATGCACCAAATGAACGAGCAACTGGGTACTGTGATTCAGCAGTACAGCATGTAAAAGTATCTTGTAGCCGGTCCTGAGATCGGCTGCGAATTCAACCGAGATGCATGAACAAAGATTCATGCAAACGTCTTGAATTCAATCGGTTTGACTTCCCTGCCTGGTTCGCCAAGGTCATATATTCCTTGAACCAATGCCATGTGCACGGTTGTGGAAATTTGTAGCACGGGTGTGCGCGTCACTCTGTCTGATGTACCCGAAGTGCTGCTAACTGCGACCAATTCTGAACTCCCGGTTCAGGATGCCGGCCTAGCGGCTAAGGCGGGGACCTTATTCAAACGGCATCGGACTTCGGTTCGGTGCCGTTTTTCTTTGGGCCTCGATTTTTTTGCTGTGTCAAACCTTTAACGTTCAACTCGATTCATGCGCTACTGGCTAATGAAGTCCGAACCGGACGAAGCAAGCATCGACCATCTGGCAGAGGCACCGCACCACACGTTGCCGTGGACCGGCGTGCGCAACTATCAGGCGCGCAACTTCATGCGCGACATGATGCAGGTCGGCGACGGTGTGCTGTTCTATCACTCGAGTTGCCCGGAGCCGGGCATTGCGGGGCTCGCGGAGGTGTCGTCCACCGCGTATCCGGACCCCACTCAATTCGACAAGAAGAGCTCCTACTACGACCCGAAGTCGTCGCAGGAAACGCCGCGCTGGCTACTCGTCGATGTGGTGTTCAAGAAGAAGATCCCCTTGATTCCGCTTGCCGCGCTGCGCGAGCATGAAGAATTGAAGGACATGCGTGTGCTCGTCAAAGGCAACCGCCTGTCGATCACACCGGTGACCGAAGCTGAATGGCGCTTCATCACCAAACGTCTTGTTTGACCTTGCATACGCGCATGTGACCCGTTGCCGCTTGTGTCACGCGCATGTCTGTGCGCCGATGAACACAAACGTTCAGCAAACGTCAAATTAGGGAACCAAGCTCAGGTTACAAGCGCCTAACGGACTCGCAAACGTTGTGCCACGCGCATGGCGTTCGCTCCAATCGTGCACAACCTGTTCAAGCAAGGAGTCCAAGAATGACGAAAAACACCGCACGTGCACTCGCTCTCGCTCTCATATGCGCCGCACCTGCTGCGCTCGCGTTGACGCCGGCCATGGCCCGCGCGCAGGGCGTGACGCAATATCAGCCCGCGGGCGTGCTGTCGCTGAATGCGCAAGCAAGCTCGGAAGTGCCGCAAGACGTCGTCGATATCACGCTGTTCTACGAGCAGGAAGCAAGTGATCCGTCCGTGCTCACCTCCACGCTGAACCAACGCGCCGATGCGGCGCTGCAAAAAGCCAAGGGCGTGAACGGCGTAACGGCTCGCACCGGCTCCTTCTCGATCTACCCGTCCACCGATCGTGACGGCCGCATTTCCGCATGGCGCGGCCGTACTGAAGTTGTGCTCGAGTCGCACGACTTCGCCGCGGCGTCGAAACTCGCGGGCCAGATGGCATCGATCATGCAGGTCGGCAACGTGCAGTTCTCGTTGTCGCCAGAAGCGCAGCGTGCCGCGGAGCAGAAGCTCACCGGCGAAGCCATCAAGTCGTTCCGCGAGCAAGCCGCTTCGTCGGCGCAGGCATTCGGCTACAACGGCTATTCGATTCGCGAGGTCAACGTCGGGCACAACGGCGTCATGCCGCGTCCCATGATGATGATGAGCGCACGCGCAATGGGTGCCGATGCGAAGGCATCCGCGCCGGTGCCGATTGAAGGCGGAACGTCGACTGTCACGGTCAATGTGTCGGGCTCGGTGCAGATGAAGTAACGCGTTTTTACGGCGGACGTCCTGCTGCAAAGAAAAAAAGCCACGGCATGCCGTGGCTTTTTTTGTTGGCTTCTCACTACGATAAAACGTAGCGCTCAGTTTGCGCCGACTGGCTGCGCCGGTTCACGCCGCGCACGGCGATAGGACCACACCAGTATCCCGATGCCGACGAGGATCATTGGCAGCGAGAGCCATTGGCCCATCGAGAGACCCATTGCCAAGAGCCCAAGGAAATCGTCCGGCTCACGTGCGAATTCCACCGTGAAACGCGCGAGGCCGTAACCGATCAGGAACACCGCGGAAATCGCGCCCAACGGCTTTGGTTTGCGCGAGAAGAAGAACAGCACGAAGAACAGCGCCACGCCTTCGAGCGCGATCTCATACAACTCCGACGGATGACGCGGCAGCATGTGATATTGCGCGAACACTTCGTTCAGATGCCATTGCGCGGCCAGTTGCGGATGAGTGGTGAGCCACGTGGCGTCGTCCGGCGCGGCGCCTGGAAACAGCATTGCCCAGGGCGCCGACGGGTCGGTCACGCGGCCCCACAACTCACCGTTGATAAAGTTGCCGAGGCGCCCAGCCGCGAGCCCGGTCGGCACCATCGGCGCGACAAAATCGGTGACCTGCAGCCACGAGCGCTTGCGCTGATAGGCGAACAGCACCATTGCCAGCGTGACGCCGAGGAAGCCGCCGTGAAACGACATGCCGCCTTCCCACACCTTGAAGATGTCGAGCGGATGCGCGAAGTAAAAGCTCGCCTTGTAGAACAGCACGTAGCCGAGCCGGCCGCCGAGGATCGTACCGAGCACGCCGTAAAACAGCATGTCGTCGATATCTTTAGCGGTCCAGCCTTGCGCGGCGACGTACGGCAAACGCAGCCGCAAGCGGCCGACGACAATCGCCGCGATGAACGCAACGAGGTACATCAGTCCATACCAGCGCACAGCAAGCGGCCCCAGATGAATGGCAACGGGGTCGAAATTCGGGTGAATGAGCATCGTGTTGTTATGGGCAGTTCAGGTTCAGAAGCGGATTTCTAGTCGGGTTTCAAGTAGCAGCCGGCGGTGTGCGCATCATGCGGCGCATGCGTTGGACGGTTCCGCTTGCAATGCGTTCGCGGCAGCGGCTCACCTAAGCTCGCCTAAACACGAGGCGCCGCGAACTGCGCCTCCATGGTCGCCGCGTGCGCCCGCACGATCTCGATGAAGCCGGCCAGCACCGGACTCACCTCCGCCGTGCGCCAGACCAAACCCGTCTCGATCGCCGGCACCGATTCGGAGAGCGGCCGGTACACGACACCCGTGCGGCGCAGATTACGCAACGATTGCGGCACCAGTGCGACGCCCATCCCGGCCGACACGAGGCTCACGATCGTCTGCATCTGGATCGCCTCCTGGCCGACCCGGGGCGCGAGGCCCGCCACGCCGTAGCAATCCATAATGATGTCATAAAAGCCTGGCGCCAGACGCCTTGGGAAGATCACGAGCAGCTCGTCGGCGACGTCACGCAGGCTGATAGGCGTGTCCAGCCACTCCGCGTGCGAGTCAACCCTGGAGCCCGCGGCACTGCCCACGCGCTTTGCCATGTCCGTCGACATCGCGATCACCAGCGGCTCGCGGGCGATCGGCAGCCACGAGAGCTGGGTGGCATGGCGCGACGGCAGCGGCGCGATCACAAGGCCTGCGTCGATGCGCCCGGCCACCAGTTCGTCGATCTGCACGTCGCTGGTGGCTTCGGTCAGTTCGAGGCGCACCCGCGGATGGCGCGCGCCGAAATCACGCAGCAGCAGCGGCAGCAGGCCGTAATCCGCCGTTGAGACGAAAGCCAGCGAGAGCGCCCCGGCCTCGCCTCGCGCGAGGCTCTGCGCCAGCGGCCGCAGCCCCTCGGCGCTCGCCAGCAGGCGCTGCACTTCGGGCAACAGGTCAGCGCCCACCGGAGTCAGCTCCACCGAGCGCTTGGTGCGCGCGAACAACTCGACGCCGAGCGTGTCCTCCAGTGCCCGAATCGCCTGCGACAACGGCGGCTGCGTCATGGAAAGACGCACGGCCGCCCGCCCGAAGTGCTTTTCTTCAGCGACGGTCACGAAATAGCGCAATTGGCGCAGGTCAGGGATCGTAGGCAACATGATTAATACATTTTACGACCTAATCGAGCCTGAATAATATATTGGACACGCGCTTCGCAAAACTGCACCCTTGCGCAACGCGTCGGAACTAAACTGAACTGACCAGAACCGCCGTATCGGCCGACGCCGCCGGTAACGCATTGGCAGCGTCAGCGCAAGCCTCTGCGGCAGCACCTGAGTCCCGCACACGCAGCACGGATCAAAACAAAACAGATTGGAGTTCCCCATGGCATACAACCGTCGTTCGAAGAACATCACGCAAGGCGTGGCGCGCTCACCGAACCGCTCGATGTACTACGCACTCGGCTACGAAAAGGCCGACTTCGACAAGCCGATGATCGGCATCGCCAACGGCCACTCGACCATCACGCCGTGTAACGCCGGCCTGCAGCGACTGGCCGACGCGGCCGTCGCCGCGGTCAAGGGCGCCGACGCGAATCCGCAGATCTTCGGCACGCCGACGATTTCGGACGGCATGTCGATGGGCACCGAAGGCATGAAGTACTCGCTCGTGTCGCGCGAAGTCATCTCCGACTGCATCGAGACGTGCGTGCAAGGCCAGTGGATGGACGGCGTGGTGGTGATCGGCGGCTGCGACAAGAACATGCCGGGCGGCATGATCGGCATGCTGCGCACCAACGTGCCGAGCATCTACGTGTATGGCGGCACGATCCGTCCGGGCAACTGGAAGGGCACCGACCTGACCATCGTGTCCTCGTTCGAAGCCGTGGGCGAGTTCACGGCCGGCCGCATGTCGCAAGAAGATTTTGAAGGGGTCGAAAAGAACGCGTGCCCGTCTACGGGTTCGTGCGGCGGCATGTACACCGCCAACACGATGAGCTCGTCGTTCGAAGCGCTGGGCATGTCGCTGTTTTATTCGTCGACGATGGCCAATCCGGACCAGGAAAAGGTCGACTCGGCAGCCGAATCGGCACGCGTGCTGGTCGAAGCGGTCAAGAAGGATCTGAAGCCGCGCGACATCGTCACGAAGAAGGCGATCGAAAACGCCGTGGCCGTGCTGATGGCGACGGGCGGCTCGACCAACGCCGTGCTGCACTTCCTCGCCATCGCCCACGCGGCTGAAGTGGAATGGACCATCGAAGACTTCGAGCGCATGCGCAAGAAGGTGCCGGTGATCTGCAACCTGAAGCCGTCGGGCCAGTTCGTGGCGACCGATCTGCATAAGGCCGGCGGCATTCCGCAAGTCATGAAGATCCTGCTCGACGCGGGCCTGTTGCACGGCGATTGCATCACGATCACCGGCAAGACGATCGCCGAAGAGCTGAAGGACGTGCCGAGCAAGCCGCGCGCCGATCAGCAGGTGATTTTCCCGATCGAGCAGGCGCTGTACAAGGAAGGCCATCTGGCGATCCTGAAGGGCAACCTGGCCGTCGACGGCGCCGTCGCCAAGATCACCGGTCTGAAGAACCCGGTCATCACGGGTCCGGCCCGCGTGTTCGACGACGAGCAAAGCGCGCTGGAAGCGATTCTGGCCGACAAGATCGTCGCCGGCGACGTGGTCGTGCTGCGCTACCTCGGCCCGAAGGGCGGCCCCGGCATGCCGGAAATGCTCGCGCCTACGTCCGCAATCATCGGTAAGGGACTCGGCGAAAGCGTGGGCCTGATCACCGACGGCCGCTTCTCGGGCGGCACGTGGGGGATGGTGGTCGGTCACGTGGCGCCGGAAGCGTTCGTGGGCGGCACGATCGCGTTCGTGCAGGAAGGCGACTCGATCACGATCGACGCGCACAAGCTGCTTCTGCAGTTGAACATCGACGACGCCGAACTGGAACGCCGCCGCGCTGCATGGCAGCAACCGAAGCCGCGCTACACGCGTGGCGTGCTGGCGAAGTACTCCGCGTTGGCGCTGCCGGCCAACAAGGGCGCAGTGACGGGCTAAGCGGGCATTGAGCACACTACGCTGATCCGCCTCGATTCACCTCGATTCGCCGGGGCTAACGCGTAGCATCGCTCAACGCCATATCGGCTGCGTCAGTTACGAAAAAGCGCAAAGGGGCGCACGGGAAACCGTGCGCCCCTTTCCTTTTATAATGCGTGGACCACGAGTCGGGCACCTGCACCGACGGAGACCAGAATGAAATCAATGTCGTATGCAGCGCTCGCAACGGCCAGCGTGCTGAGCGCTATGTTAGGCGCCGGCAGTCCGGCGGCGCACGCGGAGGTGCCCGCCGCCCTCGCGCTGGCTCAGCAAGAAAACTGCATGAGCTGCCACTCGGTGACGCGTCCATTCATGGGACCGGCGCTGCATGACGTCGCCTCGAAATATGCCGGCCGCGAAGATGCCGCCACCTATCTGAAGCACAAGATTCTGGATGGCAGCACGGGCGTGTGGGGCGCGGTGCCGATGCCCGCGAATACGCAACTCACGCCCGATCAGGCGGCTACGCTGGCGAGCTGGGTGCTGACGCTCAAATAATCACACTTAAACGAAGACTCAAATGAACACCGCTTGATGAAAGCGGTGAGCGCGCCCGGATAACGGCGCGCCCTCGGCCACGATCACGCGCTGCCCGAGCGCCGCGCGATCTCCTGATCGACCGCTTCCCTGACCCAACCGGTCAATTCGGTCTCCAGCGCCAACGCGACTTCGCGTGTGATCTGGTTGACGAGCCAGGAGGTGTGATCCTGCAACGCATCGCGGCAACGCGCTTCGATGATGCCGCGCCCATCTCCCGTCAGAAAACCCGCGAACCGTCCACGCAGACGTTCAGCGATGACATCGGCATCGAGATTCGGTTGCGGCTGCGTTTCATAAGCGATATCCGGCGGTACGATCGTACCCGCCTCGATCGGCGCATGCGGTTCAGCCCGATCGAAGACGCCTGCTGACGGCGCCATGGCCGGCTCATGCCCGTGCCGGTGATCGGAAGCGTGGTGTGCCCTCGAACGCTTTTTCGGGTGGGCGTGGTGCTCGGCCGGATGCGCTTCCTCCGACACGTGCGCGGGCTCCGGCGCGAGCGTCGGCTCCTTTGGCGCATGCTGGGATTCTGGCGCAGGCGCAGGCACCGGCTCAGGCTCGTGTGTGGGTTCCGGCGTAAGGACCGGTTCTTGCGCAGTGGCGGGATCGGACACTGGCTGGGTAGCCGGCGCCGCTGCGCCGCCCTCCGCCTGGCGCGCCTGGGCGGGATTGCCCGGCACGAGAATCTCGTTCAAAACCGGGATCGAACTATCGTTAGGATCGGACACGCGCGCTCTCCGTGTTTGAGTCCAAGCCGAGGCAGGCCGCGCGCGCGTCGAATCCATCCGACAAAAACATCACGCGACGCGGGCGAAATAGGACCCGGCTGGGGGCCTAACTGCCTTGCTTGTAGTTGTTCAAAGCATAGCCGCGATCGCGATAGAAACGATAGCGTTCGCGGCCAGCCGCGAGTTCGTCGTGTGCGTTACCGACCACTTCCAGCAATCTTTCGAAGCGGGCGAATTGCGCCGGCACCGTGGCGCCGAGATTGAGCAGCACCTGATGATGCGGCACATCATCGAGGTTCGAGGCCAGCACGATTGGCGTTTGCGCGGCAAGCGCCGTGCCCGCCATGCAGTGCGGCACGAAGTCGAGGGGTGAGAAGGTCCACAACTGCTCGTCGAAAGCTCGCAGACGCGCGGGCTCGGCCAGCACGATAGTCGGCTGGCCCGCCTGATACGCCTTGCGGATCAGGCGGCACGCATACAGCAGCGAATCGCCGACGTTCGAGTGAAAATCGATTCTCGTCATCGGCGGCTCCGCTTTGCGTCTACAGCAATGCCTGCAACCTTACTGCAATGCGTCATTGTGCAGCGCGACCGTCCGCGGCCCTATCGATCAGGAACTGCGCGAGCAAAGGCACCGGGCGGCCGGTGGCGCCCTTCGCCGCGCCGCTCTTCCACGCTGTGCCGGCGATGTCCAGATGGGCCCACGGATACGCGTCAGTGAAGCGCGACAGGAAGCACGCCGCCGTCACGCTGCCCGCCGGACGGCCGCCGATGTTCGCCAGATCCGCGAAATTCGACTTGAGCTGATCCTGATACTCGTCGTCGAGCGGCAGGCGCCAGGCCGGGTCGGAGGCTTCACGCGAGGCATCGAGCAGCTCGCCCGCCAGCGCGTCGTCTTTCGAGAACAGGCCGCTGTTGTGGTGACCCAGCGCGATGATGCAGGCGCCGGTGAGCGTGGCGATGTCGATCACCGCCGCCGGCTTGAAACGCTCGGCATAGGTCAGCGCGTCGCACAGGATGAGCCGGCCTTCGGCGTCCGTGTTCAGCACTTCGATCGTCAGGCCCTTCATGCTGGTGACGATGTCGCCCGGCTTGGTGGCGGTGGCCGACGGCATGTTCTCGACGGCCGGGATGATGCCGACCACGTTGATTTTCAAGCCCATTTCGGCGACGGCGCGCAACGTGCCCAGCACCGAACCGGCGCCGCACATGTCGTACTTCATTTCGTCCATGCCTTCGCCCGGCTTCAGCGAAATGCCGCCGGTATCGAACGTGACGCCCTTGCCGACCAGCACCACCGGCGCGGCTTTCGCGGCGCCGCCCTGGTACTGCAGCACGATGAACTGGGCCGGTTCGACCGAGCCGGCCGTGACCGACAGGAACGAGCCCATCTTCAGGGCTTCGCACTGCTTTTCGCCGAGCACTTCGACTTTCAGCTTCCAGTCTTTGGCGAGCTTCTTCGCGGTGTTGGCAAGATAGGTCGGCGTGCAGACGTTGCTCGGCAGGTTGCCGAGGTCGCGCGTCAGATCCATGCCATTGGCGAGCGCTGCGCCCTGCTTGGCCGCGAGCTTGGCGGCCTTCTCGTCGCCGGTGTTGACGCTGAACACGATGCGCTTCAGGGCGCGCGGCGCGTTGTCCGGCTTGCTCTTCATCTGCGTGAAGCGGTAGCTCAACTCGCGCAGCGCGAGGATCGCGGCGCGCACGCCCCAATCGACCGAGCGCTCGAGGATTGGCAGCTGGGCGAGCGTGAACGTAACCTGGACGATCTTGGTGCCGAGCAGTGCTCGCCAGGCGGCCCGCACGGCTTCGCCGTAGGCTTTCTGGCCGAAAGCATCCTGCTTGCCAAGGCCGACCAGCAGCACGCGCGAAGCGCCGATGCCTGAGACTTCATGCAGGAACAGGGTGGTGCCGGCCTTGCCGTCCATGTCGCCGGCCTTGATGACGCGGGTCAGGAGGCCCTTGGTGGCCGCGTCGATCTCCAGCGCAGCGCCCGAGAGCGTTTGCGACTCGAACACGCCGATTACGATGCAATCGGATTTCCCGGTCAGGAAACCGTTTGACGAGCCTTTGGTCCAATCACAGGCTTTTATGCTAAAGTCCATCGCGCTTGTCCTCGGATAAAATCTGGGCTTAGGATGAAAGCCGCAATTATCCGCTATTTTTCCCGCGGCGGCTGCACCGGAGGCGTGACGGGAACCAATCCGTACGTCACCGAGAGCGCCCCACCTCATCATCAATAATGATCTTCGAACGCTCCCTCCAGCGCGAACTCGCGTATACGGCTGGTGCCGTGTTCATGGTTCTCCTCACGCTCGTGCTGACGACGATGATGATCCGCATCGTCGGCCTCGCGGCCTCAGGCGAGATCGACCCGCGCGACGTGCTGGTCCTGATCGGCCTGACTGTGATCGGCTACCTGGCGATCATGCTCGTCGCGACCCTGTTCGTGTCGATCCTGTTCGTGCTGACACGCTGGTACAAAGACTCCGAGATGGTCGTGTGGCTGTCCTCCGGGGTCAGCCTGACGCAATTCATCAAGCCGATCGCCATTTTTTCCACACCGATCATCATCCTCATCATGTTCTTCGTGTTCGTCGGCTGGCCGTGGTCGAACCAACAGAACAAGCTGCTGCGCGCGCGTTTCCAGCAGCGCGACGAAGTCTCGCTGCTCGCGCCGGGTCAATTCCGCGAGTCGGCCACCAACCACCGCGTGTTCTTCATCGAGAAGATGTCGCCCGACCAGGCGCGTGTCGAGAACGTCTTCGTGACCAGTACGGAGAACGGCAAGGTCAACGTGGTCGTGTCGAAAACCGGCCACACCGAAACTCATAAGAACGGCGACCGCTTTGTCGTGCTGGAAAACGGCCGCCGCTATGACGGCGAACCGGGCCACCCTGATTTCCGCATCATGGAATTCGAACGCTACGGCCTGAAGATCCAGAGCCAGCCGGTCGTCAATACGCCCACTACCACCAGCTTGCCCACGCTCACGCTCCTGCGTAACCCCACCGATGAAAATCTCGCCGAATTTGCCTGGCGCGCGGGGTTGCCGCTGATCGCGATCAACCTGATGCTGCTGGCGATTCCGCTTGCGCACCAGAACCCGCGGCGCAGCCGCACGATCAACCTGGTGATGGCCGTCCTGATCTATCTGACGTATTCCAATCTGTTGAACGTCGTGCAGTCGTGGATCGAGCAAGGCAGGATGTCGTTCGCGGCTGGACTGGTGGGCCTGCACGTTGTCGTGGCGGTGATCGTCGCGTTCATCTTCTGGCTGCGCGTGCGCAACCGGCCGCTATTCACGCGGGCGATGTTCAGCCGTTCGCAGGGGAGCTGACCGATGCGCATCTATGAAAGGTACTTCGCGCGTCAGATCTATCTCACGTTCATCTTCATTCTGTTTGCGTTTTCGGGTCTGTTCTTCTTCTTCGACCTGATCAACGAACTGAATTCCGTCGGCCACGGCAACTACAAGTTCCAGTACGCGGTGCTGCGCGTCGCGCTGCAAACGCCGTCGCGGTTCTACGAAATCATTCCGGTTGCTGCGTTGATCAGCGCGATCTACGTGTTCGCGCAGATGGCGGCGAATTCCGAGTACACGATTTTCCGCGTGTCCGGCCTCGCCACCAATCAGGCGCTGCGCTCGCTCATGAAGATCGGCATTCCGCTGGTGTTCCTGACTTACCTGATCGGCGAAGTGGTCGGTCCGTACACGGATCAGTTGTCGGAACGCGTGCGGCTCGAGGCGTTGGGGTCGTCGGTATCGAGCAACTTCGAGTCGGGCGTGTGGGTGAAGGACACGCTCACGGCGCGCGCGGACGGCGAGCAGGTGACGCGCTTCGTCAACGTCGGCGAATTGAAGCCGGACGCGACGATCAGCAACGTGCGCATCTACGAATTCGATTCGCAGTTCCGTCTCTCTAACGTGCGGATCGCGAAGAGCGGCACGTACCAGCCGCCGGGTCACTGGCAACTGACTGATGTGACGGACACGCAACTGATCGACGTCCCCCCTCCTGCGGGCACGCCGGCAGATGCATTGAATCCGGTGTACCGTGCAAAGCAGGTGGCGTTGCCGGCGTATTCGCTGCGTTCGGAACTGACGCCGCAGATCTTGTCGGTGCTGTTGGTGTCGCCGGACCGGATGTCGATGTTCAACCTGTTCCGCTACATCCAGCATTTGACCGAGAATCATCAGGACACGCAGCGGTATGAAATTGCGCTGTGGCGCAAGCTGCTGTATCCGTTTGCGGTGTTCGTGATGCTGGTGTTGTCGTTGCCGTTTGCGTATCTGCATACGCGCGCCGGCGTGGTGGGGGTGAAGGTTTTCGGCGGGATTATGCTGGGGATGAGTTTCCAGTTGTTCAATACGCTGTTCTCGCATATCGGCACGTTGAATACGTGGCCTGCGCCGTTGACTGCGGCTACGCCTGGGCTGGTTTATCTCGTGCTCGGGCTGGTCGGGTTGAAGTGGGTTGATCGCCATTAGGGGCCTTTGTCATGGCTACGCATGGACTTGTTTTGTTTGCGCATGGCGCGAGGGATGTGCGGTGGCGGGAGCCGTTTGAGAGGCTCGCTGAGAAGGTTCGCGCTGCGCGCGGCGCTGATGCAGGGGCGGTTTTGTTGGCTTTTCTTGAGTTGATGGAGCCGGATTTGCCTACTGCTGTTGGGGATCTTGTCTCCGACGGGTGCTCTGTTGTGACTGTTGTGCCTGTGTTTTTTGGGCAAGGTGGGCATGTGCGGAGGGATCTGCCGGAGGTGATTGAGAGGTGTCGGGGGGTGTATCCGGCTGTCGAGATTCGGTGTGCTGTTGCCGTTGGCGAGGATGAAGGGGTGTTGGATGCTGTTGCTGGGTATTGCCTTCGGCAGGGTTGATTTTTTGCCTGTGCGGCGCTTTTGTCCGTGCTCTTAGGGTTTTGGCCTTTCCTTGTTCTGGCTTTGGTGCCTTTCCTTGAATTGTT